>DATNBK010000075.1:0-3007 GCA_035571995.1 Rhodanobacter sp.
CCGCCTCGTCCAGCAGCCATTCGCGGAATGCCGCAAAGCCCGCATGCTTGCGCGAGCGCTCCGGATAGACGAGGTAATGGGAGCGATCGGCCTTCATCTGCTCGGGAACGAGCGCGACGAGCTGCCCGGTCTCGATCAGCGGCCGGACCATGGTGATGCGCCCCAAGGCCACGCCCAGCCCTTCCACCGCCGCGCGCTGGCGCGATTCGGAATCGCTGAACGAGGTGGCGTAGCGCTTGGGCTGGGTACCGCCATGCATCGCGAACCACTCCTGCCAGGCGTCTTCCGGACCCAGCAAAGGCAGGCTGCCTAGCGAGCCGGGGCGCCAGCGCTTGTGGCGGCCGAGCAGCGCCGGGCTCGCCACGGGCGTAAGCCATTCCTCGAGCAGGGGCTCGACGGTCACGTTCGGCCATTGGCCGGCGCCGTAGCGCAACGCCGCGTCGTAACGGCCGTCCGCAAAGTCCACCAGCTCGGTCGCCGAATGCAGGTTCAACTCCACCTCTGGATGCTTGGCGACGAAAGCCGGAAGCCGCGGCAACAGCCAGCTCGACGTCATCGACGGCATCGCCGACAGCGAGAGCGTGTGGCCGGAGCGCGCGCACAGCGGTTTCAGCGCCTCCTCGATGGCATCGAGATGCGGGGCGACATTCCTCAGCAGGCGCTGCCCCTCGGCAGTCAGGGTCAGCCCGCGCGGACCACGCACGAACAACACGAAATCCACCCGCTGCTCCAGCAGCCGGATCTGGTGGCTCAGCGCGCTGACGGTCAGGTGCAGGCGCTCGGCCGCGCGGGTCAGGTTTTGCGCGCGCGCGGCGGCGACGAACATTTGCAGCGCATTGAGCGGGGCTCGTCCCATCTTGAACATTCCTCAAGGCCAGGTTGAGAATTCATCGCTTTTTATGACAGCCGAACCGCACTATCTTCGCGCCTCCCAAAGCTCCGGTGCAAGCCACCAGGAGGCGCTCCATGTTGAGGGAATTGACAAAGCTGTCGGACGACATGGTGTCCTTGCGCAGCCACGTCGCGAACGCCAAGGCGCCACGCGTACCGGCAACAGGTGATGCGCCGGACGCCGCGGCAACGCGCCACCGCGGCTCGCACCTGCCGAGCCCAGCCACCCCCGGCCGCGATTGGCGCACGCCGCTCGAGCTGGTCCTGGCGGCAGCGCTCAGCGGCAGCTCCTTCCTGTTCCTGCGCATCGCCGCTCCGACGTTTGGGCCGGCCCCGGTGATCGACCTGCGGCTCGGGGTCGGCGCCTTGCTGTTGACGCCGTTCCTGTGGCGCTCGCGCCTGCAACTTGCCGCGGCCGGGTGGTGGAAGATCGTCTCGATCGGGGCACTCAACATCCTGGTCCCGCTGCTGCTGTTTGCCTGGAGCAGCGAACGCGCGCCGGCCGGCGTCAACGCGATCGTGTTCAGCATGGCGGTGCCGTTCACCGCGCTCACCGCCTTCCTGTTCTTCGGGGAACGCATGGGCAGCCGGCGCGTCGTGGGCATGCTGTCTGGCCTGGCCGGCGTCGTGGTGCTTGCCGGCGGCAATCTCCTTGGTGCGGACACTGGCGCCGCGGTCGCCGCAGGCACGTTGGCAACCTTGTTGTACGGTGCCGGCGCCAACCTGGTGCGGCAGCAGTTCCGCGACATTCCCGCGACAGCCCTGGTTGCCGCCCTGTTGGCGAGCAATGCCCTGCTCCTCGTCCCGCTCGCGATCTGGACCTGGCCGTCGACGCCCATACCGCTGGGTGCATGGTCCAGCGTCCTCGCCCTCGGCTCGCTCGGCACGTCGGTCGTGTATGTCCTGTATTTCCGACTGATCCAACGCATCGGCGCCCCCAGCGCCGCGACGATCGCCTACCTGGCCCCGGTGTTCGGCGTGCTGTGGGCGTGGCTGGCGTTGGGCGAAGCGCTGACGCCGGGCATGGCTGCCGGCGGTGCGTTGATCCTGGGCGGCATGCTTTACGGACAACGCCAATCCACGGCGCCTCCCGTGAAGCGCCAGCCGCTGCCGCGGGAAGCTTGCGTGAACTGCAACCATTGATGCTGCGCCACCATGGCGGGCGGGCGCATGCCATGGCCCCGCCATATCATCCGCAACCGGCAGGCAGGATCCCCCGCCTCGCCAAGTGTCCCAGGCCTGCGGGCATGCCCGCGTTCGGAGCAAACACCCATGAAACTCCATGACTATCTGCCTTCGCAGAACGCCTACAAGGTGCGCCTGCTGCTCCACCACCTTGGCATCAGCTATGAAACCGTGCCGGTGAGCATCTTCGAGGGCGCGGGTCAGACCGATGCGTTCCGTGCCAAGAATCCCACCGGCGCCGTGCCGGTACTTGAACTCGACGACGGTCGCTGCCTGCCGGAGTCGAATGCCATCCTGATGTACCTGGGCGAGGGCACGCGCTACGTCCCGGACGATGCCTGGCGCCGTGCGCAGGTGCTGCGCTGGATGTTCTTCGAGGAAGACCAGGTACAAAACGGCATCGCCACCCTGCGACACTGGACACTCACCGGCAAGCTCGCGCGGCGCAGCCGGGAAGCGATCGAGGGCAAGCGCGCGTTGGGTCTCAAGACCCTCGCCGTGCTGGACGCCTGGCTCGCCACCCGGGAGTTCCTGGTCGACACCTATACGGTTGCCGACATGTCGATGTATGCCTACGTCGGCTTCTCCGACGAGGCTGGCCTGCCGCTCGAAAATTACCCGCACGTCCTTGCCTGGATCGCACGCATACGCGCGCAGCCCGGGTTCCTGGCCACCGTGCATCCCTATGCCATCGATCCGTTCTCGGGCAACGAGCTGCCTTGAGCTGATGCGCGAGGCGCGGAGCGTGGAGCGGCCATGACAGCCAGGGAAATCCACCCGTGCGGCACGCCATCGCCGGATGCCCGGGCTGGCCACGCCGCCCGTATCGCGTCGCCGGCCGGGTACCATGGCCGGGCACCGTCGCGAATCCGGATCGAAGGAGAACCCGCATGAAATCACGCGCCGCCGTCGCCTGGGCCGCAGGCCAGCC
>DATNBK010000076.1:0-11268 GCA_035571995.1 Rhodanobacter sp.
ACGTGGCGGGCGAAGGCCGCGTTGTATACGCGATCCTTGAACTGTTGCAGCCGGCTCGGCTCGCCGACCGCCCCGCCCCACAGGAACAGCGTGCGCCGGCCCATGCGCGAGCCGGCCCAGTCGTAGCCGCGCCACATCACCGCGGTGCGCCGTTCGTAGCTTTCGCGCGTGTAGCCGAATCGCATCGGGTCGCCGGTCGAGCCGCCGGTGGCCTTGTACAGCAGGCGTTCGCGCCAGGAATCCGCCTTCAGCTCGTCGAAGTGCTGGCGGATATCCGCCTTGGTCAGCAGCGGCAGCCGCGCGTAGTCGTCCAGGTTGCGGATGTCCGCCACCGCGATGCCCAACTCGCGCCAGCGGCGCCGATAGTACGGAACCTCGCGCTCGCAGTGCTCCAGCAAATGCTGTAGACGCTGCCACTGCAGCGTGGCGATCTGTTCGGGCGTCAACCACTGATCCCGCTGGTAGTCGGCCAGGTGGGACAGCGTGTGCCGTCGCCGCAGGCCGCTCTCCCACGCCGGGTAGAGCACGCGACTGAATGCCTTCTCGTACCAGGATGCTGTCATGGCTCCCCCCACGCGCGCGCGCCGGCCCAGTCGAGCAGGCGGCCGAGCAGGCGCGGGCGACCGGCGGCATACCGCTCGTGCAGGCTCTGCAATTGTACGATGTCGGCCCGGCTCCAGCATTGCAGCACCAGGGTCAACAGCAGATAGGAGCCGCCCAGCACGACGGCGCCGAGCAGCAGGGCCGGTATCGGCGTCAGCCGGGCCGCGTGCACCAGCGAGGCCAGGCCGGCCGACAGTGCCGCGGCCAACACGATGCGCAGCAGGCGCGGCCACTCCAGTTGCACCCCGCTGATGCGCATGCCGATGGTCAGGTAGGAGGCCGCGATGACGATCAACTCGATCACGATGGCGGCCACCGAACCGTACAGCCCGAAGCGCGAGATCAGCACGAAATCAAGCAGCATCTTGAGCGCGCCCAGTGCAATCGTGAGAATCAGCACGATGTGTTGCCGGTCCGCGCTGACCAGCAGGCTGGTGGCGCCCTGGATCACCGTGCCCAGGGCGCAGGCGAACAGGCACCAGGCAAATACCGGTGCCGCGGTGGCGTACGACGCGCCGTACAGCAGGGCGATGACCGGGCCGGAAAAGGTGCTGCCGAAGGCCACCACGGGCGCCGCCAGCAAGGCCAGATAGCTGGTGACGGCGACGAAGCGCCGCCCGCCCTCCTCGCGCCCCTGGCTCTGCGCCTTGGCCATCATCGGCAACAGCACGGCGCCGAACACGCCGGGCACCAGCAACATGATTCCCGTCGCCAGCTGGTAGGCCACCTTGAAGTAGCCCGCCGAGGCAGCGCTGTCGAACATGTTCAGGAACAGGATCTCCACGTCGCTGGCGATCAGGAAGCCGAGGATGATCGTGACCGAGACGATGCGCAGGTGTCGGCGAACCCGCTGCCGCAACTGAGCGGGCATGGCATGGTCGCTCGCGAGCGGCCTCACCAGACGGCGCGCCTGGTGACGCGAGGTCAGCAGGAAAACCACGCTCGAAATCAGGTAGACCACCAGAAACCAGAAGATCGACGCACCCAGCAACATCGCCGCAGCCACCATCAGCAGATTCAGCGGCGCCGACAGCATGCTCACCTTCGCGGTGGCATCGAACGCCTCGAAGCCCTTGGCAATGGCGATGTTGAACATGTAGGGCGCGCGCATCGCCACCGCCGCAGCAAGCATCGCGAACTCGGTGACGCCCATTTCGGCAGCAAAACGCGCACCGAACAGCAGGTACAGCATCAGCGCCAGCGCCATCACGAACAGCAGGTGCCACACCTGCATCCGCCGCAGGTAGCCGAGCACCGGCACGATCAGGTGTTCCTGTTGCGCTCCGCGCAGCTCGGCGACGAACTTGATCACCCCCGTGGTGATCCCCGAGTTCGTGGCCACCACGCCCACCGCGGCGAACCAGATGAACAGGCCGTAGATGCCATAGTGTTGCGGGCCAAGTTGCCGGGCAATGAGGATCGCCGCAAGCATGCCCAGCGAGTACTCGACGTAGATGCCTACCGAGGAAAACAAGGTGTTGCGCAAGGCGCGGCTGCGAGTACTCATGTGCCGATCAGCATCAAGGTGGTGATGACGTACAGCGCCATGATGCTGCCTACGGACACCATCATCCAGCGCAGCCAGTGATCGGACAGCCGGAACATCGGCAACCCCTGCCAGCGTTGTCGCATCCCGAGGTAATGGCCGACCACCACCGCGATCAGCAGGTACATCACCACGGTGTAGCTGCGGCTGAGGAAGAATGCGGCCGCAAACAGGCCGTACTGCGACAGCAGCAAGGTGAACGCCATGCTGCGTTCGCCCTGCAACAGGCGCGCCTGATTTGGGTCGTCGACCGCATCGGGCTGGTATCGCATGACGTTCATCATCATCCAGAAGCCATAAACGACGAACGCCAGCCACAAGGTGTAGCCGACGAACCCGGTTTCGGCCAGCACCAGCACCCAGGAGTTGTGCGCGGTCAGCTGATTGTAGTCGGTGAAGTTGCCGGGCCCGACACCAAGCAAGGGATTCGAGAAGAACATGTGCATGCCCTCATACCAGGCATCCACTCGCCCGAAGGCCGAGGATTCGTCGGGATCCAGCTCCTGCATGCGCGAGGACAGCAAGCGCATGACCAGCAGCCCCGCCACGCCGAGGACACCGGCGGTGAACATGCCTCGACGCCGCCAGATGAAGATGCCGCCCACCACCAGCACCGCGAGCATGGCGCCGCGCGAATTGGTCAGGTAGATCCCGTACAGGAGCAGGGCCGCGGCAGCCAGCCAGAAAACGCGACGCAGGAAACCGCCAAGACCGCTGAGGAAGATGGCCATGGGCAGTACCGCCACAAACAGCAAGCCGAGATCGTTGGGGTCGTTGAATATCCCCACGTAGCGAACACGCCCGTCCTCGCCGATGGTCATGCCCGTCCAGCCTATCCCGGTGTTCGCCTGCTGGATGCTGTGCGCGGCGAGCACGGCCGCACAGATCACGAACACGGTCATGGCGATGGTCACCTGGCGCTGGGTGGTGCAGGCCGCCGCAAAAACGAAGAACGCAATGACCGTCGGGCCGAAGCGCGCGAGGAATTCAAGCGCACCACCGGCCCAGTGGTTGGCAACCATTGAAACCATACCGACCAGCAGGAATACCGGAAGCAGCAGGAATTGCGGAGCGTCGAAGTGCTTCTTGGCGCTGATCGCCCACACCAGAAACGCCAGGGCGAGCACTCCCGGCAACAGCGGAATGCCGGCCAGCGCGGGCATGTAGTCCTGCGGCCGGACGATGGTGAGCGCGAGATAGAGGAGACTTAGTATGAACATTCGGCTTGATCAGGATCGAGCGCATGACTCGGAATGAAGTGACCCAGCCAGTCGATCAAGATCGGTTTCGCGTCCAACCAGCCCGGCTCCATGTTGCGTTTGATCACGCGCCCGCGCAACGCATCGCGCATCAGCCATCGGATGTGCGACACACCGTCGTGGTGCGGATCAACCGATGTTCCGCCCTGGAGTCGTGATGCGCGGCCACGCCGCCGCCACATGCCGCCGCGATAGTACCAGCCTGCTGGTCGCGCGCAGGTGCGCGGCATCAGGTCATTCCCGCTGCCTGTCACGCGACGCACGCCGGCTTCCTCTCGTCGGTCGAACACCTCAACGCCGTCCCAGACGCTTGCGCAAGCGCGACCACAGGGAGTCTTCCGAGGTCGACACCGAACGATCCTCGGGCAACTCCACGGCCAATGATGCCAGCGTACCGGTGACGATGTTCAGCAGTCGCAGGCTCACCGTGGTTTCTTTTCTGACGCGGGTGGCGAACTCGACCGCCAGCATGGAATGCCCACCCAGGTCGAGGAAGTTGTCGTTGCGACGGATATCCTGCACACCGATCAGCTCGCGCCAGATGTTGGCAAGATAGAGCTCGCGCGGGTCGGTCATGGCTTCTGCGGTTGTCATGGGTTCTGCTTGTGCCGATCTGGACTCCGCCACGGCGATGGCAGCCGTCGGCATCGGCAACGCCTTGCGATCGATCTTGCCGTTCGGCGTCTTCGGCAGTTCCACCAGCACCTCAATGTGCTGTGGCAGCATGTAGCCGGGCAGGCGCTGACGCAGATGCTCGCGCAACGCCTGCGTGACCACCGCGATGTCACCGTCGATCGCCGCGTACAACACCATGCGTACATCGTTGGCGCCAAACTCACGCACCACTACTACCGATTCACGCACGGACGGGTGGCTGTCCGCCACGGTTTCGATGTCACCAGGCTCGATGCGGAACCCGCGAATCTTGATCTGGTGGTCGGTGCGCCCGTGGAAGTACAGGGCGCCATCACGCCACGCGCCCAGGTCGCCGGTGCGATACATGCGAGCCGAACCGCCGGCGAAGGGATCGTCGACGAAGCGCTCGGCGGTCAACTCGTCCTGATACAGGTATCCGGCGGCAACGCCATCGCCGGCGATCCAGAGCTCCCCGATGACGCCCGGCGGCAGCGGGCGTCGATGTGCGTCCAGCACATAGATCCGCGTATTCGCGATCGGCCTGCCCAGCGGTACCGCGTTGATGCCCGGCTTGATCCGCGCCACGGCGGACCAGATCGTCGTCTCGGTGGGACCGTACAGGTTCCAGAATTCGCGGCAGCGCCCGGCCATGCTGCTGGCGACCGCCAGTGACAGCGCCTCGCCGCCAACAAACAGCCGCAGATGATCCACGGCGCGATTCTTGCCCGCCTCCTGCAGCAAACGCAGCACAGGTGGCGTGACCTGCAACACGTTGCAACCGCTGCGCTCGATCAGGTCCCACATCCGGTTCGGTTCGTGCTGCTCCTCGTCGCTGGCGATCACCATGCGCCCGCCCACGATCAGTGGCAGATACAGCTCCAGCCCGGCGATATCGAAGGAGAGCGTGGTGGCCGCGCACACGGTGTCAGATTCGGTGAAGCCGGGTTCGCGCGCCATGCTCAGCAGGAAGTTGACCAGATTGCGATGCCGGACGCCGACGCCCTTCGGCTTGCCAGTAGAGCCGGAGGTATACAACACGTACGCGGTGTCGTCGCCGCGCACCTCCGGCAGCTCGGCGACTCCCGCGGGCTCGACCGCCAGGGCATCCACGTCGAGCAGTTCACGCCCGTGCGTAACCGCCGCGGGCAACAGCCCGGCGTCGGTGACCAGCACATGGCGCAAGCGCGCATGTTCGGCCATGTAGTGCAGGCGTTCGGGCGGAAAAGTCGGATCCAGCGGCACGTAGGCGGCGCCGCTGCGCAGCACGCCGAGCACGGCCACCAGCATCGACAGGCTGCGTGGCACGCATATCCCGACCCGATCGCCCCGACCGAGACCACGGCGCCGCAGTGCAGACGCCAGATTGCGGCTGGCGCGTTCCAGCCCGGCATAGTCGAGCCGCTCGCCCCCGCACTCGGCGGCGATGTGCTGCGGCGTCCTGGCCATCTGCGCCTCGATCAATGCCGACAAACCCAGCGAGCGGTCGTAGTCCATGGCCGTCGCATTCCACTCCTCCAGCACCTGGCGGCGCTCGGCGCCATCCATCAGCTCGAACTCACCGAGCGCACGCTGCGGCGAGGCCGCCGCCTGCACGAAGATCTGCTGCAGATAGCCGGCCCAGCGCGCTGCGCTGGAGGCATCGAAGATGTCCGTGTTGTAGGTCAGGCCGCCGGAAAGGCCGCGGCCGTGTTCGATGAACCACAGGCCGACGTCGTCCGCGGCGCCGTGCTGGAACACCGGAATGTTCTGGTGCTCGAGATTGCCCCAGTGACCCGGGCGCTGGCGCACGTCCTGGAACGAGAACATCGCCTGGCTCAGTGGCGGACGGCTGTCGTCGCGGCGCACACCGAGGTCGATCACCAGCTGCTCGAACGGCACGTCGGGGCTGGCGAACGCATCGAGCACCACACCGCGCACGGCGCGCAACGCATCGAGGAACGACGACTCCGGATCCAGCTGCACCCGGAGCGGCAGGGCGTTGACGAAGAAACCCATCACCCGCTCCAGCTCGGGCATCTCGCGGCCGCGCACCGGCGTATTGACGATCAGATCGCGCTGTCCGCTCAAGCGATGCAACAGCACGTACCAGGCCGTCAGCAGCACCATGAACAGGGTGGACTGCGCTTGCTGGCCCAACTGTCGCATCGCCGCTTCCTGCGTCGCCGGCAAATGGATCCATTCGGTGGCGCCGGCGCCGCTCATGCGTGGCGGCCGCGGGCGATCGACCGGCAATTCGAGCGGCTCGAGCGTCCCCGTCAGGTGCTGGTGCCAATGCGCCAGCTGGCGGGCCAGCTCCTCGCCGCGCATCCATTGCACGTGCCACGCGGCGAAATCGCCGTACTCGATGGCCAACGGCGCCAGCGATGCTGGTCGGCCGGCGCAGAAGCCGGCGTACAGGGCCGACATTTCCTCGTACATCAGGTCGAACGACCAGCCATCCCAGATCACGTGATGCGGCATGAAGAAAAACACGTGCTCCTCGGCGCCGAGCCGGAGCAGGCGTACCCGAAACAGCGGTGGCGTGGCCAGATCAAACGGCTCGGCGATCAGTTCGTCGAGGCGCCGGGCCAGCGTCGCCTCGCGCTCATCGGCGGGCAATCCGGACAGGTCCTCCAAGGGCAGATCGACCGTAACCTCGGCGTGGATGCGCTGGATCGCCGTCCTGTCGTCGAGCTCGATCGACGTGCGCAGGCTGGGTTGACGCCGCACCATCTCGCGCAACGCGCGCTCGAAGGCGGCTACGTTCATCGGGCCGCGCAGACGATGCGCGGACGGCGCGTGGTAGGCCACTTGCCCGGGATTGAGCTGTTCGAGGTACCAGACACGCTGCTGCATCAGCGAGAGCGGCGCCATGCTGCGATCGGCGAGTCGCGGGATCGATCGCGACACGGTGTCGGCGCGGGCCGGGTCGGTGTCGAGGGAGCGGATCGTCGCCACCAGCGACGCCACGGTCGGCGCGTCGAACGCGACACGCAACGACAGCGCAAGCCCGAACTCGCGATTGATCCGGGCAATCAGGCGCGAGGCCAGCAGCGAATGGCCGCCGAGGTCGAAGAAGTTGTCGTCCACACCCAGCGCATTCACCCCAAGCACCGCGGTCATCGCCCGGGCCACGCGCTGTTCAAGCTCGTCGCGCGGCGCCAGGTATTCACGCGCCGGGTCGGTCGTCGCATCAAGCGGCGCCGGCAGTTGCCCGCGATCCACCTTGCCGTTGGACGACAGCGGAATCGCCTCCACCAGCACGTAGTGCGCAGGCACCATGTACTCGGGCAGGCTCTGCCGCAAGTACGCCGATAGCGCCGCCGGATCGGCGTCGGCGCTCTGGCCGACCACCACATAGGCCACCAGCCGCATGTCGCCGGGGCGATCTTCGCGGGCCAGCACCACTACCTGCGCCACCGCCGGATGCGTGGCAAGTCGGTGCTCGATCTCGCCCAGCTCGATGCGGAAGCCACGCAGCTTGACCTGAAAGTCGTTGCGGCCGAGATATTCGATGTTGCCATCTGCGCGCCAGCGACCGAGGTCGCCGGTCTTGTACATGCGCGCGGCCGCCTCGTGCGCGAACGGATCAGGCAGGAAGCGTTCGCGGGTCAGCACGTCGCGATTCAGATAGCCGCGACCAACCTGCACACCGCCGATGAAGATTTCCCCCGCCACGCCGACCGGCACCGGCTGGGCGTAGCGATCGAGGATGTAGATGCGGGTGTTCGCCACCGGGCTCCCGATCGGAATGCTCGATCTGCTGTCGCTCGCCTCGCAATGCCACGCGGTGACGTCCACCGCCGCCTCGGTCGGGCCATACAGATTGTGCAGACCGATCCGCGGCAGCTGACGCAGGAACGCCGCGGCCAGAGCAGCCGGCAACGCCTCGCCACTGCAGATCACTTGCTTGAGACTCGCACACGCTGCGGCATCGCCATGTTCGAGAAAGGCGTGCAGCATCGAGGGCACGAAATGGATCGTGGTGACCTTTTCACGCCGGATCGTGTCAGCCAGATACGCAGGATCCCGGTGGCCGCCGGTGCGCGCCATCACCAGGCGGGCACCGCTCATCAGCGGCAGGAAGAATTCCCACACCGACACGTCGAAACTGCACGGAGTCTTCTGCAGCACGACGTCGTGTGCGTCCACTGCGAACATCTGCTGCATCCAGCGCAGCCGATTGACCACGCCGCGATGCTCGTTCATCGCGCCCTTCGGTACGCCGGTGGAACCGGAGGTGTAGATCACGTAGGCGAGATGGGTATCGAGCAGACCCACTGCAGCAGCAGCCGGGTTGGATGATTCCTGTTGCGCCCACGCCAGGTCGGCCTGGTCCAGCACCAACAAGGGGGTTGACGCGGCCAGCACCGCCAGCTGCGGCACCAGCGCCTGCTGGGTCAACACTACGGCCGGCGTGCAGTCGGCCAGCATGCCCGCCAGGCGTTCGGCGGGATACTCGGGGTCCAGCGGTACATAGGCCGCGCCAGCTTTCAGCACCGCCAGCAGACCGATCACCAGTTCCAGCCCGCGTTCGGCACACACGCCCACGCGCTGATCGGGACGCACGCCCAAGGCGCGCAGGTGATGGGCCATGCGATTGGCGGCGGCATTCAACTGCGCATAGGTCAGCGTATCGCCCGCATGGCTGACGGCAATCGCCTGTGGCGTGCGTTCGACCTGCGCCTCGATCAGTTCATGGATGCATTGACCGGCCGGATAGTCGACACGGGTATCGTTGAATTTCTCCACCAGCTTGCGTCGCTCGATGTCGGCAAGCAGGGGCAGCCGGCCAAACGCCTCGCTGTCGTCGCCGCCCGCCATCGCCTGCAGCAGGGTCTGGTAGTGGCCCAGCCACTGGCGGATGGTGGCGCCGTCGAACAGCTCGCGGTTGTACTGGCATTCGAGGCGCAGTTGGCCGTGGCTCTGCACGGCATTGATGGACAGCTCGAAGTTCTCGAAATCACGCGGGTTACTGGCAAACTCCAGTTGCAGGCCGGGGAATACCGAATCCTCGTGATCCAGCGCCTGGTCGATGTTGAACATCACGCTGACCAGTGGCAGGCGCGAAGGATCGCGACCGACCCGCAACTTGCGCAGCAGGGTGCCGAAGGTGTAGCGCTGGTGTTCCAGCGCATCCAGCAAGGTGGCCTGCGCCTGCTCGATCGCCAGCGCCGCTGGCTGATCCAGATCAGGCTCGAACAGCAAGGGCAAGGTGTTCACGCAGTGACCGACCAGATGGTCGTGTCCATCCACCGACTGTCCCGCGGTGGGAATGCCGATCACCACCCGCGGCTGATGGGCCAGGCGCACCAGCAAGGCGGCGAAACTTCCCAGCAGGGTGGCAAACAGGCTGGCGCCGCGGCGCGCACCCATGCGGCGGATCGCCGTCACCAGATCCGCATCCAGCGTCCAGTCCTCGCGGGCGGAGGCGAAGCTGCGGCGAACCGGGCGGGCGCGATCGGTGGGCAGGTCGAGCACCGGAATCTCACCGGCAAACTGCGACAGCCAATAGCTTTCGTCCTGCGCGTGCGTCGCGCCGGCGGGATGGCGTGCCTGGGCCAGCGCATAGTCGGCAAACGCATCGGCCGGCGGCAAAGGTTCCACCGCGTGGCCGAGCCGCTGCGCGTACAGCGTGCCCAGCTCGCGCACCAGCACCCACCACGACCAGCCATCGCAGACGATGTGATGGGCGGTGAGGATCAGCACGTGCTCGTCGTGCGCCAGGTGCAACAACTCGCCGCGCAGCAGGTGATCGCGGCCCAGCGCAAACGGCGTCTGCACGGCTGCGTGCTGACGCTCCCGCAGTTGCTCGTCGCGGCATGCCGGATCAGTCGCGGACAGGTCGAGCAGGGGCAGTTCCAGCGTCACCTGCTCCAACACGCATAGAGTTTCGCCGTCCGGACCGAAGCTTGCGCGCAGGGCATCGTGCCGATCCAGCAACGCCTGCAGCGCCGCGCCCAGCGCCGCCTGATCCAGCGGACCGCGCAGTCGCAGCGACACCGACTCGTTGTAGGCCAGCGAAGCATCCGGGCCCAGCTGATCGGCCAGCCATATCTCGCGCTGCGGCTCCGTGCTCGGCACCACCCGCGACAGCGCACCGTCGGCGAACGGGTCGTAATCGACGACGATGGCTGCGTCCTTGTCTGGTGTTCCCATGCTCATGATCAACTTGCCTTGGTGAACCTGCCTGGCTGTTCGGAGCTGGGCACGAACCATGCCGGACGACCGTCCGGCTCGCGACCGATGCGTGCCCCGGGCAGCGGCGGGTTCCGCGCATCCATCACGGTGTGGGCGGTGGCCGTGCGACGC
The DNA here is from genome assembly GCA_035571995.1 of Rhodanobacter sp. GTDB lineage: Bacteria > Pseudomonadota > Gammaproteobacteria > Xanthomonadales > Rhodanobacteraceae > Rhodanobacter. The sequence continues at coordinate 10,336 of DATNBK010000076.1, forward strand.
GACAGGAAGTCGGCTTCCTGCAATTCGATCACGGAATCCTTGTAGGCCTGGATGATCTGCTGGAAATCGGCCTCGCTGTGCGCCGCGGTGAAGAAGCACGGGAAGTTGTCGAGGATGTGCACGCCGCGGCTGCGCATCATCGCGAACAGCAGATCCTGCAGCGGGTGCTCCTCCAGAAACTGGGTCTTCCAGAACGAGGCAAAATGCTTGATCGCGATGGGTGCGCCAACTTCATCGCAGAACGCATTCAGTTCGACCGCCATCGCCGTGGTGCGCGCGTTGAGGCGTTCCTGCAAGCCGGCGCCCTCCTCCTTGAGATGCTGCAGCACCGCCCGCGCCGCCGCCAGCGCCAGCGGATGACGCACGAAGGTGCCGGCGAAATAGGTGACGCCCACGGTGGGTACCGAATCGTCGCCGAACTGCCAGGCGCCGCCGTCGAGCGCATCCATGAACTCGCGCTTGCCGGCGATCACCCCGATCGGATAGCCGCCGCCCACCACCTTGCCGTAGGTGGCCAGGTCGGCCTGGATGCCGAACAGCGCCTGGGTGCCGCCGGGATGGGCGCGGAAGCCGGTGACGATCTCGTCGAAGATGCACAAAGTACCGGTCGCGGCGGTGATCTCGCGCACCTCGCGCAGGAACTCCACCGGCTGGAAATCCGGCCGCCGGCTCTGCACCGGCTCGATCAGCACGGCCGCCAACTCGTGTGCGCGCTCGCGGATGATCTGCAGCGATTCGGGCGTGCCGTAATCCAGCACGATCACGTTTTCTGCGGTGTTGCGCATGATCCCTGGCGCCGCCGGCACCGCGCGCAGCTTCTTCGTGCCGCGCACGATCACCTCGTCGATGATGCCGTGATAGGAGCCGTTGAACAGCACCACGGTGCTGCGCCCGGTCACCGTGCGGGCGATGCGCAGCGCGCCCAGCACCGCC
>DATNBK010000077.1:0-5272 GCA_035571995.1 Rhodanobacter sp.
GCGCTGCTGGCGTTGCAGGAGCACCGAGTGTTCACGAGCGGCTCGGTCTGGGGCGTCGACAGCTTCGATCAGTGGGGCGTGGAACTGGGCAAGGTGCTGGCCCGCGATATCGAGCCGCGTCTGCAAAGCGGCGACCTCGCCGGCCTGGACAGCTCTACCGCCGGTCTGCTCGAGCGCCTGCGCCGGCGCTGAGCAGGTTCGGGCGGCGCGTGCGGCGGCCCGATATGATGGGGCGGGAATGTCCCCGGGGGCTGATCGAGAGGAGTGGCGCATGAACCTTCAACAATCCGTCAAGACCTGCTTTTCCAAGTACATCGATTTTTCCGGCCGCGCGTCCCGGCCCGAGTACTGGTGGTTCGTGCTGGCCTACGTCATCGCGGCCGTCGTGAGCGCCTTCATTCACCGCTACCTGTACGTCGTGGTCGTCCTGGCTTTCGTGCTGCCGCTGCTGGCCGCGGGCGTGCGCCGCCTGCATGACGTGGGCAAGAGCGGCTGGTGGCTGTTCATCGGCCTGATTCCGGTGATCGGCGGCCTGGTGCTGCTGTACTTCAACGTGCAGCCGGGCGAGCCGCAAGGCAACGCGTACGGCGTGCCGCCAGCCTGAGCCGGCGCATCGCGTCAGAACACCGCCGGTCGCCACTTCAGCAGGCGCTTTTCCAGCCGGGTGAGGATGAAGTCGGCCACCAGCGCGACCACGGCCAGCACGATCATCGCGGCGAACACGCCGCTGGCGTTGAAGGCGCCCTGCGCGGTGGAAATCAGCAGGCCCATGCCCTGCTTGGCGCCGAGGAACTCGCCCACCACGGCGCCCACCAGCGCAAAACCGAAGCTCACGTGCAGGCTGGCCAGAATCCACGACATCGCGGATGGAATGACGACCGCCGTGGTGAGCTGGCGCGGCGAGGCGCCCAGGATGCGGGCGTTCGCGATCAGGTACTTGTCCGCCTCGCGCACCCCCTGAAACGCATTCCCGAACACGACGAAGAACACCATCACCACGGCCAGCGCCACCTTGGAGGCCATGCCCAGCCCCAGTGCAATCACGAACACCGAGCCGAGCACCACGCGCGGCACCGAGTTGGCGATCTGGATGTACAGGCTGAACACGTCCGACAACAGCTTGTTGCGGCCCAGCAGGATGCCGGCGATGATGCCGCCGATACCGCCGATCAGGAAGCCGATGATGGTTTCCTCCAGCGTCACGGCCACCTGCTGCCACAGCGGGCCTTGCGAGGTGCCGTCGCGGATCCAGTCAACGATCTGCGCCCAGATCAGCGAAGGCTGGGAGTAGAAAAACGGGTCGATCCATTTCCGGCTGGCGGCCAGTTGCCAGCCGCCCAGCACCAGCACCAGCACCGCGATGCGCAAGCCGATGATCACAACGCGATGTCGGCGGATCGCGGCCTGCGCGACGACGGACTCGCGCGCCAATGCCTCGTCACTGAGGGAGGCGGGCAGGGCGGGGCGGCCCGGGGAAGCGTCAGGTGCGACAACGGCATTCATGGGGAGTCTCTCCAGGTGAGCGGGCTGCGGCGGGCGTCAATGAATCACGACTTCTTCGCGCAGGTCGGCCCAGATGCGCTTGGACAACTCGATGAAGTTCGGGTCGTAGCGCACCTCGGACATGACACGCGGACGCGGCAGGTCGATCTCGTACACGCGCTTGAGCGTGCCCGGGCGCGCCGACAGCACGAACACGCGGTCCGCCAGCGCGATCGCCTCCTCCAGGTCGTGCGTGATGAATACCACCGAGCCGCCCGTGCCCGACCACAGCTGCAACAGCTCGTCCTGCATCAGCGTGCGGGTCTGCATGTCCAGCGCCGAGAAGGGCTCGTCCATCAGCAGGATCTCGGGCGCGTTGATGAAGGTTTGCGCCAACGCGACCCGCTTGCGCATCCCGCCGGACAGCTGGTGCGGGTAGTGGCCGCCGAACTTGTCCAGCCCGACCCGGGCGATCCAGTCGGCGGCCAGTGCGTAGGCTTCCTTTTTCGGCATGCCGCGAAACAGGGGGCCGGCGGCCACGTTGTCCGTCACGTTGCGCCACGGAAACACGGCGTCGGCCTGAAACACGAACCCGATGCGCGGGTCGATCCCGTGTACCGGCTGGCCCATCACCGAGACTTCGCCCACGGTGGGCCGCAGCAGGCCGGTGATCATGTTCAGCGTGGTCGACTTGCCGCAACCCGTGGGGCCGACGATGGCGACAAACTCGCCGCGCGCCACCGACATGCTGAAGTTGCGCAGCGCCACGGTGGCGTTTCCGTCCGCCGAGATGAAACGCAGCGAGACGTCCCGGAAATCAATGGCAGGGGTATTTCCGGCACCGGCGGACAGGTCGTTTTTCATGGCTGGCGTGTGGTTTGGCGTGGTTACTTGGCGGCGGGCAGGTACGCGTTGGTGTAGGTCTTGGACAGGTCGATGTGTGCGCTCTTGACCAGCGGCTTGTAGGCCGAGAGCACCTTGAGCACTGTTTCCGGTCCGCCCTCGGGCATGCGGCCGTCGGTGGTGTACATCGGCAGCGAGGCTTTCAGCGCGCTCACGTACAAGGCCTTGTCGTTACCGTAGAAGTCGCGCGGCACCAGATCGGCAATCTGCTCCGCCGTGTGGGTGTGAATGTAGGCCATGGTGCGCGCGAAGGCGTGCGCCAGCTTGGTGGCCTCCTCCTTGTGCGAGTCGGCCCAGGCGTTCTGCACATAGAAGCTGGACGCCGGATACAGGCCGCCCAGCGCGGCCTCGGTGTCGGGTGCGGAGCGCAGGTCCACCAGCACCTTGGCGTCGCCCGTCTTGAGCAGCCGCGAGACGGTGGGCTCGGAGGTCATGCCGGCCTGGATGCGGTCTTGTTGAATAGCTGCGATGAAGGTATTGCCCGCGCCGACCGGAAGCAGCGAAAAGTCCGCCTCGGGAACGCCCTTGCGGCCCGCGAGATAGCGGGTCAGAAAATCGGTCGATGAGCCGAGCCCGGTCACGCCCAGCGTCTTGCCCTTGGCGTCGGCCATCGATTTGAAGGTGGGCGCGGCCTTGGCGGAGACCATTTCCACCTCGCCCGGCACCTTGCAGAACACGGTAATCGCCTCGATTTCCTTGCCCTTGCTCTGCAGGTCGATGGAGTGGTCGTAAAAGCCCACCACGCCCTGCACGGCGCCGGCGATCAGCTGGTTTTCGGCATTCACGCCGGCGGGCGCGGATTGCAGCGTCACGTTCAGGCCTTCGTCCTTGAAGTAACCCAGCTTCTCGGTCAGCGTGGCCGGCAGGTAAATGATCTTGTTGATGCCGCCCACCATGATGGTGATGGGCGCGTCGGCGGCCTGGGCGAACGGGGTGGTGGCAGCCAGCGCGGTGCAAAGGGCGGCGGCGAGCAGAGTGCGGCGTGAAGCATGCATGGTGTCTAATCTCCTGAAGTTGTCGGAAGTCATCGGAACTGCCGGCGCAAGGCGTCGCAGGACCCGGCCAGTGTAGAAAACGCGATCTTTCGGACGGCTTTCATCCGGCCGAAAAATCTCTCATGGTTATCCCTAGGGTGCCGGCCCTGGTTTGCAGATTCAATCGAACCGACCTACCCATGAAGCTCCTGCTCATCGAAGACAACCTGCAACTGGCCCATTGGCTCGCCAGTCTGCTGCGTGAGCAGGGCTTCGTGGTGGACCACATGGAAGACGGGGACGCCGCCGATCGCCAGTTGCAGCAGGCGCGCTACGACGTGGTGCTGCTGGACCTGAATATCCCGCGCCTGTCCGGCAAGGGCGTGCTGCGCCGCCTGCGCGAGCGGCGCGACGACGTACCGGTGCTGATCCTGACCGCCGCCGCATCGCTGGACCAGAAGGTGCTGTGCCTGGAGATCGGCGCCGACGACTACATGGTCAAGCCGATCGAGGGCCGGGAACTGGTCGCGCGCATCAAGGCGCTGGTGCGCCGCCAGGTCCCGGGCAAGGCGAACGACATGAGCTGCGGCGACCTGCACTACGACCTGCGCACGCGCCAGTTCGATCTCGCGGGGCGGGCGCTGGCGCTGCCGCCGCGCGAGCGCTCGCTGCTGGAGACGCTGATGCTGAAGGCTGGCAGCACGGTGTCCAAGCAGACGCTGATCGACGGCCTGTTCGATCTGGACGACGAGCCCAGCGCCGATGCGGTCGATCTGTACGTGCATCGGCTGCGCAAGAAGCTCGAGGCCAGCCAGGCCACCATCATCACCCTGCGCGGCGTCGGCTACCTGCTGCGAACCCGCGACGATGGCTAGCCTGCGCCTGCGCCTGGCGGCGTGGCTGCTGCTGCCGCTGTCCGTGTTCGTCGCCGTGTGCGGATTTTTGAGCTGGCGCAACGCGGCCGAGGTGGCCGACTACGTGCAGGACCACGACCTGCTGGCCTCGGCCAAGGTGCTGTCGGACCGGCTGATCTGGGAGGGTGACGACGTGCGCGCCAGTGTTCCGCCGGCGGCGCTCTCCCTGTTTGTTTCTCCGGCCCGGGACCGCGTTTACCTGAGCGTGACGGACGCCAAGGGCCGGCTGCTGGCAGGTCTGCCGGATTTTCCGTTACCGCGGTTGCGCCGCCTCGCGGGCGTGGACCGGGCGCAGTGGTATGACGCCACATTCGAAGGCCGACCCGTGCGCGCCGTGATCACGCAACGCGCCATGTACGACGTGGACGGCGCACGGGACATCACGATTGCGGTGGGCAAGACCACCAGTAGCCGCGATCAGATGCTGCACGCCCTGTGGTGGCCCTCGGTGGAGTATCTGCTGGTGGCGCTGCTGCTGGCCATTGTGCTGACCACGCTGGCGCTGACCTGGGAATTGCGACCGGTTGTGCGGCTCGGCCAGCAACTCGCGCAACGTGATCCGCTGCACCTGGACTTCGTGCTGGATGCGCACGCGCTGCACACGGAGTTGCGTCCGGTGGCGGACACTATCAACCGCTTTGTGCGCCAGCTCAAGATGCACTCCGAAGCGCAGCGGCGCTTCATTGCCGATGCGGCGCATCAGCTGCGCACGCCGCTGGCGCTGCAGGCCTCGCAGATCGAGTTTGCACGCTACACCCGAGCGCACCGGCAGCACTGGGAAACGCGCCGTGCCGACATGGACGCGCTGTGGGCCGCCCTGCAAACCAGCAACCGCCGCCTGGTGGATGTGACCAACAAGCTGCTGTTGCTGGCGCAGGCCGAGCATGGCGATGCGCATACAAGGCTGGAGCGGGTCGATCTCGCCGCGGTGGCGTTGCACTGCGTGGAGCAACTGGCTGCGCTGGCCGACCGCCGCCGGATTGATCTCGGGCTGGAGGT
>DATNBK010000078.1:0-2589 GCA_035571995.1 Rhodanobacter sp.
GCAGGTGCGCCGCCACGTCGATCCGGCCGGCGCCACGGCGTCGGTATCGCGCGACGCCTTGCGCAACACGCAGGAAGTGGCCAACGACGACATGTCGCCGCTGTTCGAGGCGGTCATCGAGTCCACCGAGGAAGCGATCTACAACTCCCTGTTCATGGCCACCACGGTCACCGGCAACGGCCACACCGTCCAGGCCATACCGCTCGACCGCGTGCGCGACATCCTGGCCCGCTACAAGGTCTCATCCCGCTAGGCGTCAGCCCGAGGGGAGCGCCCACACATTGTCCGGCACGCCGCTGCGGCCACGGTGCGTTGCCGCGCGAGCGAGCGTGGCGAAGGCCACGGCCATGGCGAGGGCGGCGAGGTCGATGGCGGCCAGTACGCCATAGCCGGCGGCGGCGCTGCGCCAGAACCACCAGCCGGTGGCGAGGCCATGGGCTACGGGAACCAGCGCGGTGACGATCGTCGCCAGCCACAGCAGTTCCTGTGCGGCGCGCAAGGGCGGGCGCCAGGCTGCCCACGCCACGCAGGCCGCCCAGGCGAGGAAACAGGCCCAGCGCTCGCCCGCATCGGCGGCGTTCCATCCCAGCGCCGGCAGCAGCTGCGCGGCAACGAAGGCTACGGAGACTGCCACGCACACGCCGATGCAAATGCCGACCGTGGCGCGCGCCATGACGATCGACGAGCGGCCCTGTGTCGCCTGGCCACGCCGACGCCGCGTCTCGATCCACAGCAGGTTGCCGGAGTAGAACAGGAACGCGCCGCCCAGGCCGAGCAGGAAATACAGCCATTGCACGGCGATGTTGCCGTAGTCGCCGTAGTGCAGTGCGTAGACCGCGGCCAGGGCGGCATGGTTGGCGTCGCGCGAGCCAGGCAGTTGCGTGGCGAGTACGGCGCCGCTGGTGGCGTCCAGCGCTACCACGCCGGCGCCGAGCGCGCGCGGCGAGGTGCCGGTGATCTCCACCACGGCGTGCGCGTCGCCGGCGTTCGCCAGCTTCAGGTAGCCGGGTACGAAGTTTGCCACCCCCCGGTCGCGAGCCACCTCGATTGAGCGCGCGGACCAGCTGGCCAGCGAGCCCAGCGGCCGGGCCACGTCGGCTTTCTGCACGATGGGTGCGGTGTCCATGGCCTGGCCCACGTTGGCCATCAGCTTGCCGCCGTAGACCAGCGGATTCAGCGCCAGCATCAGCACGGCCAGCAGGCACAGCAGGGCGCCGGTGACGGCGAAGACTACGTGGAACGGCAGGCTGAGCACGCCGATCACGTTGTGCGCGTCCTGCCAGAAGCGCTTCAGGTTCGGTCCCGGACGCAGGGCGAACAGGTTCTTGGCCAGGCGCGGCAGGTGGATGACAAAACCGGATACCAGGGCGATGCCATAGAGCAGGCTGACCAGGCCCATCAGCCAGGTACCGGCAATGGGCAGCCCCAGCGTGTAGTGCAGCTCGTTGACCAGCTCGGGCAGGCTCGCCCCCGGACGTCGCGTGCTGCCTGCCGGTTGGCCGGGCGTGGCATACAGCCAGGTGCCATGTCGATCCTGCCAATACGCCGTGGGCTCGGCCAGCTCGTAACCAGGGAAGGTCATGCCGACGTGTTCGCGTGCTTCGGGGTGTTGTGCGAGGACCCCATCCAGCAGTTGCTGTGCCACGGCCAGCGAGCCCATGGCAGTGGGCTGCGGCGCTGCCCATGCCTGGATGGGCTGCTGGAACACCGTGATCGCCCCGGCGTAGAACGCGACGAACAAGGCAAAGCCGGCCAGCAGGCCCACCCACGAGTGCAGGGTGGTGAAGCTGCGCGTGGTGGCGGCTTTCCATTTCATGCGGACGACCTCACCGCACCCAGCCCGATGCCTGGAGCAGCCACAGCACGGCCAGGGACAGGACGGCCAAGCCGCTGAGCCACGTCCACGCACGCACGCCATTGGCGTAGCGCAGGGAGATGCAGACAAGCCCGATCCACAGCGGCGCAAAGGCGGCCAGGCCTGGCACGATCGTCCCCTGCCAGGGTCCCGGCAGCGACCAGCACACTAGGCCCAGCACGCCTGCCGCGAGGAAGAACCCAGGCACCACGCCGGCGGCAACACGCGTCCACATCAGTCCAGCCCGCGGGCGGTGAGGTCGGCATCCGGATTGCCAAACAGGCGCGCCACCACCGGCTGCAGGACCAGGGCCAGCATCCAGCTGGCCAGCATGGCGCACAGGCCGGCCACTGCGCCAAGTACGAAACTCCAGGCAAGCAGCGCAGCCAGTGCGAGCGCCCAACCCGCGGCGCGAGCCGCACGCGGATGGCCGCGCAACCCCGGCCACATGCAATGCGGCGAGCCCGCGTAGAGCGCCAGCGCCGAAGCGGAGGCCAGGACCAGTGCCAACAGACTGAGCATGGCGGCCAACTTACCAGCGGTAGCGAGCGCTGGCAGTCACCGTGCGGGCGTAGCCGTAGTAGCACCAGGCCGCGCTGTTGCACACCGACACGTATTCCTTGTCGGTGACGTTGCTGGCGTTCAACTGCAGCCGCCAGCCGCCCACGTCGTAGTGCACGGCGGCGTCGAGCAGGGTGTACGAGGGGGTCCTCCATTGGTTGTAGATGTCGCCG
>DATNBK010000079.1:0-9054 GCA_035571995.1 Rhodanobacter sp.
AACCAACGCGAGCACTTCCGCAGGAGACTTGCCGGGGTAACGCTTGTGCATGTGCGAAGGCAGACGGGGAACGGCCAGGCCAAACGCGCGCATGTCATCTTTGGTCACGTCCCCCACGCAGGGATCACCCAGCATTGCAACAATCACCGCCCCTATGGTTTCACGCTCCAGCTTGGTTTTAGGCGTCCACTTGCCTTGGGAAACGCGTTCCTCAACATAGGCCGCCAGCACTTCGGAGAGGCGGGGGGTTTCCCCGGGCTCATCGTCCACCGCAGGGGTCGCCGTAGTGACCAGCGAGGGGAACACCAAGGGTTCACCATTGAGCGCGCGTAGCGTTGCCTTGTGCGCCTCTAGCTGCGCCTCAAGCAGACGGCGGGCGAGCTTGCGCTGTGCGTCGTCGTCCGCATCGGGGAGCATGGTTCGCGCATCGTCCATTGCCCCCGAGTAGTCGAAACGTGCCAAGGCGGTGGTCAATGCAGCGCACTGGTCCGCCAGTTGATCCCCCCACACGTCCCGCCCCGGCCCTTCCCAGCCGTCCAGTGCAAGCACGCCCTCGGTTTCATCGAAGCGTGCCGAGAGATACCGGCGGGCGAGCGTGTCGAGTTGTGAGCGGTCCATGAGGCGGCCCCTTGTGCGGACGTGATGGAAGTATGCCCGCGCAGCGTCAAATGCAACACGCGCGCGCTGGTGGGCAATGCGAAGGTCCCCAGTGCGAAGGCTGCGCCATATCGCAGTGCGCCCCATACGGGGCCAAAGATCGGCGGGAACGTGGAAGCGGACGTAGTACGTCCCCCCACGCTTGACAGGTTGTAGCGGCGTTTGCATCGGCGATTTCCAGTAGCACCGGGCTTGCCGGAAGGCTGGAAATTGCTGGAAACCACGCCCTGTAAGGGCTTGCAGCGGCAAGGTGAGGCCAGGGTCGGAATCGAACCGGCGTACGCGGCTTTGCAGGCCGCTGCATGACCACTCTGCCACCTGGCCATTGCCGCTGCGTGTGCGGTGGGGAACCGCCGAACGCCCGGAAAACGGAAGCCTCGACAGTGCGAGGCTTCAGGAACTGGAGCGGGAAACGAGACTCGAACTCGCGACCCCGACCTTGGCAAGGTCGTGCTCTACCAACTGAGCTATTCCCGCAGCAGAGCGGCAAATGATACCAGAACATATTTGCCTGTGAATACCCGCCAAGGCCATTGCCGCCGGATCCGCGGTGGGTTCCAGCACGTCCCGTGGCGCTAGGACCGGTGGCTCTCGGGGGGCACGCCGTCGCGCAGGTATGGCCATGCGGCACGCAGGTAATGCAGGCCGGACCAGATGGTCAGGATGCCGGCAATCACCAGCAGGCCCTCGCCAATGTGGTACAGGCGCAGGGCCTCGGCAGACTTGTCGTGCTGCATGATCAGCACCACCAGGGCAACCATCTGCATCACCGTCTTCAACTTGCCGATCATGGCCACCTTGACCGTGGCGCGCATGCCGATCTGCGCCATCCACTCGCGCAGCGCCGAGACGCTGATCTCGCGGCCGACGATGACGGCCGCGGTGACCGCCATGAGCACCCCCGACCAGCCGCCGTAATGCGCCTCGACCAGCATGAACAAGGTCACGGCCACCATCAGCTTGTCTGCCACCGGATCGAGGAAGGCGCCAAATGCCGACGTGGCGCGCATGCGCCGCGCCAGCCAGCCGTCGAGCCAGTCGGTCACCGCGGCCAGGACGAACACCACAGCGGCGGCGATGTTGTGGCCGGCAAACGGCAAGTAGAACGCCAACACCATCACGGGCAGCAAGGCCACCCGAAACAAGGTCAGCCAGGTTGGCAGGTTGATCCGCATTGTTCGGTCCGAAGGGATGCTCCAGTGTCGCACGCCGTGGACCGCAATGGCGCGACGCCGTCGGCGCGCTCAGCCGTGCAGGCTTGCGTAGATACGCTCCGCCAATGCGCGGTCAATGCCACGCACCCGCGTCAGCTCCTCGATTCCCGCGGCCTGCACGCCCTGCATGCCGCCAAAGGTGCGCAGCAACATCGAGCGACGGCGGGCGCCAACGCCTGGCACGTCCTCCAGCACCGAGTGCTGGCGGGCCTTTTCCCGGCGCGCCCGATGTCCTGTGATCGCGAAGCGGTGGGACTCGTCACGCACCGCCGCAATCAGGTGCAAGGCCGGCGAGGACGAACCCGGATGCAGCTCGCGCCCGCTATCGGCAAGCACCAGGGTTTCCTCGCCGGCACGCCGGCCTGGCCCCTTGGCCACGCCAATCACCATGATGTCGCGGATGCCCAGGTCGCGCAGCACTTCCAGCGCCTGCGCCACCTGGCCCTTGCCGCCGTCGATGAGCAGGATGTCCGGGCGCACGCCCTCGCCTTCCGCGAGCCGGCGGAAGCGGCGCGTGAGTGCCTGGTGCATGGCCGCGTAATCGTCCCCCGGCGTGATGCCGGTGATGTTGAAGCGCCGGTAGTGAGACTTTTCCGGGCCTTCCGGGCCAAACACCACGCACGAGGCGACGGTCGCCTCGCCCATGGTGTGGCTGATGTCGAAGCACTCGATCCGCCGCGGCAATTCATCCAGGCCAAGCAAGGCCTGCAAGTCGTCGAAGCGCGTGCCCAGGGTCTGCCGGCTGGCCAGCCGCGCGGTGAGCGAGGCCTGCGCGTTGCGTTCGGCCATCTGCAGGAAACGCGCGCGATCGCCGCGCACCACGGTCTTGAGTTCCACGGTGCGCCCGGCCTTGGCGCTCAGCACTTCCTTGAGCAGGTCGAGGTCGGCAACCTCGCCGCCCAGGATCAGCTCGCGCGGCGCGGGACGCTCCAGGTAGTACTGGGCAATGAACTGGCTCAGCACGTTGCCCGGCTCGGCATCCACCGGCAGGCGCGGGAAGAAATCGCGCGTGCCCAGGCTGATGCCGTCACGGAAGAACAGGATGCTCACGCAGGCCAGCCCGGATTCGATCCGGCAGGCAATCACGTCCATGTCGGCGTTCGCGCCCTGCACGTAGTTGGCAGCCTGCAGCTGGCGCAGGGAGGCAATCTGGTCGCGCAACCTGCCCGCACGTTCGAATTGCAGCGCGGCGCTGGCCTGCTCCATTGACGTCGCCAGCTCGTCGATGATCGCGCTGCTGCGACCCTCCAGGAACATCTCGGCATGGCGCACGTCGGCGGCGTATTCCTCCTTGTCGATCATGGCGACGCAGGGCGCGCTGCAGCGCCCGATCTGGTACAGCAGGCACGGGCGCGTGCGGTTGTGGAAATAGCTGTCCTCGCACTGGCGCACCTTGAACAGCTTCTGCATCAGGTTGAGGCTTTCGCGCACCGCATAGGCGCTTGGGTACGGGCCGAAATAGCGGCCCGGCTTGGTGCGCGCGCCGCGATGGAAGCCCAGTCGCGGGTAATCCTCGCCGGTGGACAGGTAGATGTACGGATAGCTCTTGTCGTCACGCAGCAGGATGTTGTAGCGCGGCTTGAGCGACTTGATCAGCTGCGATTCCAGCAGCAGCGCCTCACCCTCGGTGCGCGTGACGGTGACTTCCACGCGGGCGATCTGCGCCACCATCGCCGCGATGCGCGGTTCCTTGGGCGGGCGCAGGAAATAATTGCTGACGCGCTTCTTGAGGTTGCTGGCCTTGCCTACGTAGAGCAGCTCGCCGGCAGCGTCAAAGTGGCGGTACACGCCCGGCGACGAACTCAGCGTGCGTACGAACGCCTTGCCATCGAACGCTGGCGCAGGTGTGGATTGCATGTCCCCATTCTAGCTGCCCGGCGGCATGCCGGCCCCAACCGGACCTGTCGGCTCAGGCGTGGGAGCGCAACCATTGTTCGGCGCGCTGCAGGTCTTCGGGGGTGTCGATGCCCGGCGGGAATGGCTCCGGGGTCAGGCGCACGGCAATCGCGTGGCCGTGCTCGAGCACGCGCAGCTGTTCCAGCGATTCGGCCTGCTCGAGCGGCGTGCGCGGCAGCTGCGTATAGCGCGCGAGGAATCCCGCGCGGTAGGCATAGATGCCGATATGGCGCAGGAACTCGACGCCGTCCGGCAGCGCGTGCCGATCGGCGGCAAACGCATCGCGCGCCCAGGGCAGCGGCGAGCGGCTGAAATACAGCGCGTGCCCGTCCAGGCCACGCACCAGCTTGACCACGTTGGGGTTGAACAGCTCTTCGGCATCGCCAATTGATGTGGCCAGGGTGGCCATGGGCGCGCTGTCCTCGGCCAGGGCCTGTGCCACGGCGCGGATGCCGCTGGCCGGCGCGAACGGTTCGTCGCCCTGCAGGTTGACCACCACCGTATCGGCAGGCCAGCCATAGTGCGCGGCGCACTCCGCCAGGCGATCGGAACCCGAGGCGTGGGTTGGGCTGGTCATGCACACGTCCACGCCCTGGCCATCGAGCGCCCGCGCCACCCGCTCGTCATCAACCGCCACCACCACCTGGGCGGCGCCGGCCTGCCGTGCGCGTTCGGCCACGCGCAGGATCAAGGGCCGGCCACCCAGCGGTCGCAAGGGCTTGCCGGGCAGCCGCGTCGACGCGTAGCGCGCCGGAATGGCCACCACGAACGGCAAGGCATCGCCCACGGCGGCGCCCTCAGCTCGCCACGCGCAGGGCGAAACCGCAGTCGCTGGCGATTTCGCGGAAGCCGGGGAACGAGGTTGCCACCGGCGCGCAATCGGCGACTCGCACCGGCGCACGGGCCACCTGCCCGGCCACCACCATGCTCATGGCGATGCGGTGGTCCAGGTGACTGGAAACAACTCCGCCGCCCAGGCGGCCGCCGTTGATGATCGCCCCGTCCGGTGTCTCCTCGATCACCACCCCGAGCGCACGCAAGCCACTGGCCATGGACGCGATGCGGTCCGATTCCTTCACCCGCAGCTCGGCCGCGCCGGAAATGACCGTGCGCCCTTCCGCCACGCTGGCGGCGACGAAGAACACGGGCAGCTCGTCGATCATGTCCGGCACCAGGGCCGCGGGCAGCTCGATGCCATGCAGGGGCGCGTGGCGCACCACGATGTCGCCAATGGGCTCGCCCGAGGTCTGGCGCTCGTTCTCGATGCGGATGTCCGCCCCCATCTGGCGCAGGGCCGCCAACAGTCCGGTGCGGCGCGGGTTGAGCCCAACCGCTGGCAACTGCAGCTCCGACCCCTCGACGATGCTGGCGGCGACCATGAAGAACGCCGCCGAGGAGAAATCCGCCGGGATCTCGACGTCGGCGGCGTGCAGCACGTAGCCCCCGGCCAGGCGGGCGCGGCCTGGCGCGAAATCCACCGGCCAGCCAAACGCGCGCAACATGCGTTCGGTGTAGTCCCGCGTCGGCTGCGGTTCGACGACTTCGGTGTCGCCCTCGGCATACAACCCCGCCAGCAGGAGCGCCGACTTCACTTGGGCACTGGCAATCGGGCTGATGTGGCGCATGCCGTGCAAGGCGTGGCCACCACGGATGTGCAGCGGCGGCAGGCCATTGTGGCTGTCGATCTGTGCGCCCATGCGCGCCAGCGGATCGATCACCCGGTTCATTGGGCGCGCTGAAAGTGAGGCGTCGCCGGTCAGTACGGTGTCAAAGGCCTGCCCTGCCAGCAGGCCAGTCAGCAGGCGCATGCCGGTGCCGGCATTGCCGCAATCCAGCGGCCCGGAGGCTGCGTGCAGGCCATGCATGCCGACACCGTGCACGATGCGTTCGCCGGGTTCCGGGGCGTCGATCGCGACCCCGAAACGCGACAGGCTGGTGGCCGTGGTGCGGGTGTCATCGCCCTCCAGGAAGCCACGTACCCGGCACTCGCCGTCGGCCAAGGCCGCGAGCATGAGCGCGCGATGCGACATGGATTTGTCGCCTGGCACCCGCACGCTGCCGTGCAGCGGCTGGTTTGGTTTGCTGGTCACCCAGTCGAGATGGTTCAAGCTCGGCACCCTCCAGGCCAAGGCCTTGCGCCTGTCACGGCAGCGCCACCGGATAGGAACCGAGCACCCGCACGGCGCCGGCCGAGGCGTCGATCTCCTGGATCGCCGCCTGCAACTTCTCGTCGTCCACGTGCCCTGAGACGTCGATGAAGAACGCGTACTGCCATTTGCCCGTGTGCGCCGGCCGCGACTCAATGCGATTCATGCTGATGTCGCGCCGGGCAAACGGGCTGAGTACGTGATAGAGCGCGCCCGGGCGGTCACTCACCGTGACCAGCAGGGAAGTGCGATCGTTGCCGGAGGCAGGGAAGCGGTTGCGCCCGATGACCAGGAAGCGCGTGGTGTTGTCGGCACGATCCTCCACGCCCTGGGCGATGACATTCAGGCCGTAGATCTTGCCGGCCGACTCGCTGGCGATCGCCGCCGCGTCGTCGGCATGCCGCGCCAGGCGGGCCGCCTCGGCGTTGCTGCTGGTCGGCACGTATTCCACATCCGGCAGGTTCACGCGCAACCAGGTTTTGCACTGCTGGAACGACTGCGGGTGCGCGTAGACGCGATGGATGTCCTCGGCGCGGTCCGCCCGCGACAACAGGCATTGGTGGACATGCAGGTCGATCTCGCCGCAGATGACGGCCTCGGAGGTGAGGAACATGTCCAGCGTCACCTGGATCATGCCCTGGCCGGAGTTTTCCACCGGCACCACGCCAAAGTCCGCGCTCCCGGAGGCGACCTCCTGGAACACCTCCTCGATGCTGCCCAGCGGCAGTCCATAGGCCGCGTGGCCGAAGTGCTTGAACACGGCCTGCTCGCTGAACGTGCCTTGCGGGCCGAGGTAGCCGACCTTGAGCGGATCTTCCTGGGCCAGGCAGGAGGACATGATCTCGCGGAACAGGCGCACCATCTCGGTGTCCGGCAACGGTCCGTCATTGCGGTCGACGACCATGCGCAGCACGTGGGCCTCGCGTTCGGGTCGGTAATAGTCGATCGCCGCCAGGCCCTCGCCCTTGACCGTGGCCACCTCGCGCGCGCGTTGCGCACGCTCGGAAATCAATTGCTGGATTTGCCGATCAATACTGTCGATCCGCTCGCGCATGTCGCTCAAGGAAATGGGAGTTTCACTCATTGGCCAATCGCCTGTGGACGGGTGCCGCTACGCACGCGGCTGGGAAAATCGATCGCGCCCGCCAGGGGCACGTTTGAGCTGCACCGCGCCCGGACATCTGCGGGCTGCGAAACAACTGCGTTTTATACAACGAGCGGCAGGCGCCACCAAGTACCCGCGGTCAAAACCGCACCAGCAACAGCAGGGCAATCCCCAGCGCCAGGAGCGCGGCAGTCACGATCAGCCACGCCGCCCCCGCGTGGGACGGCGTCGTTGCCGCGCGAACCGGTGGCGGTGGCGGTGTGGCGGCCTTTTCCGGCTCGAGCTTGATTCCGGGAGCCGACACCACGAAACGATGCATGCCGATCCCAATCTGGTCACCCGACTGCAGCACCGCGTCCGTCACCACGTTGCCGTTGACGCGCACGCCATGGTGCGGAGACGGCTCCAGCACGGCGAGGACCAGCCGCCCATCGCGCCACCCAATGCGCAGCCTGGCGCTTTCGCCCTGCGGCAGTTCCAGCGGCCAAGGTCCCCGCGGACCCAGTTCCAGGTATTCGTGCACCGCCAGGACCTTGCCCGACAAGGGTCCGGCCACGGCCCTCAGGGCGACCGTGCACGGTGCATGGTCGGCGACGGCCCGCGGCGGTGGGCGCCGGTCCGGCGCCTCGTCGGCGCACAACAACAAGCGGCAATCGCCAAGGCTGACCACGTCGCCCGGGCGCAGCAAGGCCAGTTCGCGCACGGGCCGGGCGTTGACATAGACATGTGGCGCACCCGGCACCACCCACAGCACCCAGCCGCGGGCGTCCGATTCGATCAAAAGATGCCGCGGCGCCGCCTGCGCGGTGGCCAGGACCAGATCGTTGTCCGGCGCGCTGCCGATGCGCAACCGCGCCTGGGTCCACGACAGGCTGTCGCGGCTGGCCGGGATGAATTCAATGCGCATCGATCAATCGACCAAGCCAATACCAATACCTTGGAAAATCCGCGCCGCCCACGCGTCGCCACGCAGGCGCGGAATCGCCCTTTGCCGAGAGCTGCCATGCATCGTGAGCCGCGCCGGAACGCCGCCGCACCGCATCGAGCCGAGGCCTGTATGCTGGCATACAACCCCCGTACCTGCACTGAAGATCTGCATGGCCACGATCGACATCGAGCGCACGCACAACCTGGGCGCCGCGGGCGTCCGCACCCTGATCGACGAGTTGGCCGAGGGCTTGCATCGCCAATACGGCCTGGAGCGCCGCTGGCAGGGCGACGTGCTGCAGCTGTCCGGCAACGGCGTCAACGGGGCAATCACCGTCGGCGCGGCCAGCGTGCGGGTAACGGCCGAGCTGGGATTCCTGCTGCGACCCTGGCGCGGAAAAATCGAGCAGGACATCCGCGCCAGGCTCGAACGGCACCTCGCGTAACGATCCTCAAACCGTCGCTTGCTGCCGGCACCCTGTGATCCATGTCATACTTGCACGCTTCCGCGGCCGGTCCGGCCGTGCGCGACTATCCGGAACACATGGCCAAAGACGACGTCATCGAAATGGAAGGCACGGTGCAGGAGACCCTGCCCAATACCATGTTCCGCGTGCAGCTGGAAAACGGGCACGTGATCATTGCCCACATCTCCGGCCGCATGCGCAAGCATTACATCCGCATCCTCACCGGCGACAAGGTGAAGATCGAAATGACGCCGTATGACCTGAGCAAGGGCCGCATCACCTACCGCATGAAGTAGGCCGCTGCCCAGACGTGACCTCCGCCGGCGCTGCGGCGGGCGCGTCCATTGCCCGGCACGCGCCAGGGCGTGCCGGGAACCACCCTGCTACTCCACCACGGCCGGCAGCTTTTCCACGCCCTCGGTGCTCACCTGCAATTCGCCGTCGACCACGCTCAGGCGCACCGTGCCGCCATCGGCCAGCTTGCCAAACAGCAGCTCGTCGGCCAGCGCGCGCTTGACCTTGTCCTGGATCACGCGGGCCATCGGTCGTGCGCCCATGTGCGGGTCGAAGCCATGCTCGGCCAGCCAGCGGCGGGCATCGGCGTCCACGTCCAGGCTCACCCGCTTCTCGGTCAACTGGCT
>DATNBK010000080.1:0-10466 GCA_035571995.1 Rhodanobacter sp.
CGCGCCAATACCTCGAGCGCTCCTTGGCCCTGGCGCCGAGTGTCGCCGGTTGGGAAGTGCTTGGCGAGGCTTGCGCCGGCCAAGGCGACACGGCGGCTGCGCTGCACAGCTATCGAAGCGCGTTCGCGATGGAACGCGGGGGTGCCGTGGCCGAACCGCCGGCCTCCGATCCCACGGGCCGTTATCCCGACACACGCTCGAGTGCGGTCGAAGAGCGTGACGCGCAGGGCTTGCCACGCCTGCGCCCTTGACCGGTCCACGGGCCTGCGTTTTTCGGTGCGGGCCCCGTCCTGGGTGATGCCGCGCAGTCGTGAAGGCGTGACCCCGTGCGGGTTGCCCGCGCAGCGGCAACGGCGACCCGCCGCCCGTCACCTGATCCTGACGCCGTTTGCGGCCTACGCGCGCGCGCGCACGGCACAGGGAAGTCACGTTCCGCCACGTACTTTTTGCACATTGACAAGCGGAAAAAGCGCGCTCATAACGCAAGCGCAACAAATGGGCACGATCGCGCTGAGCTCTGCAAGTTCCACTGGCAGTGCTGACTCGCGCAATGAGGTGAGCCACTCACACGGTCGCGGATGAATCGCATTCAGGTGAGGGGATACAAATGAGCAGTGAAACTGATACGCGACGGCAGCACCTCGGGCACCGGGTTGCTTATTCGGCATTGAGCCTAGCCATTGCCGCGGCATGTGGCCTGTATGGCGCTGGTGGCCTGGCTCCAGTGCAGGCGCAGGCGTCCACCGGCAGCATTTTCGGTACCGCACCGGTGGGCGCCGGCGAAACGGTGGTCATCACCAGCGCCAATGGCCTGACACGCAGCGTGCCAGTCGATTCCAGTGGCCGCTTTTCGGCAACGTCATTGCCACTGGGCACGACCTACACCGTGACGCTGCAGAAGGACGGGGCGCCGCTGGATTCGCGCAAGGACATCGAGTTGACCGTGGGTGCGGGTACCCAGGTCACCTTCGTGTCACAGACCACCACGCTGGGTGCGGTGACGGTCAGCGCGAACTCGCTGCCACCCATCGACATCAGTCAGGTCGGCTCGCGCACGGTGGTCACCTCCAAGCAGCTGTCGGTGTTGCCCCTGCAGCGCAGTGCGGAAGCCATTGCCACGTTGGCTCCCGGGGTCATCCAAGGCACCAGTTACTACACGGGGCCGACGGGCAACGTGCTGAATTCATTTGGCGGTTCGTCGATTGCAGAGAACGCGTATTACATCAACGGCTTCAACACCACCGATCCACTGCACGGCTTTGGCGGCCTCAGCCTGCCCTATGGCGCGATCGACCAGCAGCAGGTGCTCACCGGCGGTTACGACGCGCGCTACGGTCGCACCGACGGCGGCGTGATCAACCAGATTGGCAAGCGCGGGACCAATGAATGGCATTTCGGCGCGCAGGTCCTCTATCAACCCGAGGGCACGGCGAGCGCTCCGAGCAACTGGTATTACCCCACGGGGCCCCAGTATCTGGCGAATGCCGACGGTGGCGCGCAAGGGCAGCTTTACAGTTACAACCATGACAACAAGTCATGGGTGACGACATATGACGCTTATGCCGGTGGTCCGTTGATCAAGGACAAGCTGTTCTTCTTCGGCGCCGTTGAAGCCAACCGGCAGAGCGGTACCGGTGGTGGCAGCGCAGGTGCCAGCGGAAACACGATCCAGGCAGCGCAGATCACGAACTACACCATCGATTCCCCGAAGTGGTATGCAAAACTCGACTGGAACATCAACGACAACAACATCCTGGAATTGACCGGTGCGTCCAACAAGCGGTCGTATGCCGGAAATGTCTATCAGTTCAATTACGCCGGGGACAAGGCCACCTACGGTCCCTACAAACAGCCGGATTTGCATACCAAGGACGGCGCGGATTTGTGGATCGCCAAATACACCGGGTATCTGACTGACAATCTCACCGTCGATGCCCTGTTTGGCAAGATGAAGCAAACCAATTACGCGGAGTTCACCGGCAGTGACGAGCCGTTCGTGACGCACCCGGAAAACCAGAACCCCGCTTACGGTGGTGGTGCGATCGTTGGCCCGCAGGCAGTGCAAACCGTGCCGAACGCGGGAGCGCACGACAAGACCAGCAACCTGCGACTCGATGTCACCTACAAGCTCGGAAGCCACGACCTCACGGCAGGCATCGACAACATGAACGTGCAGGCGCTGGACGTGGGTTCGCACCGGTCGGGCCCGGGTGAATTCATATGGAATTATGGCAAGGGGGATCCGAACAAGCCGATCAGCAGCCAGACGGGGCAGGAAGTCGCCGCGCCGGGCGGCCAGGGCTATTACGTCGACAAGCACATCGGCACGGTCGGGGCCGCGTCGGTGCGCGTGAAGCAGCGCGCGGAATTCATCGAGGACCGCTGGCAAGTCACCGACCGCATCCTGTTGAACCTGGGCCTGCGCAACGACCAGTTCACCAACTACAACCCGGACAGCGTTCCCTACCTGCGCCTGACCAAGCCGCAGTGGGCACCGCGGCTCGGCGTGAGTTGGGACGTGCATGGCGATTCAAGCATGAAGGTGTATGCCAATGCCGGTCGCTATTACCTGGATGAACCGGCGAACGTGGCGATACGCGGCGCTGCCGGCAGCATCGTCAAAGACCAGTACTTCACTTATACCGGCATCGATCCGGCTACCGGTGCACCGACTGGCCTGACACAGATTCCCCAAGGCAACTATCCGTACGTTTCGGCCAATAATGAATTTGGGCAGGCCCCGGATCCCAAGACGGTGACCAGCAAGAATGCCGGCGCCGAATACCAGGATGAGTACATCGCCGGGCTGGACCAGGCGTTCCAGATGTTTGGCGCAAAGTGGACCACCGGCGTCAAGGCGAGCTACCGCCATCTGCGCCGGATGCTGGATGACGTCTGTGCCGAGGATGTATTCGCCAATGCGGGGGCGGCGCAGGGTTTTGATCCGGATGCCGCCATCGGTTCGGGTTGCTACATCATGAACCCGGGTACCAGCCTCAACCAGGTGTCCACGTTCAATGTGCCGCTGGCGACCGGCGGTTACGGCACGATGCGCATCCCTTGGTCGGAATTCGGCATGCCGACCTTGCTGCGCAAGTACCTGGGCCTGGATCTTTATCTCGAGCACCAGTTTGACGGCACCTGGTATGGCCGCATTGATTACACCATCTCGCACAGTTTCGGGAACACCGAAGGTTCGGTGCGTTCCAGTTCCGGTCAGACTGATGTGGCACAGACTGTGGACTGGGATAATCCGGGTGTGATGACGTATTCCGGAGGTGACCAGTCCAACGATCGGCGCCACCAGATCAAGCTGCTTGGTTATTGGCAGGTCACGCCGGAATGGCTGCTGGGTGCCAATGCGCAGATCCTGTCCGGCACGCCGCGAGTCTGTTATGGCTACTTCGGCCCGGAACAAGGCAATCCATCCGGCTACGGTGCCTCGTATCACTTCTGTGGCGCCGAGGGAACGCCAGCACCTCCTGGCAGTACCGGCCGCACGCCGTGGCAGGAAATCGTCAGCCTGAATGTGTCGTATCGGCCGGCGTTCGCGGAGCACAAACTCGGCTTCAGCCTGCTGGTTTACAACCTGTTCGATCAGCAACGCATGACCCAGTTCTATCCAACGTCCGAGTCTGGCCCGGGCAAGTTGACGTCGAAATTCTGGGTGCCGATTTTCGCCATGACGCCGCGTTACCTGCAATTCGGGATCACCTACGACTTCTGAGCGGCTGGATTGACGTTGCGGGACTGAAACGTGTGCGGGGCGCGGCGAAAGCCGCGCCCCGTTTGCTTGGTCGATCGGCCTGACCCGACGCGTCGCCTGGCCGCTCAGGTACCAGTGCTTTTCGGCAGCGGATCACTCGTGGCGGGCGTGCGCGGATTGCGGTAGCCGGGCTTTTTCGCGTCCAGCGCGTCCTGCTTCTTCCACTCCTGGTAGGCGGGGATGTAAGGCTCCTCGCGCAGCAGCTTCGAGTGCGGGTCGACGATCACCAGGGTGCCGGCCGGCACTTTGAGCTCTCCGCGGCCGTTGCCCATGGGCAGTGTCCGAACCTGGTAGCCGACCTGCACCTCGACCGGCATCGGGAAGGGCAGGCCTTGTGGCGCCATCCAGTGCAGCTTCAGCGTGTCCGCGTCGCGCTGCACGTCCAGCCGCGGCAATTTGGCCTGGTACAGGTAGACCTTGAAGAACCAGTCCAGGTTCTTGCCTGTCACCTTGTTGACGATGTCCATGAAGTCGCGCGTGGTGCCGTAGCGCGGCTTGAAATTGCCCGGCTTCGGGTCGTCGCGCCCGTAGACGAGCAGGCGGGTGGACTTGAAGAACGCGTCGTCGCCAATCAGCTCGCGCAGTGAATGCAGCACCAAGGCGCCCTTGGCATAGATGTCGTTGCCTGGGCCGTGGTCCTTGTCATATACCGCTTCCTCGGTCTGGCTGTGACCCGAGACCACCGGGAGGCGGTTCATCAGGCCGATCCGCATGTCGTGCAGCATCGCGTAGTACGCCATGTCGCCGTGCAGGTAACGCCCGTACAAGGGCTGCATGTAGCTGCCGAAGCCCTCGTGCAGCCACATGTCGTCCCAGTCGGCATTGGTCAGCTGGTTGCCGAACCATTCGTGGGCAAACTCGTGCTGCAGCAGGAAGTCGAAGTCGTACTTGTCCTTCGGGTAACCAGCGCCGTAGGCGTTGATGGTCTGGTGCTCCATGCCGTAATACGGACTCTCGACCATGCCCACCTTTTCATCGCCAAACGGATAGGGCCCGATCTCCTGCTCGAAGAAATCCAGGATGCTCGGCAAGGTGGCGAAGAGTTCCTTGGCCTGCACCTCCTTGCCTGGCAGGTACCAGAACGCCATCGGGATCACGTTGCCGTAGCGGCTGTGGTAGTCGCCCTTGAGTTCCCGGTAGGGCCCGATGTTGAGCGTCACCGCATAGGTGTCGGGCTGCCTGGCGCGCCAATGCCAGGTTCGTTGGTCGGCGGTCCCGGTGACCCCGACCAGCACGCCGTTGCCGGGTGCCACCAGCGGCTTGGGCACGGTCACGTAGGTGTCGACCAGGTCCGGCTCGCCTTCCGGATAATCGATGCACGGCCAGAACAGGTCGCAGCCCTCGCCTTCCACCGCCACGCCCACCCAGGGTTGGCCATCGGCGGTATGTGTCCACACGAAGCCGCCATCCCACGGCGCCTTCTGCGCCACATGCGGGCGGCCGCCATAGACCACCTGCACCGTGACCTTGCCGCCGGCGGCCAGCTGGGCCGGCAGCTGGATGCGCAGCTGGCCGTCCGGATTGCTCCAGGCCGATGGCGCAAGCGGCTGGTCGTCGACGGCGACGCGGCTGATCGGCAGGTTGCGATCCAGGTCCAGCAACACTTCGCTGATCGCCTGTTTGGCGGTGAAGGTCAGCCGCGCGTCGCCGTCGATGCGCTGGCGTGCGGGGTCGACCGTGAAGTGCAGCTCCGCGTGGTCGAAATGCACGCGTTGCTGCGCCTCCGGCATGACCCCGCCGGACTTGACGGTCTGGGCGGTGAGGGCAGGTTGGCTTGTGGTGGCGGTGCCGGTTGCCGCGAGACCTTGGTCGGCAGCAGATGCGGACGCGGCTGGCGACTTGCCTGTGTCTTGCGGGTTGCCGCACGCGCACAGGCCGAACACCAAGCCGATGACGAGGATGTGTCTGGGCTGCATGGCTTCCCCCGGTGGCGGTTGACGCAGGCGTCCGTGCGGCGGACATGGTTCGAGCCGCGGACAGGCGTTCATCATACGGGCCCTTCCCATGCACGCAACCGCGCCATGCGCCGGCCGGCGCAGCGCGAAGCACGGCGTGGCTGCCCACGCGCATGCATGACTTCAGTCACTCCCATCACATGGGCGAAGGGCGTATATCAAACACATCCACTTGGGGGCGCTGCCATGACATCAATGCATCGGTTTGCCGGGCAATCCGTGTTGCTTGGTTCCCTGCTGTTCATCGCTGCTGCCGCCGTTGCCGCCAACGCGGCCCAGGACAAATCCAAATATCCGGATTATCCAAGCGAGACACCGGCGCACTTCACGCCCGTGGAGTCGAGCTTCAATTACACGCGCAGGGTGGTCATGATCCCGATGCGCGACGGGGTCAAGCTCAATACCGTCATCCTGATACCGAAGGGCGCCAAGCACGCCGGCATCATCCTGACGCGCACGCCGTACAACGCCGACCGCCGCACCTCGAGCCGGCACAGCGGCGAGCTGGGCACCGTGCTGGGGTCCGACAACACCAGCCGCATCGTGCTCGAGGACGGCTATATCCGCGTGGTGCAGGACGTCCGCGGCAAATACGGTTCGGAAGGCGACTACGTCATGAATCGCCCGATCCAGGGCCCGCAAAATCCAACTCCGGTTTCCGACGTCACCGACACCTACGACACCATTGGCTGGCTGGCGAAGAACGTGCCGGAGAGCAACGGCAAGGTGGCCTTGATCGGCGTTTCCTACGATGGCTTCGAAACCCTGACCGGGCTGATCGATCCCAACCCGGCGCTGAAGGTGGTGATTGGCGAGAACCCGATGGTGGACGGCTGGATGGCCGACGACTGGTTCCACAACGGCGCCTTCCGCGAGCAGATGATCCCCTACATCTACGACCAGCAGGCCACGCGCACCGGCAAGGCGCAGTGGTGGACCGATTACCGCGACGACTACGACCTGTACCTGGATGCCGGCTCGGCATCCGCGGTGGCGGATGCGCATGGCATGCAGCAGCTGGGCTTCTGGCGCAAGCTGGTCGCGCACCCGGCCTACGACGCGTATTGGCGTGACCAGTCCATGGACAAGATCCTGGCGCGCCAGCCGCTGAAGGTGCCCTTGATGCTGGTGGCCGGCCAATGGGACCAGGAAGATATTTACGGCGCGCTCGCGGTGTATCGGGCACTCGAGCCGAAGGACACCGGCAACGACATGGTGTACTTGACCCTCGGTCCCTGGTACCACGGCCAGGAGAACCGCGACGGCAGTTCGCTGGGCGCGCTGCAGTTCGGCGCCGACACCTCGCTGTATTTCACCGAGCACGTCCTGCGTCCCTTCCTCGCCCACTATCTCAAGGACGCCGCCCCGCCGGTCCACGTCGCGCCCGTGAACGTGTTCACCACCGGTACCAACCAGTGGGAGGAATTGCAAAGTTGGCCGTCCGGTTGCGCCACGGGTTGCGCGGCCAAACCCACGCCCCTTTATCTGCAGGCACGTTTCGGCCTGGGCTTCGAGCGGCCGGCGGCTGGCGCCGCGGAAGGTTATGACCAATACGTTTCCGATCCGGCCAAGCCCGTGCCCTACCGGGTGCGTCCGATCCTGGCGGCGCAAACCGGCACCTGGCATAGCTGGCTGGTCGACGACCAGCGCCAGTTCGCGACCAGGCCGGACGTGTTGGCGTACGAGACGCCTGTGTTGACGGAGGCAGTGCACGTCGCCGGCTGGCCAGTCGTGCACCTCACCGCGTCGACCAGCGGCACCGATGCGGACTGGGTGGTGAAACTGATCGACGTCTATCCGCAGCAGGATGCTGCCGAGCCGGACATGAGCGGCTATGAACTCGCCACCAGCATGGACATCTTCCGCGGCCGTTATCGTGCCAGCCTGTCGCAGCCGCAGGCCTTGACGCCAAACGAACCCTTGCCCTACAAGTTCGAGCTTCCGGCCGTCGACCACGTGTTCCTGCCCGGCCATCGCATCATGGTGCAGATCCAGTCCAGCTGGTTCCCCCTCTACGACCGCAATCCGCAGACCTACATCAAGAACATCTTCCTGGCCAAGCCAGGCGACTTCAAGGCGGCAACCCAGCGCGTGTATCGCGCGCCGGACCACGCCAGCTATGTCGAGCTGCCGGTCGTGCACTCCTCCTGAGGAGCGGGGCTAGAGCGCGGTCAGGTTGGCGTAGGCCGCTACCAGCCACTTGCTGCCGGCAGCGGCAAAGTTCACCTGCAGGCGGGTGTGCGCGCCGCTGCCCTCGGCGCTGACCACCACGCCTTCGCCAAAACTGGGATGGCTGACCCGCTGGCCGAGCTTTACCGGCAGGGCCTCTTCGAGCGCAGCGGCATCCTGGCGATACGTGTCGCCGGCGTAGACCGGCCGCGTGACGTGGATGCGCGGGCGGATTTCGTCGAGCAGTTCGGCGGGAATTTCGCGCAGGAAGCGCGAGGGATAAGCGAGCATTTCCGTGCCGTGCATGCGCCGCGACTCGGCGTGGCTCACATAGAGTTTTTCGCGCGCGCGGGTGATGCCGACGTAGGCCAGGCGGCGTTCCTCCTCCAGTCGGCCTTCGTCATCCACCGAACGCTGGCTGGGGAACAAGCCTTCTTCCATGCCAACCAGGAAAACCACGCGGAACTCCAGGCCCTTTGCGGAGTGGAGGGTCATCAGTTGAACGCAGTCGTCGCCGGCCTCGCCCTGGCGTTCCCCGGATTCAAGCGCGGCGTGGGCAAGGAAGGCGGGAAGCTCGTCCAACCCGGCCTCCAGGTCCTCGGCGGTACGCTCGAAGCGCGAGGCCACGTTGACCAGCTCGTCGAGGTTTTCCACCCGCGTCTCGGCATGCCCGCGCGCATCGCGTTCGAAATACTCGCGCAGCCCAGCTTGGGTGATGGCATGCTCGACCTGCTCGGCGAGTGTAAGCGGCGTGGCCGTGGACAGGTCCGCCGGGCCGGGCGCGCCAGGATCTGCAGATGCTTCCGGCGTGGCCTGGAACGCGCCACGCATACCTTCGATCAGGTCGAGGAAGGCCTGCACGGCGTGCTTGGCACGGCCCCCCAGTTCGCTGCCGCGCGCGAGCTCGACGCCGGCCGCGTCCCACAGCGACGTGCTGTCGCCGCGCGCCCGCCGGCGCAGGATGTCGAGCGTGCGTTCGCCGATGCCGCGTGGCGGCGTATTGACCGTGCGCTCGAAGGCCACGTCGTCCTGGCGGTTGGCGGCCAGGCGCAGATAGGCCAGCGCGTCCTTGATTTCCGCGCGTTCGAAGAAGCGTTGGCCGCCGTAGACGCGGTAGGCGATGTCGCGCTGGGCCAGTTGCTCCTCGAAGTTGCGTGACTGAGCGTTCGAGCGGTAGAGGATGGCGCAATCGCTCGCGCAGCCTTCTCCGGCCATGAATTCGCGGATGCGCTCGATGACGAAGCGGGCTTCATCCTGTTCGTTGTAGGCGCTGTACAAGGCGATGTGCTCGCCCTGGTCGCCGGCCGTCCACAGGCGTTTGCCGAGCCGGCTGCCGTTGTGCGCAATGACGTTGTTGGCGGCGGTGAGGATGGTGGAGGTGCTGCGGTAGTTCTGCTCCAGCTTGATCGTGCGGGCATTCGGGAAGTCACGCAGGAAGCGCGCCATGTTTTCCACCTTGGCGCCGCGCCAGCCGTAGATCGACTGGTCGTCGTCGCCCACTGCAAACACGTTGCCGGTGTCGCCGGCCAGCACGCGGATCCAGGCGTACTGCAAGGTGTTGGTGTCTTGGAACTCGTCAATCAGCAGCTGCCGCCAGCGCCCTTGGTAGTGTTCCAGCACGGCCGGGTTCTTCAGCCACAGTTCCTGGGCGCGCAGCAGCAGTTCGGCGAAATCGACCAGGCCGCTGCGCTGGCAGGCCTCCTCGTAGGCCTGGTAGATGCGGCCCAGCGTTTGCGGGGTCGGGTGGTCGCGATGCTCGATGCTGCCCGCCCGCTTGCCCTCGTCCTTCCAGGCATTGATTTGCCAGGCTGCCTGGCGGTGCGGGTACTTGGCCTCGTCCAGCCCGAGGCTGGCGATCACGCGCTTGACCAGGCGCAGCTGGTCCTCGCTGTCGAGGATCTGGAAGTCTTCCGGCAGCCCCGCTTCGTGCCAATGCCGGCGCAGCAGCCGATGGGCAATACCGTGGAAGGTGCCGATGGTCAGGCCCTGGATACCGCCGGGAATGAGCGCGCCGAGCCGGTGGCGCATTTCGCCGGCAGCCTTGTTGGTGAAGGTGACGGCAAGTACGGCCCAGGGCGGTACGTCCTCGGCCTGGGTGAGCCAACCGATACGGTGGGTAAGTACCCGGGTCTTGCCGGAGCCGGCGCCAGCGAGTACCAGGTAGTGTCCGCGTGGCGCACACACCGCCTCGCGCTGCGCATCATTGAGCGAGTCGAGCAAATAGGTGACATCCATGTCCCAATTGTAGTTGCTGCGGGTGCGCCCCACTTTGTGTGCGCACCCGCAGTCCCCACCCGGCCAGGCCGGAAACTTCTCAGCTGCGCTTGCGGGTGGCGACGCCGCCAATCAGCAATACACCGCCAACCACAATGCCGCCAATGCCAAGCCACTTTGGTACTGCTTCGTGGTGGGTGGCCTCGATCTTGGCCGGGCCAAGCTGCGCCACCGTGTCGGTATCCTTGTAGGTGCCGTTGCCGAACGTGACCCAGATGCCCGCGAGCAGCAGGATGATGCCGGCAATGATCAGTCCTAGACGCATGGGTGACTCCTTGGCATGGATGTGCCACGGATTATGC
>DATNBK010000081.1:0-3932 GCA_035571995.1 Rhodanobacter sp.
GCAGGTCGTTGCGCAGATTGGCCTGCACCAGGCGGCGGCTCATGTATTCGTACAAGGAGTCCAGCCGATCGACGAGTTGCTCGTCCACCTTGCGGTCCAGGCTGTCGCGCAGGCCCCCCAGGATGTCGATGCAGCGCGAGACGCTCTCGCCCTTGGCGGCCACCTCACCACGCTGCATATGTCCGCGGGCTTGCACGATGCGCTCCAGGGCGCCATCCATGAGCAGCGTGATCAGGGCATGCGGGTTGGCGCCTTCCACGCCACCGCGTGAGCGGACTTGCTGATAGGCGCCTGCGCCGTAACCGAATCCCATGATCGTGCCCCTCCGTCGTCGTGTCGCGGCTACTTGTTCTTGCTGCTGTTCACGTTGCCCATGGCATCGAACTGCTGCTGCAGGTAGGAGCTTGTGCTGTTGAGCTTGCTCATCAGCGTGTCCAGCGCGTTGAACTGCGCCGTATACATTGCGGTGAGGCTGTCCATGCGGGCGTTCAACGCCGATTGTTGGTCGCCCAAGGCCTTCAGTTGCTGGGTAAGGCTGTCACTGCGGCTGGCCAGCACGCCCGTGCTGCCGACCCACTGGCTCAACTGCGTGTTGAGCTGTGCCGCATAACCGCCGGCCCCACCAAACAGGGCAGCCGCCTGCTTGCCGCCATCGGCCAGGCCGGCGGCCAGCTTGTCCTTGTCCAGCGCGAGCGTGCCATCGACCTGCAACGAGATGCCTAGCGCGGCCAGCGAGCCGCCATTGGCCGCACCACCGACGATGTTCGCCAGCTTGTTGCTGATGCCGTTGAGCGTGGCATCACCGATCAGGGCCCCGGCACTGCCGCCGGTGGGATCGTAGCGCGTGAGGCCCTGGTAGATGCCGACAAAGGAGTTGTAGGTATTGACCAGGTTGGTCAGCGCCGAGGTGCTCGTGGCCGTGTCGCTCGTGACGTTGAGCGCGGAGGTGCCGGTACCCGCCAACGACAGGCTCAAGCCGTCGATCGCATCGGTGACGGTGTTGCTGGCGCTGTGGCCCGCCATGCCGTCGATGCTGTACTGCGCATCCTGCGCGGCAGTGATGACGTTGAGCGCGTTGCCGCTGCTGGCGCCGGCGTCGTAGTTGAGCGCTGCCAGGCCGCCGTCGCCACCACTGCTGGATATCGTGAAACCGTTGGCCTCGCCCGTCCGCGTGCCGGTCAGGACCAAGTGTGCGCCGTCGGTCGCGTTGACGATGGTGGCGCTGACGCCCGGGTTGCTGCCGGAGTTGTTGATCGCGTCGCGGATCGCCGCCAGCGAGTTGTTGGTGCTGTCGAGATCGAGCTGCATGCTCTGCCCACCGACCGCGATGGTGAGCGTGCCAGTGCCGACAGCCGCACTGGAATTGGTGAACGCGCCCGAGGAAGCCTTGAGCGACGTCGCCAGTTGGGTCACTTCTATCTGGTAGCTGCCATTGACCGGCGTACCGGTGCTGCTCGCTCCCAGCACGTTGGCATTGCCGGTGCTGACCGCGCGCGCAGAAAGCGCGCTGCCGTCGGTGAGTGGCGCCATGGCCGATTGCAAGGCCGACAGCGCCGCGCTCACCTGGCCCAAGGCCGAGAGCTGCGTGTTGGCTGTCGTCGTATCAGCGGTGATCTGGTTTTGCTGCGGGGTTTTCTTTGCCGTCACCAACTGGGTGACCAGCGAATTGACGTCAATGCCGGAACCCACGCCCAAGGAGGTGATCAACCCGGTGTTCGGTGTGGTCGAGCCTACGGTGATGGCCATGTGCTTGGGGTCCTTGGAAAAAGGTGGGTGGCCGCGCTAACCGCGGCCACCCAGGGGTGTTGCCTTACTGCAGGAGCTTCAATACCGACTGCGTGGAAGCGTTTGCCTGGGCCAGGACCGAGACGCCGGCCTGTTGCAGGATGCTCGCACTGGTCATGTTCGCGGTTTCCTGGGCAAAGTCGGCATCCAGGATCTGGCTGCGCGACGAGGTCAGGTTCTGCGAAATGGTCTGCAGGTTCGCGATCGTGGACGTGAAGCGGTTCTGGATCGCGCCGAGGTTGGAACGCATGTCGCTGACCGTCTGCAAGGCCGAGTCAACCGCAGCCATCATGTCATTGGCACCGTTGACCGTCTTGACGTCGGCTGTGCTGAGCATGCCGCCCACGGAAGCGGTGGCTGCGGTCGCGGTCAGCGAAAACGCCGCCGACGTTCCGATATCGGCGCTGGTGTCACCGTTGCCGGAAGCCACCGTATCCAGCTTCACCTTGATGGCGGTGGCGCTGGTGTCGGAGACAGTCACCGTCGCCGTGGTGATGCCCGCCTGGGCAAGCGCCGAATTGATGGCCGCTTGCAGTCCCTGCGAATCGTAGGCTCCGGCGGTCACCGTGGCAGTCTTGCCGCCAACGGTCAGCGTCGCACCGGAGGCGACCGTGGTAACGCCGCCTACTGCCACCAGGTCCGTGCCGGAAGAAGCAGTAGCACTGTATTTGGTGTGGGCCCCCATCTTGGCGGCCGCCACGCTCTGTGCGAGGTTGACGGAAATGACCTGGCCAATGTCCGAACCCACCTGGAAATTGGTCACGCCGGCCGAGCCATCCAGGACATTCTTGCCGTTGAACGTGGTCTGCGATGCGATGCGGGTGATTTCCGCCAGGCGCTGCTGGACTTCCTGGTCCAGGGCGGCGCGGTCACTGGCCGAATTCGTGCCGTTGGCCGACTGCACCGCCAGGGTGCGGATGCGCTGCAGGTTGTTGGTGACTTCGTTCAACGCGGACTCGGTGGTCTGCGCCAGCGAGATGCCGTCATTGGCATTGCTGACTGCCTGGTTCAGGCCGTTGATCTGGGTGGTAAAGCGCGTGGAAATGGCGAGGCCAGCGGCGTCGTCCTTTGCGCTGTTGATGCGCATGCCCGAAGACAAGCGCTGGATCGCCGTGGCGAGTTTGCTCTGCGAAGTTGCCAGGTTGTTCTGGGCAACCAGCGAGTTGATGTTGGTGATGACGCTCATGACCATTGGAGTATCTCCGGATCGGGTTGGGTTGCCGACCATGGTCGGCGATGGCAATCCGGCGGAAGTCCAAACAGGGTTGTTTCCGCCTTGCGTACTGTTTCGACCCCCAACGCCAAAACTTGAGACATGTCAACGCAAATAATCAAACAATTTGGACGTCTGCATTTTGCTGAAAGTGAGTTGTGCCGCCTGCAGCGCCGTGGTCTGCGCATTGAGTTGGCCGACCGCGTCGTAATAGTTCACGTCCTGCACATCGGACAGCGAGGACTGGTATTGCAGGGTGAGGTCGTTGTTCAAGCCCTGCTGCTGGTCGAGCGCATTCATGCGCGCGCCGACCATGCCACGCGTGCGCGTCACGTTGCCCATCGCCTGGTCCAGGTTCATGAGCTGCGCGTTCATCGCATTCTGCATGTCCGCGCCGCCGCCGTTCGGCAGTTGCAAGGCGCCGATGAAGTTCTGCAAAGTAGTGAACACGTCCTGGTTGGTGGAGGGCGCAATGGTGAGACTGTCACCGACGACCGGCGTACCGGTGAGCGCAATCTGCGCGCCGCGAAAACCGATCGTGCCACCATTCACCGGGTCATAGCTGCCGGTGTCGACCACGGTGTTGCTCGCGTCGCGCACCGCGTAGGCATTGGCCGCGGTGAACACGATGCTGTAGCCACCACCATCCCAGGCCGAAGGGCTGGCCGCGGGGTCGCTGACGCTGGTGGCGCCCGCGACCACGGTGCCGGCATTGGCGGCACCTGCGCTGATTGCGAACGTGCCATTGCCGGTTGGAATGTTGGCGAACACCGCGCTGCCCGGATCGCCGGTGGCAATCTGCAGACCGGCGCCCGCCGCAACCATGCGCTGGCCATCGTCACCGAAATAAGTGGTGTTGCCCTGGGTCGCGAACGGTGCCGTGCCGGTGCGGTTGCCCGCATAGATGTATTCGCCCTGGCTGTCCTGGCTGTTG
>DATNBK010000082.1:0-5367 GCA_035571995.1 Rhodanobacter sp.
GCCCGCGCCGGTGATCGACGGCCTCAGCGGCGACCAGCGCTTCTTCCTCGCCTTCGGCCAGGCCTGGCGTTCGAAGATGCGCGACGCGGCCCTGCGCCAGCGCCTTTCCACCGACGTGCACGCACCGCCGCAGTTCCGCGCCGAAACCGTGCGCAACCTCGACCCGTGGTATCCCGCGTTCAAGGTGAAGCCGGGCGACAAGCTGTACCTGGCGCCGGCGGATCGGGTGAAGATCTGGTAGTTTCAAAGCACGCGGATAGACAGGCCGTGGCTGAGCAGCCACGGCCCGTTTGTTCTTCACCGTTCCAACCAGACCGGCGGGCCGCGCACGCGTGCAGACCTGGTTGTTCGCCGCACTCAATTCGATCGAGGCCGCGGTGCAGCAATTGGCGGAGATTGATTTATTCCACCGCGGCGAAGCGCAGGTCGAGCAACGCCGTCCGCAGGTGGTGGCGTTCGTCAAGCGTCGCCTTGAAGCGTTGGCCGTATGGCTGGGCGACCGTGAGTATCTCGTAGGTCGCACCACCGTCGCCGACCTGCTGAGGTTCGATGTGCTGCGCGACCTGCAGCATACCGACCAGGTCTCGCTGCACCCGACGCTCAAGACCTACTGCGAGCGTTGCCAGGCACGCCCCGCCTTTCAGAAAGCCCTGCGCGACCGGCTGGCGGATTTCGCGCCGGATCCGGTGATCGCCTGGGGATGCCCCCACTCGCCCGCGCGGTAAGCGGCCTCGTCCCCACCTTCTCGCGCCGGCGAGCGCTCGGGGCACATTGGGGGCATGTAACCGAAGCGCCGATGCAGCGACCCGGCGATCGCCTGCTCAGATGTTGCTTTTCTCCGAGAACACCTCGATGGACAAGGTGATGTAAAGATAGAGAGCGGATGTCTGGACCGCACGACGCAGGCCGTCGCCGACCAGGCCGATTCATCGCAGCAAACATCGGTTTCGTCGCGATTTCCGGTCAGGCAACTGGATCCGCAACATCGCTGTCGCCGGACACGAAAAACCCCTGACGGAATCATCCGCCAGGGGTTTGCCTATACCTCGATGAATCGAAGCCGGTTACGGCGCAGGGGCTGCCGGCGCGTTGACGAAGGCTCGCCACGCAATCAGCAGATTCTTCGCGTCCACCGAACCCAGACCCGTGGCAAAGCTCCAGCCAGGCTGGGTGCTATAGGCCTTGGTCTGCGGGTTGTATACCGTCGAACTCAGCGAGGTCACGCCGGCGTCATAAACATACGAACCAATGGTAAATGAGCCGTAGTAATAGCAATCCGGTGTAGTGATCAGGTTTTCGACCTGGAGGCAGTTGCTGGAAATCGCGCCTCGCGTGACATTGTGGAACACGCAGTTTGCCGTGCCATTCGTGCCATTGTCCGAATTGCACTGCGCCAGACTGGCCGGAGCCGCGCCGTTGCCGTTGCCATATTCCCGCCCGGCCAAAGCGTACAGCGTGGGTGCTGCGTTGCCCTGGTCGGCCGGCAGGCCACGCGCGGCGATACCCTGGTCCATCAGCGCCTGGATGCCTGCCATCAATGGGGAGGCCAGCGAGGTACCGCCCTCCAGAAACACACCACTCGTGAAACCGGGCGTGCAAGCATACCCGTTGGTGCAAAGAATGGCGTAGCTGCCGTCAAATGCGCCCGCCGCATTGGCCTTGCCGCCGTATGGACCGGCGAACAGAGCTACGTCGGGCACGTCGCGTGACTGATCCTGCGCCGCACCCGTCACCTGACGCTGCCAGGCCGGCTTGCGATCATACGAGGATGGGCCACCGCTACCTGCCTCGGAAGAAAGGATCAAGCCACCGTTCGGGAAGAAGCCGGTCGGATTGGCCGCCAGCTGCGCCTGGCAGAAGGCTTCGACGCTGGACCAGCCGCGCGCCTTCGCCACCACGCCGTTGCCGCAGCTCTGGTTCCACGGAATCTCCGGCACATAGCCCAGCGCCGTGCCATACGCCACGTTCGGCGTGCTGCCAAAGTACTGGCTGGTGGTGCCGTCGATGATGTCGGCCGTGTCCGTACCCCCCACCGCCGTCACGTTCGGCGAAGAGGCCAACGAATTGGCGTCCACGCCCACCGAGTTGATGAGGTTGCCGTTGAAGCTCGGGTTGGAACCGGAATCGCCGCTGGAAACGAACACCGAGATGCCCTCGGCGTCGGCCTGTGCCCACATCAGGTCGATGGCGGCCTTGCTCGCAGGGTCCGTGAACCCTTCGCTAACTCCATAGCTGGCGCTAATCACGTTCGGACGCGAGTCGGGCGAATTGATCAGGTTGGTCGCCGCGATGAATACACCGCCAAAGTTGTTGTCCGTGGCGTAATAGCCATTGCTGTCGTAATCAGCGCAACTGGCCACCACAACATTCGCGCCAGGTGCCATGCCCGTGACATATTCCGCATCCAGCACGGTTTCGATGCCGTCCCGTCCCGGCCCATAAATGACGTTCGGATCGTAGCAATTGGTCACCGCTCCGACATTGGGCTGGACCTGATTGAACGTGCCGCCATAGCTGCCCAGGTTGAACTGGCTGACGAAATTGTCCCAGTCGCCCGGCACCATGGAATCGTCCTCGACCACCGCCACGGTGATGCCTGCGCCGGTCACGCCGTTGCGGCGCAACGGCATGACACCGTACATGTTCGCGAAATCGTTCGGAGCCAGGCCGCGGTAGGTATTGCCGTCGCCACCCTGGAACGGCAGGGCGAGCGAATGCCCCTGCTTCGGCGCGACCTGCGCGAACTTGTGCGTGGCCGGATCCATCTTGGCGAGGGTGGGCTTCACATGCTGCGCCTGCGGCCGCATGTTGTTCAGGCCCAGCACCCCGGAAATCACCGGCTGCAACGCCTTCGGCACACTGATGTCGCCGGCATTGGCGATGTGCTTCTCGCCATTGATCGTGTAGTGCTGTTCCTGGACATGGAACGCCTGGCGCACCTGGGCGACGGTGCCGCTGAAATCGATCTGGGTCTTGTTCGGATAGATCCCGTTGACCTTGAAGCCCTGCGAAACAAGCCAGTCCTTCACGGCGGCGATATCGCTGTCGGTCACACCAAACGCCTGTCCGAACTGTTCCGGGGTCAGCCACTGGTGGAAGCGCGACGAATGCGGATTGTGCTGGTCGGCCAGCAGCGACTGCATGGCCGCGACGCGCTGGGCGCTGGGGCGCAGAACCAGCTGCATGTGGTTCATCTGCATTGTGTCGGACACCGGCTTGACTGGTGCCAGCCTGGACACGAATGCCAGATGCGTGCCCTCAATCGTGGCGATGGCGTTGCTGTTCACTACCTGGGTGACGCGTGCAGCCTCGGCCGTATTGATGCCGGCGAGCGCACTGCTGCCTGATGCGGTGGCTGAACCGGCAAGAGCCCACGCGGGCGCAGCCGCAAGAGCCGCTGCAATCGAGGCACGCAGTATGAATTGACCGTTTTTCATTGATACTCCCCATAGCAATTTGAACTTCCGAAAAGGCAGGAGTCCCCTGCCCATTGTCTTGCCGCTCTTTGGTCATCCCAAAATCGACACCTTTCCCGAAGCAATCCGGCCCAGGTCGATTTCGCCCTGGACATGCCGGCATTGCAAACAAGAACCTCACGAAAACCAGACGGGGCCTTTCGCCGGACGCCATGCGCGCACGAACAATCGACGCCGGCGAAGCTCGCCACGTCTGCCTGTGCTCACGTACGACTTGTCCCAAGACCCACGACTGCCTCTGCCCCTGTTCATTGCTCCGGGCGCGACGCGCTTCCGAACAACAAACCCTGATCGTCCATATCCTGGGATCAAGACTAATGCATCTCGTGTCGCCGGAAAGGATTTAATCGCGCCTCGAATGATATTCGCAAAATAATGCGCAAACGCAAATAAATGCGATTATCCGACTGACGTCGCCCGGGGATTTTCGGTCGCCACCCCCGCAATAAATCAAAAGATGCCGGGTCCATCGATGCAAGTAATCGCGGTCGTCTCGAAGCCTGCCAGTTCCGCAAAGCGCCGACCACGCTCGGCGTAGTCCTTGAACTGATCGAAGCTGGGCGCTCCGGGCGAAAGCACGATCACGCCCGCGGCGGGCGTGATCGATTTCGCCGCGGCGATGCCGGCGGCGAGATTGTCGACCCGCACCAGCGGGCAGCAAACGCTGGCGCCCTTTAGTGCGTCGGCGATGCGGCCTCCGTTGCTGCCCATGCAGACGATCGCATGTGGCGGTGTCGCGCGCACCACCTCGACAAAAGGTGTCCAGTCCAGCCCACGGTCGTGGCCGCCGACCAGCACGGTCACCGTGCGACCATGCAGACTTTCCAGCGCCGCCAGTGTGGCCAGAGGTGTGGTACTGATCGAATCGTTGACCCAATGCCAGCCATCGCGCTCGCCCAGCGGCTGCAGGCGATGCGGCAGCGGGCGGAAGCTGGCCAGCGCGGGCGCAGCGGCTGGCGCGTCCATGCCGAGGGCTTCCAGCGCAGCAAGTGCAGCGCAGGCGTTGAGTGCGTTGTGCAGGCCCGGCGTGGTGAGTCGATCGATCGGGAAAATCTCTTGTGTGCCGCGGCGGATGAAGCCGTCGGCGACGTGCCATCCGTCGGGCTGGCCGAACAGCAGGCGTTGTGGGTGCTGTTGCGTGCGCTCCAGCAACACAAGTTGCAGCGCATTGACCAGCAACCGGCGCGAGACGTCGGCCAGCTTCAGCTTGTCGGCGACGTAGCGTTCGCGCGAACCGTGCCAGTCCAGGTGTTCCTCGTACAGACTGGTGATCACGCCCAGCTCCAGCGGGCCGGCCTCGCCAGTCTGGAAGCTGGACAGCTCGATCACCCACAGATCCGCTCGCTGGCCGAGGAGCTCCAGCAGCGGCAGCCCGATATTGCCGGCCAGCGCGGTGCGCACGCCGAGGCTGCGCGCCAGATGCGCGGTCAGCGCGCTGGTCGTGCTCTTGCCCTTGGTGCCGGTGATGGCGATCACGCGTGCATCGGGATTCTCGCCGAACCACAGCGCGGTGCCGGAGGTGAACCGTGTTCCCTGTGCCTGCGCCGCCAGCAGTGCCGGTTTGTAGGCGGAGATGCCGGGCGACTTCACCACCACGTCGAACTGGCCCAGTGTGGCGGCGTCCGGTTCGTCGGCAATGACTTCCAATGCGGGATCGAAGATGCGCGCGGCGTCGACTTCGGCCGCGCTGCAGAACAGGGTGAAGCGCTGGTTGCCACCATGCTGGCGCAACGCATGGATGGCGGCCCGCCCTTCGCGGCCGAAACCCCAGACCGCGACGCGGCGATCGACCAGATCGGCAAGGCGCATCAACCGATCGCCGCCAGTGCAGCCTGCAATCGCCTCGGCACGCGATGTTCGGGCGACGGCTCAAGCCATGGCTCCAGTGCCA
>DATNBK010000083.1:0-12288 GCA_035571995.1 Rhodanobacter sp.
CATCGGCCAGCTTCAGGTAGACCGAGAGCGGCGTGTCGAGGTCGGAAAACACCTCGCGCACCAGGGGGATGCGCGTATGGCCCTGCGCCGCCAACGCATCGAATTCGTCACGGGAAATCACGGCTTGTCCCAGTCCGCAAAGCGCCCACGATAACAGTGTTGCCGGCGCGTCGACGCGGTACGCTGTCCCGCGTCGCGCTCAGGTGCCGGCTGGCGTGGCCGGCGCCCCGCCGGCGCGGTAGCGCGTGGCGACCACCACGCGCATGAAATCGTCGAGCAGGGCGCGCCTGCCGGCGTCGGCATCATCGAACGACATCGACCAGCTCAGGCGGATGCCGCTGGCTGTGCCCGGATCACAGAACACCACCACGTCATCGATCTTGTCGCTGCCGGTGTACACCGTGCCGCTGCAGTCCATGGTCCTGTGGTGCAGCACGAGGTCATCGACCTTGCCGGCGGGATCGCGCTCGCGGTAGCGCTTGCGATCGGCCTGCACCTCGGCTTGCAATGACGGCAGCTTGCTGGGCCATACGTTCAGCACCATCACGCGCTGCGGCTTGCCGGTCCACTCGCCCTGGTAGAGCACGAAGTTGACGCCGATCGCCGCGGCATAGGTGCAGCAATCGTCCGTCCAGCCGGGCGGCGCCAGCGTGGCGATCGTCCACGCCGGGATCGCGCCATCGCGCGCGCCGTGGGCCGCGACTGGGCGTTCGCCGGGCGTGGTGGCCATGGCCAACGGCACCAGTACAGCCAGGCCAAGCGCGAGCCACCACGCACGCCACCCGCGCCGGCTCACGCGATCGCCCGGCGCATCGCCGCGATCTCGCCGGCGTAATCCGGTGCCTTGAAGATTGCCGAGCCGGCGACGAAGGTATCGGCGCCGGCCGTGGCGATCGCGCCGATGTTGCCGGCGGTGACCCCGCCATCCACCTCCAGGCGGATCGGACGGCCACTGGCATCGATGCGCGCCCTGGCCTGGCGCAGCTTTTCAAGGGTGCCGGGGATGAACTTCTGCCCGCCAAAGCCCGGGTTGACCGACATGATCAGCACCAGGTCGAGCTTGTCCATGACGTAGTCGAGATAGTCCAGCGGCGTGGCCGGATTGAACACCAGGCCGGCGCGGCAGCCGGAATCCCGGATCAGACCGAGCGTGCGGTCGATGTGCTCGGTCGCCTCGGGATGGAAGCTGATGCCGGTGGCGCCGGCCTTCGCGAAGTCCGGCACGATGCGGTCCACCGGCTTGACCATCAGGTGCACGTCGATTGGCGCCTCGATGCCATGGCCGCGCAAGGCGGCCAGCACCATCGGCCCCATGGTCAGGTTTGGCACGTAGTGGTTGTCCATGACGTCGAAGTGCACCCAGTCGGCACCCGCGGCCAGCACCGCGGCCGTATCGTCGCCCAGGCGCGCGAAGTCGGCCGACAGGATGGACGGGGCAATGATCGCTGCTTGCCTGGACATGGGACTTCCAGCTCGGGTAGAGCCCCACATTGTAGGTGACGGCCCCGGGACGATGTACACGACCCATTGCACCCAATGCATTGCCGAAGCACCCTAGTGGAAACCGCGCAGCTCCTTGATCCGGTCGTAGGCGGCATTGATCTCGCTGGCGCGTGCCTCGGCCTGGCGGCGCATGTCCTCGGGCAGATCACCCAGGCGATCAGGGTGATGCTCGGAAATCAGCTTGCGGTAGGCGCGCTTGACGGCGCGCTCGTCCGCATCCCGACCGATGCCCAGCACGACATAGGGATCAGGGCCCTGGGTGTTGCGTTGCGGCGGCACGTAACCGCCGCCAGGGCCTGAACCCCAGGCTTGGCCGCGGCCGCGCGTACCCCCGCCGGCGTTCCAGGCATAGCCCTTCATCGCCAGCAGCGCCATCAGCTCCATGTCGCTGACCCGCAACGCAAACGCCAGCTGGCGCAGAATCGCCATCTTCTCCGGCGACGGGCGACCTTCGGCCAGCACCGTCTCGATCACCACGTCCAGCACCGGGAAAGCGTGGTCGCGGCGCACGCCGACCCAGCGCCGCAATTCGTCGATGGTGCTGGTGACATCGAACTCGGGCTGCTTGCCCCGGTTGAAGCTGGCCACCGCCCGCGCCCGCTGCTCGGTGCGCAGGCCCATGCGCGTCATCAGACGCTCGGCCACGGCAATCTCGGCTTCCGACACCCGGCCATCGGACTTGGCCACCGCACCCAGCAGGGTGAACAGCGGGCCGACGAAGCCGCCGGCTTCCGGGATCGCGCGCTTGCGCTGGCTGTAGCGCAGGTTGTCCAGGACGAAGCCGATGATCGCGCCGGTGATGGCGCCAGGCAGCCGGCCGATGATCAAGCCGAAAAACGCAAACCACAGGGTGTAGGCAAAACTCATGGGCGAGTCCGCGCCGATGGAATTTGTTCGCTGTACCAGGTTGCCAGCGCGTCGAGCTCGGTCTCGCTCAACGGGCCCACCGCCGTGCGCATCACCGGCACGTTGCGCCGCCCATCACGATACTGGCGCAAGGCATCCCGCAGGTAATCCAGGCGCTGGCCGGCCAGGTCCGGCACGCCGGGAATGCGTGCGTGACCTTGCGTGCCGTGGCAGGCGGCACACAAGCCGAGACGGCTCGGGGGCGCCGGCGCGGCGGCCTGCGTCATGGACATGGAGCCGGCAGCCAGCACCCAACTGGCCGCCCAGATCGAAATGCGCATCGGGCAACATGAGCCGCGGAAACCCGCGATTCTAGCAGCGCCGCGGCGTACACCCGCGCCGCGGCGGTTAGAATGGGCACTGCTCCAGCCTGCGGATACCCCTCTCGTGACCACTACTTTGCCGCAATCGAACCTGCCCGAGCTCGAATTGCTCCACCGCGGCAAGGTCCGCGACGTCTATGCGCTGCCCGGCGAGCGTCTGCTGATGGTCGCCACCGACCGGCTCTCGGCCTTCGATGTGGTCATGCCGAACCCGATCCCGGGCAAGGGTGAGATGCTGACGCAAATCTCCAATTTCTGGTTTGCCCACACCGCGCACCTGATGCCGAACCACCTGCTCGACGTGCCCCTGGCGGGAGTGCTTCCGGCCAGTGCGGACCTTGCCCTGTACGCCCGGCGCTCGGTCGTGGTGCGCCGCCTGCGCCCGCTGCCGGTCGAGGCGATTGCCCGCGGCTACCTCATTGGCTCGGGCTGGAAGGACTACCAGGCCAACGGCTCGCTGTGCGGCATCCGCCTGCCCACGGGGCTCAAGCAGGCCCAGCAATTGCCCGAGCCTCTCTTCACGCCCTCGACCAAGGCCGCGTCGGGGCACCACGACGAGAACGTCAGCTTCGATCAGGTGGCGGCCGAGATCGGCACCGCCCTGGCGACCCAGGTCCGCGATGCCACGCTGGCCATCTACCGTTGGGCAGCGGCCTATGCCGCCGGGCGCGGCATCATCATTGCCGACACCAAGTTCGAATTCGGCACCGACGCCGACGGCAAGCTCTACGTGATGGACGAAATGCTCACCCCCGACTCCTCGCGCTTCTGGCCGGCCGAGCACTACCGCACCGGAATCAGCCCGCCAAGCTACGACAAGCAGTTCGTGCGCGACTGGCTCGAAACCCAGGACTGGAACAAGACCGCGCCTGGCCCGGTGATTCCCGACCAGGTCATTGCGCAAACCGCGGCCAAATACGCCGAGGCGCTGCAGCGCCTGGCCGACATCCACCTGGAGCCATGAGCGGCGGGCGGTGCCGCGAGCCGGTGCCTAACCCGTTTCGCGCTGCGGCGCCCATTGACGCGGCCCGACCAGGGCGTTGGAATGCAGCCATGCGCAGCATGCAGGATTGGCTCGACAGCTATAGCGCCGACCACCGCAACCCGGCGAACCAGGTGGCGCACTGGTTGTGCGTGCCGCCCATCGTGTGGGCGGTGATCGCCATGCTGTGGACCGTGCCGGTACCCGAATCGCAGCTGCGCCCCGGCGCCTGGGCGGTGTTGGTCATCGTGCTGTCGTTCTATTGGTATTGGAAGCATTCGCACCGCCTGGCCGTGGCCCTGCTCGTCGCCTTTGCCATCCTGGCGCTGATCACCCACCTGCTGGCCGTGGAGTTCGGCATGGCGACACTGCTGCGCGCTGCCATCGTGGTGTTCGTGGTGGCCTGGATCGGCCAGTTCATCGGCCACCATTTCGAGGGGCGTCGGCCGAGCTTCCTCACCGACCTGTCGTACCTGCTCATCGGGCCGGCCTGGCTGATGGCCAAGCTGTTGCGCCGGGTCGGCGTGCGGCTGGCCTTGTGACCACCGCGCTCACGATACTCAGCACCTTGCTGTGGTGGGTGTTGTACAGCTCCATGGCGGCGCTGGCCGCGGCCGGTATCGGCTGGTGCGTATTGCGTTGGGCCGAACGCGGCGCAGTGGTGTTCAACCGCCTGTACCTCGCGTGCCTGCTGTGGAGTCTGATCGCACTGGCTTCGATCGCGGTCGTGGCCGCGGTGGAGGGCCACTTGCAGCCGCCCTATGCATCGTTGCTGCGTTCGGGCCTGCTGCGCTGGGTCCTGGTCCTGGACATGCTGATCGGCGCACTCCTGGTGTGGCGCCTGACCCCGCGCGCCGACGCGCATCGCCTGCGCCTGGGCAGCGCCTGCATGGCCGCGGCCATGGTCACCGCGATTGGCTTCGGCATCGCCACCACCCTGGCTTGAGCTTCCGGGAACGCGGCGGCGGGCGGTCCTGCTCCTCGCTACGCGTCAGTGCAGTCCGAGCAGCATGCTGCCGAACACGAGGGTCAGGATCAGGCCGAGCACCACGGCCAGCACGAAGCCAATGACCATGTACACCAATTGCACCAGGCAGGCCTTGCCGTAGCCGATCGCGAGGCCCGTGGGAGTGCGCAGCATGTAGTTGATGGCCCAGGCGCCGACCAGGAACAGCACGACCGTACCGACCAGTCCCCGCATGCTGGCGCCCAGGATCAGCCCCAGCACGAGTGCCACCACCATGGTCGCAACCCAGCTCAACACCACCGCGGCCAAGGCGCGCAGATACGGCGGCATGTAACCAACCACCAGTCGAAAGGCCACGCTGAGCACCAACGCGCCCACCGCAATCCCCACCACGATCGCCACCAGCATGCCGAGCAGGCCCATGCCGGCAAGCAGCCCAAGCGAATTGCCCATAGCGCTCCCCTCATTAGGAAGGAATCCCCCATGGCAGCGCCCCTGCACCGCTGCCGCGCCGAGTCTAGCAAACCCGGGCTTGCCCACAAGCTCGTCGTTGCCTGTCCGCATGGAGCCGAGCTGGTGTCACATCGCCGCGGTGGCTCAATGCACGATTTTGCGGTTCGCGGTGCGCACGGCTTGGACGAA
Organism: Rhodanobacter sp.; assembly: GCA_035571995.1. Taxonomy (GTDB): domain Bacteria; phylum Pseudomonadota; class Gammaproteobacteria; order Xanthomonadales; family Rhodanobacteraceae; genus Rhodanobacter. The sequence continues at coordinate 5,324 of DATNBK010000083.1, forward strand.
GCCGGCAAATGGCAAATCGGTAATGCCAACCAGGCCGACGTGACTGTTCTCCCCATCCAGCAGACGCCCGGTGACCGGCTGGTCGACGTACTCGAACCAATGTACGCCGACGATCCCGGGATTGGCCGCCGCGGCGGCAAGGAAGCGCGCATAGGCCGGCCCGCGTTCGGCCTCGCTGGCCACGGCCACCACGCCATTGCCGAACGGGCCCCGGTCGGCCGAGCCGAAGTGGAATTCGCTGATCAGCACAGGCTTGTCCAACTGCCGCGTGGCCGCCGCGTCGAAGCCGCGCTGCGGCAGGTCCGCGTAGATGTTGAAGCTGACCACGTCGCAATACCGCGCGCAGGCAGCCACGGCCTCGGGCGTGTTCACCGCGAACCGCCCACCAAGGAACAAGTGGTGTGCATCATGCCGGCGCAGGGCATCGCGCACGGTGCGAAAATAGGTATCGGCGTACAGGCGCAGCCATGCGCTGTAGTCCCCGGCAATGGCCGGATAAGCCGCCGAGGGCAGCGGGGCCGCATAGCCGGTGGTATCCAGCGCAGTCCATGAGGCCAGCGGGATGCCCCACGCGGCGCCCAGCGTTTCCGGGTGCACATATTTCCGCCGCAGCATGGCGATGAACGCCTGCTTGGCCGGGCTGCTGGCATCGCCGGCAAGGGTGCCCACGGCCAGGCCCCAACGTCCCTGCGGGCCGCTGCCTGCCCAGGCCAGTTCGTTGTCGGCGAAATACCCGAGCAGCCAGGGGTCATCCGCCACCCCGGCCGTGGCCTTGGCCGCCGCGGCGTCAGCCGCCTGCACGAAGCGCGGATCGAAGGGATCGGGCATGCGTCCCCAATAGTCGTAACCGCTGGCGACATTCGCGTAGACCCCGGGAATGTTGATCGACCGCGTGTAGGGCAGGCGATGCGCCAGCCCGAGCGCGGGGTCGCTCCAGTTGCCAATGGTGTTGAAGCCCCAGGCCTGCAGCCGCTGCAGCGTGCGCCGACGCCAGGCCGCCAGCCAATCCTGGCCATCGACGCGATACAGGTTGGCGGCATAGAAATCAAACCAGCGCCCGTGGTCGTAGCCTATGCCCCGGCTGGCCGCCCGGTCGGGTGAGCGGCTGTCGCCGCTGCCGTAAAACGCCACCCAGCTACCGGTGTCGGGCGGCAAATCGTCGAACATGAATTCGCGGCCAGCCACGTAGCTGCGGTCGCCGTCCGCCGCCACCGCGTTGACGCCCAGCGAGAAGAAGGCATGGCCATCCGGTGTCACCAACTGCCAGCGGCCGCCTGCCTTCTGCACATGGAACCAGCCGTTGCGCTCCAGGGCCGGGCCGTCCAGCCGTCCGCCGTAGGCATCCATCCGCGGCGCGGCATCCCGCCCGCGCGCCAACGTCGCCTGGGCGGCACGCAACGCCGCCGTCGAGGCGATTTTTTCCGGCCACTGCGCGCGGGTGGATTGGCCGAACTGGTCCACGATGCCGGCATAGGCCGCATGCAGGGTGGGCTCCCCGGGCACCACCTCGAGGCGGCCAAACCACAGCGCCTGCGGCGAGGTGGGCCCGGGCATCGCGAGCTGCACGGCGCGTACATGGCGCAGGTCGACCGCGCCCTCGACGCTGGTCGCCAGCAAGGTGGGCTGGCCATGATCGGCAAACGGCATCGGCGGCCCGGCCTGCATGCCCTGGCTGCGCGGCGAAGTCGCGTGCAGCGGGACCACCAGGGTCTGTGCGGGGCCCGGCGCCACTCCAACGCGGGCGCGCAGCTCGCCGTTCGCCGCATCGCTCACCATCACGTCCAGGGTGACCGGCCAGGCCATGGCATCCTGCACCCGCAGCCGCAGCTCGCCTTGGCCTGTCCAGTCCCAGTGGCCGTGTTCGGCTTCGACCACCACGCGCGGCTGCGCCCCCGCCGCGTAGGTGTAGCGGCGCTGGGCGACTCCGTCGGCAGCGTGCTCTGGCGCCTCGGCACGTTGCACCTGCTCCAGGCGTACGTGCGCACCGGCCGCCGTAGCAGCGAGATCGGCCACCGGCAGCGCCGCCGCGCGGCAAACCGCCAGCAGCAGCCACGAACCGAGGTACAGGGCGCCACTTGCCCAAAACTTGCCTGCTTGCAGCATGCGGCCATTATGCGTGGCGCGGCTGAATCGCGGCGCGCCGCGGCGGCGTGTCAGGGATCGACAGGGACACGCGGCACACGCCCCCCCGGTGCGCTTCAGTTCCGGCGCCGCCACCACTGCCACAGGTAATACACCGGCACCCCGAGCCCGATGATCAGCAGGCTCATGCCTGCATCCCGCGGTGCATGCCAGGCGCTGGCCACGATCACCGCACACACCGTGAGCATGAAGATCACCGGCAGCAGCGGATACAGCGGCACGTGGTAACTGACCGGCTCGTCGCGGCAATACCGCCGATACCAGAAGATGGTGCCGATGCCAAAGATGTGTCCAAGCCACTCTCCCACCGTGGAGTAATTGAGCAACTGGGCAAAGGTCCCGGAGAGGGTCAGCACGATCGCCCACAAACCCAGCACGGCAAGCGCCACCTGTGGCGCGCGCGTGCGTGGATCGATGCGTGCGGCGGCCTGGAAGAACACGCCGTCGGCGCTCATGGTCTGCAGCACGCGCGCGCCGCCGGCAATGGCAATGGTGCAGTAGCCAAAGGTGGAACAGGCGATGCCGACCGCGATCAGCGTGGCGCCGCGCTCGCCCAGCAGCTTGCGCATCAGGTCCGCCGCCGGCGCGCTGCTGGCCGCCAGGCCATCCATGCCCAAGCCGGACAGGTAGGCGAGGTTGGCCAGCACATAACACACCACCACGCCGACCAGGCCCAGCCCAAGCGCACGCGGCAGCACGCGCTGCGGGTTGCGCACCTCGCCAGCCAGGTCGTTGAGGTAGTGGAAGCCGCCATAGGAAAACAGCACCGGCAGCAAGGCGCCGGCAAACGCCCAGCGCGACACCGACTGTGGTGCGGATGGCGCCGCCCAGGTCAGGCCGGGGTGCTTCCCCGCCAGGATCAGACCGACCACCACCAGCAAGGCCACCGCGGCAAGCTTCAACACGGCAAACAGGTTCTGCATGGTGGCGCCGGCGCGGATGCCGAACAGGTTGACGCCGACGATGAAGACAATGGCACCCACGGCGAATGGCTTGGAAAACACCATCGGCGGCAGGCCGAGGGCGACGCTCAGGTACTCGGCAAACATGGTGGCCACAGCGGCGACGCTGCCCGGATAGTTGACCAGGGCCATCGCCCAGCCAAACAGGAAGGCCGGCAGCAAGCCGAAGGCCTCGCGCAGATAGACGTAGATACCACCGGCCTGTGGACGCCGCGCGCCCAGCTCGGCGTAGACCAGCACCCCGGCCAGGGTCAGCAACCCACCGACCACCCACAACACGAGCAGCTCGACCGCCGAGGAGGTGTTTTGCGCCACGGTGGAAGGGGTGAGGAAAATGCCGGCGCCGATGATGCCGCCGACAACGATCATCGCCGCATCCCAGGTGTTCAGGCGGCGGGCATAATTCTGGTCGGCTTGGTCGGGCATGGCGGCTACCTTGCCATCTGCCAAGGCCATGGCGCCAGTCCCATGCGTCACGCGGGGCACAGTCGACTGTTACCATCTGCGCCTGCCGGGGCGCCTGCTCCCGCCGTTCGCCGGCGCTTGTGGGCGCCCGACATGTCGGGCAAGTACCCCACCGCCATCCGGAGCATCCGCCACGTCCACGCCAACGAACCCGCGCCGCATCGCCTTCGCCACCTCGGCCAGGTTGGCGACGATCCAGCCCGACGACGCCTATCTCGCCGATTGCCTGCAAGGCCTCGGCGTGGCACCCGTCAGTTGCGTGTGGACCGATCCCGGCGTGGATTGGACGACGTTCGATGCCGTGTTGATCCGCACCATCTGGGACTACTTCAAGCGCTACCCGGAATTCCTGGCCTGGCTGGACCGCCTGGACCGGCTTGGTGTACCCACCATCAACGACAGCAAGCTGCTGCGCTGGAACAGCGACAAACGCTACCTGCTGGACCTGGCCGGCGGCGACGTCGCCGTCATCCCCACCCACGTCGCCGCTGCCGACCAGATCGGCAGCGTGCTCACCTACCTGCATGGCCAACCGGTGGTGATCAAGCCGACGGTGAGCGGTGGTGCCTGGCATACCCTGCGCGGTGTCGCCGGCGAGGCCACGCTCGAGCGCGCGATTGCCACGCTGCCGGCCGAGCTCACCTACCTGGTGCAACCCTTCATCGCCGAAGTGGCCAGCCACGGCGAGTGGTCGCTGGTGTTCATCGCCGGCCGCTACAGCCACGCCGTGTTGAAGCGGCCGGCGCATGGCGACTACCGCGTGCAGGAGGAACTCGGCGGCAGTGCGCTGCCCACCGAGCCGCCGCCCGCGATACGGGCCGCGGCCGAGCACGCGCTCGCCACCGTCGCGGCCCTCGGCCATGCCGGGCACAGTTATGCGCGGGTGGATGGCGTGCCCAGCCACGGCGAATTCCTGATCATGGAGCTGGAGCTGCTCGAGCCGTCCCTGTACCTGGCCGGATGTCCGGCAGCCGCCGAACGGCTCGCCCGGCACCTGGCGGACGCGTTGGGGTGAGTGCCAAGCCGCAGCTGGCCTGGCTACGGCAGCCGCCACTTTCCCGCGCCCGAGCTCCTAGAATTGGGCCAACGGCTTGATTGGTTGTCCCGTGTCCGCCCCGACCCGCAAGATCCTGCACATCGACATGGACGCGTTCTACGCCGCGGTGGCGCAGCGCGACGACCCGGCGTTGCGCGGTCAGCCAATCGCAGTAGCCTGGCGCAGCTCGCGCTCGGTGGTGCTCACTGCCAGCTACGAGGCGCGCAAATTCGGCGTGCGCTCGGCGATGCCGTCGGCGCGTGCCGAGCGCCTGTGCCCGCAGTTGATCTTCGTGCCGCCGGACTTCACCCGCTACCACGCGGTGTCGCAGCAGATCCGCGCCATCTTCGCCCGGCACACGGCACTGATCGAGCCGCTGTCGCTCGACGAGGCCTACCTCGATGTCACGGCGCTGGCCAGCGGCCTGCCCTCGGCCACCGCCACCGCGGCGGCGATCCGCGCGGCCATCCGGGCCGAGACCGGGCTGACCGCCTCGGCAGGCGTGGCGCCCAACAAGTTCCTGGCCAAGATTGCCTCGGACTGGAACAAGCCGGATGGACTGTGCGTGATCCGTCCGCGCCAGGTGGACGCCTTCCTCGCCCCCTTGCCGGTCGGCCGACTGCCTGGCGTGGGCAAGGTCACCGAGGCCAAGCTGCACGGCATGGGCATCGACACGGTTGCCGACGTGCGCCGGCACAGCAGCTCCAGCCTGCAGCAGCACTTCGGCCGCTGGGGCCAGCGCCTGCATGAACTGGCCATGGGGTTCGACGAGCGCCCAGTCGAGCCGCACCGCCCCACCCTGCAGATTTCCAGCGAGGATACGTTCGAGCAGGACCTGCCGCTGGACGCCCTGGAACCGATGATCCGCCAACTGGCGGAGCACACCTGGGCCAGCTACCGCAAGGAACGCCAGCGCGTTGCCTGCACCGTGGTGCTGAAACTGAAGACCGCGGACTTCCACATCCTCACGCGCAGCCTCACGCTGGCGGCCGCGCCCGCCTCGGCAACCGAGCTTGGCGACATTGCCTGTGCCCTGCGCGAGCGGGTGTCACGCCCGGCCGATTGCCGCTACCGCCTGGTCGGCGTGGGCCTGGGCGGCTTCGTGGACGAGGACCGCTACCAGCTGCAACACGGGCTGTTTGCCGTTTAGCGGGGACGGGGGCACAAGTTGCAACTTGCGCCCCGTCCCCTTCAAGACTCAAATCAAGCAGCAACTCAATTTGCCCTGTCCCCTTTGAAGCTCGGCAGGTTCCAGTGGTAACGCAGCGAGAGCACGCGCAGGCCGATGCATACCGCGATGGGCAGCCACATTGCCCACAGCGCCGGCCAGCCCGCGTACTCGCCAAACACCGCCAGGGCAGCGCCCAACAGCGCGGCGCTGGCGTAGATTTCCTGTTGCAGCACCACCGGTACCCGCGTCAGCAGCACGTCGCGCGCCAGGCCGCCACCAATGGCGGTGACCACGCCGAGCAGGATGGCAACCTCGGCGTTGTGTCCAAATTCCAGGGTTTTGTGCGCCCCATAGACCGCAAACAGACCCAGGCCCATGGCATCGAACAACCGCACCGGTGAGGCCAGGCGCTCCACCCACCGATAGGCACCCATCGTCAGCAGCGCGGCAAATACCGCGGTGGCCAGGTAGCGCCAATCGGACAGGCCCGCCGGTGGAATCGCGCCGATGCACAGGTCGCGCACGACACCGCCGCCGCATGCGGTGATATAGGCAATGGCCAGCACGCCGAACAAGTCGAGCCCCTGCCGCCGCGCCGCCGTGGCGCCACTGATGGCAAACGCAAAGCTGCCGGCGAGATCGACAAGCTCGAACAGGACGCGCTCATTCATGGACGCGGCTCACCATTCGATCACGGTATCCAACCCGCGCCGCAGGCCAAGCAGTCCGGGAACCTTGCGGATCGCCAGCAGCGCGCCGTCCACGTAGGGCTGCGCACTGCTGCCGGCGTCGTGGCGCAGGCGCAGGGTCTGGTCCGGCAGGCCGAAGATCGCCTCCGCGCCAATCACGAAACCGGGCAGGCGCAACGCATGCACCTGGCTGCCGGCCAGGGTGCCACCGCGCGTCTCGCGCAGGCCCACGGTCTCCTCCAGCGGAACCTGCAACTGTGGCTGGCGCACCCGGCCGAGGCGTGTCGCCAGCTCGCGCACAGTGCCGCTGGGTGCATCCGGCTTGGTGGCCGAGGCGTAGTCGATCAACTCCCATTGCGGAATGAGCTTGGCCGCCATTTCCGCAAACTTGATCAGCAGCACCGCCGTCAACGCGAAGTTGCCGCAAGCCAGCACGCCAAGCCCGCGTTCGCGCGCCGCCCCGTCGATCACCGCGTAGTCCGCATCGCTCAACCCCGACG
>DATNBK010000084.1:0-8572 GCA_035571995.1 Rhodanobacter sp.
AGGTCTGGCCGCCAACGGTGAGCTTCACCGTGTACTGGCCGGGCAGCGCCCACAGCCCGTCGCCGTTGGTGAAGCGGTACATGCCATTGCCGGCAAGCGCCTCGGGTAGGGCGTAATGCAGGTTCCACACGAAGCGGTGCATGCCGGCTTGCCGGGAAAGCGGCCAGGTTTTCGGCGTCCATCCGGGACCGGTGCGCGCCGTCGCCTCGTTGTCGGTCGGCGGCACATCCGCGCTGGAGTAGCGACGCACCGACTGGCCTTGCGCGTTGACGATCTCCAACATCACGGGCGTCGAGACATCGGCTTTCAGGTAGTAGTCGATCAAGGCCCCATAGGGAGGATTGCTGGCCTGGGGTTCGTCCTTCGGGAGCGGCGTGCTGAGGAAACCGCCCGGCCGGATCCGATAGGCAACCGCGGGCTTGAACAAGGTGGCTGCGGACTGGCTGGCGCTTTCATCCATCTGCCGCAGCGCGCTGATGTCGTCGAGAATCCAAAAGCCACGGCCGAAGGTCGCCAGCACCAAGTCGTCGCCATGCACGTCGATGTCGCGCATCGACGTTACCGGCAGGTTCTGCTGCAGACTCTGCCAGTTCGCTCCCCCGTCGAACGACACGTAGACCCGCTTCTCCGTCCCGGCGTACAGCAGTCCCGGTTTCTCCGGATCCTCCCGCACCACGTTCACGAAATCCCCGTCCGCTATGCCGTGCACCGAGAGCGTCCACGTCTTCCCCGCGTCGTGCGTCACGTAGATGTACGGCTTGTAGTCGTCCAGCCGATGCCGGTCCACTGCCGCATACGCGGTCTTCGCATCGAAGTGCGAAGCCTCGACGATCCCCACTTTCGACCAGGCACCCAGGCCCTTGGGCGTGACATTCTGCCAATGCCCGCCTTCGTCACCGGTCAGCCAGATCAGGCCATCGTCCGTACCCGCCCAGATCTGGCCCTTCTGGATCGGCGAGGGCGCGATGGTGTAGATCACGCCGCGGCGCGGTCCCTGGATCTCCGTGTCCTTCGCCGTGACCGGATCCAGGTTCGGCGGCACGCCCGGATTCTCGCGCGTCAGATCCGGACTAATCACCGACCAGCTCTGCCCGCCATTGTCCGTGCGAAACATCATCTGGTGCGACGAATACATCACGTGCGGGTCGAGACGTGAGAACACCACCGGCAACGTCCACGTCCGGCGATAAGTGACGCCCGGATATTCGAGCGTAGGGCTCACGTCCTCGACCTGCTTGGTCACGGTGTCGAATCGGGTCATGTCGCCATCGAAGGGCCGCACGATCGCCGGACCATAGACATAGCGCGGATTCAAGAGGTCCGGAGCGATATAACTGCTCTCCCCGCCGGTGGGGATGGGCAGGAAATCCATGAAGCTGATGCCATTGGTGTAGTCGCCATAATCAGTGCGACTCGGCAACTTGACCGACAGCGAATCCTGCTGGGCGCCATACACGTTGTACGGAAACTGGTTGTCGGTTGTGACGTGATAGAACTGGCCGGTCGGCTGGTTGTACCAGGAGCTCCAGGTCTTGCCGCCGTCCAGGGTGATGGTGGCGCCCTGGTCCACCCCAAGCATGATGTGATTGCTGTTGTCCGGGCTGATCCACGCAATGTGGTAGTCGTCGCCGCCAGGCGCGCCCTTGATCGGCAGGAAGCTGTGGCCGCCGTCGGTGGATTTGTACAGCGCGGTGTTTGGAATGTAGACTATGTCCGCATTGCGGGGGTCCACCCGCACCCGGCCGAAATACCACCAGCGCGACCAGATGCGCGCGTCGTCGGTGATGTGTTTCCAGTTGTTGCCGCCGTCGTCCGAGCGGTACAAGCCACCCTGCCCCTGTTTGGCACTCACATTCGCGTAGATGATCTGGGGGTTGCTCGGCGCCACCGCCACGCCGATGCGGCCCAGGCCAGCGCTCGGGAAACCGTGCCCGGTCACCTGCTGCCACGTCGCGCCGGCGTCGGTGGACTTGTACAAGCCGCTGCCCGGCCCATCCGATGGCGGATACACACTCCACGGCGGCCGCCGCGTCTGCCACAGGGCGGCAAAGATGGTCCGCGAATCGCTACCGAAGCTCAGGTCGACCGCACCGGTGTCGGCGTTCTTGTACAGCACCTTCTGCCAAGTCTGGCCGCCGTTCGTACTCTTGAACACGCCGCGCTCGGTGTTCGCCGCATAGCCATGGCCCAGCGCGGCCGCGTAGACGATGTCGGGATTCTTCGGATCCACCAGCACCGAGCCGATCTGGAACGAGTCCTCTAGCCCAATGTGCTTCCAGGTCTTGCCGGCATCGGTGGACTTGTACATGCCGTTGCCGGTGCTGAAGCTGGAGCGGATGGACGTTTCGCCCGAGCCCACATAAACCACGTTGGGGTCGGAAGGCGCCACTGCTATCGCCCCGATCGACGCCACCGGCTGCTTGTCGAAGATCGGGCTCCAGGTGCGTCCCGCATTGTGCGTCTCCCACACCCCGCCGCCCACGGAACCGAAGTAGAAGTGGTTGGGCTGGCCTGGCACGCCGCTGATCGCGGTCACGCGGCCTGCGCGAAATGGCCCGATCAGCCGCCAGCTGAGCCCCGAGTAAAGGCCCGGATCGATGGGTTTCGCCTGCAGCAGCAAGGGCACGCTCACTAGCGGCAACGCCAGGATCGACAAAAGGAACCAGCGACGGATGGTCATGGGCGAATTCCAATGTCAGTACATGAAATGGACAGGGACTTGTTTCAAGCTGGATACGGATCGCCCGCGTCCATCCCCTCGAAATGACAGCCGCCCTGCATTCTTCCGCAGGGCGGCACTCCGGATCAAAAGTCCACGGTGACCCGCGCGTGATAGTAACGGCCGAGCGTGTCGTAAGTCGACGTATCCAGCCGATATGCCAATGGCGGCATCTTGTTGCCAAGGTTGTCCACACCGAGGCTGAAGCGGGTACGGATCGACGGCACCATATAGTCCAACTGGACGGCGTGGTACACGGTCGCCCCCATGGGTGCATTGGCGCCGGTGACCTGATCCACGTTCAGGGCGCTGAGCCTGTGGATGTAACGCGTTTGCCACTGGGCGCCCCAGTTGCCCTTGTTCCAGTTGACCGTCGCCATGCCACGCCACCGCGCGATATTGCCGAACTGGCCGCTGAGGGTGCCCGCATAGTTGATGGTCTCGGCACCGGGCTGGCCAGGCGTGGCGTCGTTCTTGTACGTCGAGGTGTAGGTCGTGTTGAGTCCCACCTTGAACGTACCGGGATCCATGCTGCCCAGATCGAAGTGCGGGATCTGGTAATTCGCCGTGAAGTCCACGCCCGTGGTGCTGAGATTCCCCAGGTTGACCGTCGGGGTAAACAGGACGTGCACCGAACCTGGCAGCCGGCTGTTGTTGTCGTTGCGATGGATCAACGAGCAGTAGGGGCTGTCGTTATTGGCGAAACAGGAATTGAGCATGGTCTGCGCGCCGAGCGGTGTCAGCAGGTCGTAGAGGTAGATGTGCCACAGGTCGACACTGCTGGACAGCCCCGGAATGGCGGATGGGCTGAAGACCAACCCGAAGTCGATTGACTTGCCCTGTTCCGGCTTCAGGGCCACGCCGGTTACCGCGCCACCCGAATAGAACGCATTGACCGACGTGTTCGGGTTGCCACCCCAACCTGGTGGCACGTACTGGCACGCGTTCGCGTGCTGCGCCAGTTGCTCGGCGGTGAGCTGGATGCAGGGATCGGCAATGCCTGGGTCGCCAATCACATAGCCGTCGTACTGTTCGTCCAGATTGGGGGCCCGGAATACCTGGGACACCGTGCCGCGCACCAGCAAGTCGGCGACTGGCCGCCACTCCACAGCAATCTTCTTGTTGGTCGTCTTGCCCGTGCTGCGGTAGTCGGAAGTGCGGATGCCCAAGTCGAGGTTGAGGGAATGTGCGAACGGAGCGTCGGCCAGCAGTGGTATCAGCGTTTCTGCATATGCTTCCTTGACGTTGTCGCCACCACGCCCAGGTGAACCGCACGCTTCCTGCGCGATCTGGCATTGGCTGGTGTCAACGTTCACGATCGCGTTTTCGGTAACCTGGTAGTTCATGTACTGCTTGCGGTACAAGGCCCCCACGGCAAGCTGCATGGCTCCGGCCGGAAGCTGCCACAGTTCCCCGGAAGCGCCGAGCTGGCCTTGCTTCATGGTATTGGTCATGCGGTAGATCGGCGTACTCACGCCCTTCTCCAACTGAGCCACCACCGTGGGGTTGGCCTGGTCGAAAATGTTGGCGCCATTGTCGAGAGCGGTCTGGAAGTCGGCAATATTGACCTCGTTGCTATTGGTCTGGACGCGATGGGAATATCCATAGTCGATGCTCGCGTTCCAGCTCCACGAACTCTGCCCGAAATTGCCGCGCAGACCCGTGTTGATCTGCGCATTGGTGGTGACAAACGAGTGCACGCGGGTGCCCAGGCCGGTAAGCCGCGTGGCGAGCAGGAAACCACTGTTCGGATCGCCGGGCACGATGCCGAATGTGACGCCAAACGGATTGAGCGGGTTGGTGGCCAGCAAATGCCAGCCGTCGTCATTGGAGTACGTACCGGCCGGGGCATCCTGCCCGCTCGACGAGGTACGGTTGAAGAACATGTCCGCAAAGAACGACACGTTGTCGGACAACTGATAGTTTCCGAGCACGAAACCATTGGTGCGTTCCTGCTGCGTCATGATGTAGGTGTAGCGGTTGAAGTTGTAGGTGTCCGTGGTGCCGTTGTAACAGCTGTAGTCATCCAGACTGGTGCCGTCGCCCTGCCGCCGGGTGACATAGGAGGTACCACTGCTCAAGGCGCAACCGTAGTGGTTCGCGATCGAAGCAGGCACCTGGATATGACCAGTCGGCGTACCGCTCGAACCGGATGCCACGACCACACCGTTCCTCAGCTGGTGAGCCGTGGCCAGGTAACTGCGCCTGTTGTTGGTCACCGCATCTTGGGTGTTGTAATCCAGGCCCGCGACCACGTTCCCCTTGTCTCCACCGGCGCCCACCGTGAAGTTGAAACCGTGGCGCTGGCCGTCGCCGTGACTGGAGATACCGTCACTCAGGCTGAACTCGGCCCCCTTGAAATCCTTGCGCAGGATGAAGTTGACGACACCACCAATGGCATCGGATCCATATACTGTGGACGCTCCTTCCGCCAGCACATCGACGCGCTCCACCATGTTCTGCGGAATCATGTTGAGGTCAGCGTTGGCCATCCGCTGGCCATCGATCAAGACCAAGGTGCGCGTCACCCCCAAGCCTCGCAGCGAGACGCGGGCCGCGCCATCACCTCCCTCAAGCAAGGGGCTGGCGCCTCCGCCGCCGGTATTGTTGTTCTGCGTATTTGTGGCCGTGCCCGACACGCTCGGCAGCTGCTGCAGCACATCGCCAAGCATCAGTTTGCCGGAATTGGTGAGCGCAGAGCGGTCCAGGGTAACCACCGGGCTGGCGGTCTCGATGTCGACGCGTCGGAGCAGCGACCCCGTGACCACGACGCCCTTCAGATTCGTGGTTGCGTTCGCCGAGGTGGGGATGTCAGTTGCCTGATCCTGTGCGGCCGCATTGGCGCCGCCCACGGACCAACCTACGAGCATTGCGATGGACAATGCCGCCGCTAAGCGGTTTGGACGCAAGTCAGCATGCATGATTTATTCCCTCTGGCCAGGTTTTTCACGGAGTGGAAATACCTTACGCATCACAAGCACTCGGGCTTGTCTTGCAGCGTGCCGAAGCCTCTTCCATGGCAACCGGCACGGGTCCGGGAATTACGGTCGACAGTCAGTCTTGAATACCAAAAGTTGACGATATCAAGCAAACATCAACATTCAACTTTTCTTGAAACTACGAGCTCCAGAAGCTAGGGCTAGAGCACCCTCATGTCAAGACACCATTGATCTTTTTTTGCAAGCCTATCATGTCATGGTTAGATCAGGTTATGAAACAACTCCCCGAACTCGTATAAAATCGATTTCCACGGCTAATACAAACCCAATGACGGAATACATGGCAGGCAATCTGGCATTCCACTGGCCAGTACCTTCCATACTTCAGTCAGTTAGTCGATTCGAGCTAGTCAACTCAGGCATTGTGAATTACGCAGTCATTAGCCTCCATGGTTACTTGGATATGGTGATTTCTTCAAGTTTGGCCAACTTCAATGATTCATTGAGCCTCGGAATATCCGAATTTTTTAGGCGTTCCCATTTCGCAAGGACACTGTTGAGCTGCTCCTCATATCTGGAAAAAGCCCGCATTTCGTCAATGGTGGGTGCCGCTTCGGCACTCTGCACGGACGCCTCCAGGTCGGCATAGGCGGACTCGAGGTGGCGCGTGGTGGGGAACTCCAGCGCGGGCGTCACGACAGAGCCGGCCGGATTGGCCGCCGGTTCCACCCCTGCCAGTGCATCGACCTCACCGAGCAGCGCGCCGGCTTGCCGGCCAATACTGCCGATGGCATTGCCCCGCAGGTCATCGAGCCGCTTCCGCACACCTTGGGCTTGGGCCGAAACCCCGGCGAGTTCCACGCGTCGTCCTTCGATACGCCGCGCAAGGTCGAACTGCTTCGCCAACGCGTCCAGTGGCGTCCGTATCCTGGGATCCTGCCTGACCTCCAGGAGCTGGTTATAGGCCTGTGAGCCCACCACGAGTTTCACGGTGTAGTGGCCCGGAGGTGCCCATAGGCCATCGCCACCGTTATCCTCGGCTTCGCCATTGGTATGCCTGAACAGCTGCGGGAGGAGCGCATAGTGCAAGTCCCATACGAAACGGTGCATGCCGGCCGCCGACGAAAGCGACGTGACCGGCAACACCCAGTCGGGAGCAATGGCCAGTTTTTGAAGATCCGGCTGCCGGGTCCTCTGTGCACTCGAATACCGACGCACCAGCCGCCCATCCGCATCCATGATCTCCAGCGTCACCGGTGCGGCAACATTGGTCTGCAGGTAATAGTCGATGATTGCCCCAAACGGTGGATTGGCGGCCTGCGGTTCATCCTTGGGCATCTGCGCGCCGTAGAAGCTCAAGTTGGCGCGACGCCTGCGATAAGCCTCGGCCGGCTTGAACAAAGTTGCTTGTGACTGGGCGGTACGGCCGTCCAATTGTCGCAGTGCAGTGATGTCATCCAGTATCCACATCCCGCGCCCGAACGTGGCCAGCACCAGGTCGTCGCCATGCACGTCCAGGTCGCGCATCGATGTCACCGGCAGGTTCAACTGCAGGCTCTGCCACTCCGCGCCACCGTCAAATGACACGTACACATGTTTCTCCGCACCTGCGTACAGCAGCCCCGGCTTCTTCAGGTCCTCACGCACCACGTTGACGAAGTCGCCCGCCGGTATGCCGTTGACGGCCAGCTTCCACGACTCGCCCCTATCGTGCGTCACGTAGATGTACGGCTTGTAGTCGTCCAGCCGATGGCGATCCACCGCCGCGTACGCCGTATTGGCGTCAAAGTGCGAAGCCTCGATGATCCCCACCTTCGACCAGGCGCCCAGGCCCTTCGGCGTCACATTCTGCCAGTGCCCGCCTTCGTCGCCGGTCAGCCAGATCAGGCCATCGTCGGTTCCAGCCCAGATCTGACCCTTCTGGATCGGTGAGGGCGCAATGGTGTAGATCACGCCGCGCCGCGGTCCCTGGATCTCCGTGTCCGTCGCGGTGACCGGATCCAGGTTCGGCGGTAGGCCCGGATTCTCACGCGTCAGGTCAGGGCTGACTATCGTCCAGCTTTGGCCCCCATTGTCCGTGCGGAATAGCTTTTGATTGGCGTAGTACAGCACCCGTGGATCGATCGACGAAAACACCGCGGGCAAGGTCCATGTCTTGCGGTAGGTAACGCCCGGATAGGCCAGCGTGGGGCTCACCCATCGATCCTGTGCGCTCAACATGTCGTATTTGACCATGGAGCTGTCAAAGGAAGTGCCATAGACATACCGGGCATCCCGCGGATCCGGCGCGACATAATGGCTTTCCGCACCGGCGATGATGGGAACGAAATGGCGCTTTGTTATCCCGCTCAGTAAATCGGTGCGGCTCGGAAGTACCACCGCGCCCGAGTCCTGCTGCGCGGCATATAAGCGATACGGGAACTGATGGTCGGTAGTGACATGATAAAACTGGCCTGTAGGCTGGTTATACCAGGAGCTCCAGGTCCTTCCCCCGTCGAGGGTAATGGTGGCGCCCTGGTCTACGCCGAGTATCATGTGTCCATCGTCCTTCGGATCTACCCAGGCAATTTGATAATCGTCCCCGCCGGGTGAGCCACGAAATGGCTCGAAACTTCGGCCGCCATTGGTCGATTTGTACATCGCGGTGTTGGGGACATAGACGATATCCGCATTCCGCGGATCCACTGCCACGTGCCCGAAGTACCACCAGCGCGTCCAGATGCGCGGGTCAGTCGTGACATGTTTCCAGTTGCTGCCACCATCGTCTGACCGATACAGGCCGCTCTCTCCTTGTTTGGCGGACACATTCGCATAGACGATTTGCCGGTTGCTCGGGGCCACCGCAAGGCCGATGCGGCCCAACCCGGCCCTGGGGAATCCGTGTCCCGTCACCGGCTTCCAGCTCTCGCCGCCA
>DATNBK010000085.1:0-7162 GCA_035571995.1 Rhodanobacter sp.
GGACGACGGCATCGCGATGGGCCACGGCGGCATGCTGTATTCGCTGCCCTCGCGCGAGCTGATCGCCGACAGCGTGGAATACATGGCGAACGCGCACTGCGCCGACGCGCTGGTGTGCATCTCCAATTGCGACAAGATCACTCCCGGCATGCTGATGGCGGCGATGCGGCTGAACATCCCCGCGGTGTTCGTCTCCGGTGGCCCGATGGAATCGGGCAAGACGCAGATGAAGGGCGTGGAGCGCTCGCTGGACCTGATCGACGCGATGGTGGCCGCCGCCGATGACAGCTACAGCGACGCCGAAGTGGCGACGCTGGAGCGCTCGGCCTGCCCCACCTGCGGCTCCTGCTCGGGCATGTTCACCGCCAACTCGATGAACTGCCTCACCGAGGCGCTGGGCTTGGCGCTGCCCGGCAACGGCTCGGTGCTGGCCACGCATTCGGATCGCGAGCAGTTGTTCCGCCGCGCCGGTCGCGTGGTAGTGGATCTCGCCCGCCGCTGGTACGAGCAGGACGACGCCAGTGCGCTGCCGCGCAGCATCGCGAACCGCGCCGCGTTCGAGAACGCGATGAGCCTGGACATCGCGATGGGCGGCTCCACCAACACCGTGCTGCACCTGCTGGCCGCGGCGCGCGAAGGCGGCGTGGACTTCGGCATGGCCGACATCGACCGGCTCTCGCGCCGCGTGCCCTGCCTGTGCAAGGTGGCGCCCGCGAAGAGCGACGTGCACATGGAGGACGTGCACCGCGCCGGCGGCATCATGGCGATCCTGGGCGAGCTGGACCATGCCGGCCTGCTCGACACCAGCCGCCCCACCGTGCACGCACCCACGCTGGGCGACGCGCTGGCGCAATGGGACATC
Source organism: Rhodanobacter sp. (assembly GCA_035571995.1). Taxonomy (GTDB): domain Bacteria; phylum Pseudomonadota; class Gammaproteobacteria; order Xanthomonadales; family Rhodanobacteraceae; genus Rhodanobacter. The sequence goes on from DATNBK010000085.1 coordinate 863, forward strand.
CGCCGCAGCAACGACGAAGCGGTGCATGCCTTCTACCGCGCCGCACCCGGCGGCGTGCCCACCCAGGTCGCTTTCAGCCAGTCCTCGCGCTTCAAGAGCCTGGACACCGACCGCGAGCGCGGCGTGATCCGCTCGGCCGAAACACCTTTCAGCCGCGACGGCGGCCTCGCTGTGCTGTTCGGCAACCTCGCGCCGGAAGGCTGCATCGTGAAGACCGCCGGCGTGGACGATTCCATCCTGGTCTTCCACGGCACCGCCAAGGTCTACGAAAGCCAGGAAGCGGCGGTGAGCGGCATCCTCGGCAACAAGGTGAAGGGCGGCGACGTGGTGGTGATCCGCTACGAGGGCCCGCGCGGCGGCCCGGGCATGCAGGAGATGCTCTACCCCACCAGCTACCTGAAATCGAAGGGCCTGGGCAAGGCCTGCGCGCTGATCACCGACGGCCGCTTCTCCGGCGGCACCTCCGGCCTGTCCATCGGCCACGTCTCCCCCGAGGCGGCCGAAGGCGGCCTGATCGCCCTGGTCGAGGACGGCGACCCGATCGCCATCGACATCCCGAACCGCAGCATGCGTCTCGATGTCCCCGATGAAATCCTCGCCGCCCGCCGCGCCGCAATGCTGGCGCGCGGTCGCGACGCGTGGAAGCCGGTCAATCGCGTGCGCCCCGTCTCCGTTGCATTGCAGGCCTACGCCGCGCTGGCGTCGAACGCGGCGAATGGGGCGGTGCGCGACCTCAGGCGCCTTCATGCCGCGCATCCTGCCGAGACGGCGGCCTGAAAGCAGACAGCGGCTGACGCGGAGCACTCGCGTCAGCTGCCCTCCGCCACGTCCAGCTCGAACACGTGATTGTCGCAATCGTCGAAGTACAGCGCACTGTCGCCACGCGCCATCAGGCATTGATGGCTGCCGCGTGGAGGCGTTCGGTGCAGGCCGCGAACCGGGCCCTACCCACCGCGAAAGCGACAGGCGTCAGCCCGCTCCGCGCCCGGTGCCGCTCACAGTCCCGGAGCCTGTTGCTGGCCCATTTGCGCGCCGTGGGCTTGGGCCAAGGCATGAATGCGAGCATGCAACTGGTCGGCCTGCTGGATCCGCTGGATCGATTGCTGCGGTTCGGGCGAGGGTATCTTCAGGTCCACCACGACCGGCGGCCTGGGTTCCATGGCGGGCATGAAGTGCATGAAGCCGCGATCCTCGTTGCAGATGATCTGGCCGAGGTTGCCGTGGTTGAGTCCGCCGGCATGACAGACTGCCGTGAACTGCAGCAGGCGCTTTTCGCCGGCGTCCGGAATGCGTTCGTGCAATTCCTGATACAGCCCATGGTTCGGGTTGTCCGGATGGCGCGGATCATCGCGCGCATGGTCCGGCCCGACTGACACCACCCGTGACAACTCTTGCTCGGTCGTGTGGCCGTGCGTTTGCTCCGGGCGCGTGGCGCCGGGCGCGCCCGATTCGCTGGCCCGGCCCGGGACAGCGTGCAACATCTGCAGCGCCTGCTTTTCCTTGGCCGCGATATGCGCATCCAGGCTGGGCGTCATGGTATCCATCAGGTGACGCTCGAACGCCTCGCCCGCATTGCCGCCCGTGACGGCGCGGCCGGCCTCGAACAGGCGCGGGAAATTGCCCGGCGTCAGTTCCACCGCACTCGCCACGCCCAAGCCGGCGACGGCACCGGCCATGCCGAATGCGGTCGGCGCGGCGCGGGTCGCGCCTTCGATCCCGCGTGCAGTGGCGTCCAGTCCCGCATGCGCATGGTGGCCCGCTCCACCGATCGCAGCCTGCTGCGCGGCGCCGTACGCCTCGGCACCCCGACCGGTAGCTGTCTCCGTCGCTTGGGTGGCACCACGGATCGCCGCAGCATCGGCCCGGCCTGCCAGGCGGTCGGCGGCTGCGGCGGTTGCGCCCTGCTTTCGCGCCTCTTGTCCGGCTTGTTCCAGCCGAACGGCCTCGGCCTGCGCCGCACGCTGCGCCTGTTCGGGCAGCAGATGGCCCGCGCCGCGCAGCAACGCGGCATCGAGGTCGGCACTCCACTGCCTGGCCAGCCCCAACCCCTCGTCGACCTGCGCCGCCAGTTCGGCTTGCGCGGTGCGCGCGTGCGCCAGCGTGGCGCCCATGACGTGCTCGCCCACCTGCGCCACCGCGCCTTCGGCCCGTGCCGCTGCGTGGGCACCCGCACCCAAGGCATTCGCGCCATCGTCCAGGCCTCGGCCAAGGGCATGCAGCCCGCGGGCTTCCAGGCGTCCGCCGGCCACCAGCACTTCGCCGCCGCGCTCGCCGAACCGGGCGCCTGCGGACACCATCGCCAACGACTCCAGCACCGGCGCGGCCAGCCGCGTGGTTACCGGCAGGCTGGTCACCTGCATGCGCGGCACCAGATTGCCATGCACGTCGCGCGTCATCGCCGCCACCACGTGCTGCTCGCCGGCCGCGAGTGGCAGGTCGCGCAGCATCCGGTCCGTGTTGCCGGTGGCGACCTTGTCCACGAAGGCGCTCACCGCCGCGGGAGCATAGGACGCGTACTTCGAATCCATGCCTTCGGCCAGCTTCTGCTTCAACAGCGCGTTCGCCTCCGGCACGCGCTGCAGGATGTCGCAGGTTTCCTTCAGGGTTGCGCCCAGCTCGGCCCGCTGCAGCGCGTCCATGTTGTGGATGTTGTTCTGCACGCCGTCGCTGAGCAGTTCGCCCTGCACCTGGTAGTTGGTGATCAGACGATTGAGGTCGTGGGATACCACCACGCCCGGGTGTTGCTGGACAAAACGTTCGGTGGTGACGGGATTCAGGCCGGCAGCGTTGAAAGTGGTGGCCCGTGTATCGCTCACCGCCGCCACGGCAGCCGCCATGCCGCCGGCCAGGCTGTGGCCGGTGGTTTCGAATCTTATGCCAGCGTTCTTCAATTTGACGCCCAAACTCATCGCGCGGTCGTAGTAATCGGTCTCGAGACCGACCGACTGTGGAAAATTGTTGGCGCCGAAATCCTCTGCTGTGGTGTCGTGCTTCTGGCCATCGGAGGTCTTCACCACGCCGGAAGAGCCTTTGATCGTCAGCGTGGTCAGATAACCGGCGCGTTGCAGGGCAGCGTCCGGCAGGTAGATTTCGGCGCGGAAGCCGGAATCGTCGGGATGCAAGGTGCGTCGCAATTCTGCAGCCGGGATGTTCAGCCTCTCCGCATACTGCGCCACCAAATCAGGATGCTCGCTCAGCCGATTCCAACCTCGCGGTGGGTAGTCTTGTGGCGGGTGGCCCAGCGCCTTGAGGTGTTCGCCCTTGGCGGCAAGGTAGACGTCTTTCGCCAGCGCGTCCATCTGGCGATCGTGGTAGAGCTTCTCCAGCTGATCCGCCTCGCGGCTGGCAGCGGGATCGTTGCGTGCTCGCAACTGATGCAAGAAGTCCTGCTCGCGTTCGAGTTCGGTAGGCATGGAATCGTTCCTTGATAGGCAAGTGGACTACGGCAAGGGGATGTCTTTCTCTTCGTAGGGCAGGCCAAGGTCTTTACGCTGCTTCCGAAAATGCTCCGGCATCGGTGGCCGCTGGATACCATGGTCCAGCAGCCAACGCTGGCATTGTTTTTGCGCTTCGATGAAGTCGGTCTTTTCTGCTGGATACCAAAAGATATTCTCGATGGCCCAATAACGAGTCTTCGAGTCCGCCTTGGCATTGTATTGGGCCTTCGGATCGGCGCCGTGCTGCAATAACCAGTAGGCCGCCTTGAAATTTCCCATGCTGGCGTAATCGTAAAGAATGGACTTGCCTTGGCTCAGGGCATTGATGTCCGCCCCGTGCTCCACCAGCACCTGCACGTTCGGCCACTGGTTGTGCCATATGTAGGCTCCGAACAAGAGCGACTCCTGATCGACGTTGCGCGTATTGGGATCGCCACCGTGCTCCAGCAGTTCTTGCAGGTAGGCCGGGTCTTCGACCTTGGCGGCATAGACCATGGCATTGTCGTAAACAGGAAAGGTTTCGCATCCGTAGGTGCCAACACACTCCTGTTTTGTCTTCGGATCGCGCGCATTGGGGTTGGCGCCGTTGTCCAGCAGCGCCTTCAGACCCGCCAGGCTCTGGGTCAGCACCGGCCACGCCACCAGCGGAATGCGCGCACCGTCGTCGCTGAACAGCACGTCCGGATTGACGTGCTCGTCCTTCATCAGCCGGTTCACTTCGGCGACGTTGTTGTCCTGCGCCGCGCGGGCCAGCGCCCGTGTCTGCGGGTTCTTGAAAGCCTTGTCGAGGGAGTACCAGCCAGCCAGCTTGCCGGGCGCGTTGGATGTGTCGCCGCCGCTGCCGTCCGAGGGCGGCAGGTTGCAGCCGATGAGCAGCAGCGCCAGCGCGCACAAGCCGATCCAGTGCCTGGGTTTCATCGAATCGCTGCTCCATTGCGAATGGCGTTTGCGGGCAACGATCTTACGCCACACGTCTCGCAGCGCATGTGCCCCCGGTGTGCTGCCCGGCACGGTATCGACGACAGTTTGCGTCCCATACCGTTGCGATTGCCTCGCGTCCCAATGCAGGCGCGCGGCCGCGACGCATGGAAGCTGCAGAACGGCACGCGCCCGGTTCCGGTAGTGCCGACGGCGGTCTGAGGACCGACGCCGGGTCGGCCATGTCAGCCCTCTACCGCCACGTCCAGCTCAAACACGTGGTTGTCGTAATCGTCGAAGTACAGCGCGCTGTCGCCGCGCGCCATCAGAACTTCGATGCCCGCCGCGCGCAGGCGTTCGGCGCAGGCCGCGAACTCGGCCTTGCTCACCGCGAAGCCGATATGGTCGCCGTTGCGCGCAGCCGGCGGCGCGCCGCGCACCAGCACCAGGCAGACGCCGCCCAGCCGCACCTGGGTGTCATGGTCGCCGTCGCCATCGTCCGCACCCCGCTCGATGCGCGCATCGTCGAACACCTTGGCAAACAGCTGCGCGGTGCGGGCCGGATCGCTAACCATCAGGGCGATGTGATCAAGGGATCGAGGCATGTCGGCTCCACGCGCAGGCAGTGTTTGCAATCGTCAGATGCTCTTCCGCACAGGGCCGAAATACCAGCAAGCCACCCATGCCACGGCACACGCCAAGAGCACCAATCCCCATACCGGAATATAGAGCACCCATGCCAATCCACCCTCGCGCGCGGGTACGAACCACAGCACCCAGAACTGGAAGACGACGAGCACGGCGTTGAGTAAGACCAACACCCAGATCAAAGCCGCGCAGCGAGCTCGCGGCCAAATGGCCAGCAGGCCGACCAGCAACATTGGCGTCACCATGAACAGATAGTTGAGAAGGAAAGACTTGATGCTCGCGACGCTCCCATCCGATACGTCGACCAGCAGGTACACCACGGCCGGAACGCAGAGTTGCAAGGCAAGCAAGGCGGCGAAGTCGCGCGATGATTTCATCATGTCCGCCAATCTCCCGATCAAGCCTGCAGCTCCTGCCCGAACATGATCCGATGGCCATCCACCGTGCGGACGCCGAACTCGCGCATGCCCCAGGGCTTGTCCGCCAGCGGCTGGATGAACTCGGCGCCTGACGCCCGGTACTCGGCATACAGCGCCGTGGCGTCCGAGACCGTCACGTAGCCGTACCACGAATGATCGCCCAGCTCGGCTGGCGGGATGGCGTCCGTGCACTCGGCCAGCATCACGCGAAAGCTGCCCCGCGCCAGGAACGTCCAGCCCGGCGCCGTGAACTCGATGCCCAGCCCGAGCACCGACGTGTAGTAGTCCGTGGACCGGGCCAGGTTCGGCACGGCGAGTACGAATCGCACCTTGGTGAAATCGGACATGCGCATGCTCCTGTCGGCTGGTGCCTGACGAGCGCGCCGGATGCCGCCGGCCCGGGTGGCCGGAAACCGCGGCCCCGTGCCGCTCCCCAAGCTTTCCACGCGATTTCCTCGCGATGGCCCAAGCCCGTCCTCAAGCTTCCGGGCGGCGCCGGGGGCAGGCTGGACGGGCGGCAAGGCCTGCCGCCAAGCATTCCATCATTGTCGAGTTGATCGGAGGGGATCATGTCACGTCACGCACTCTTTATCGCCATGTCCATGCTGGCGCTGGCACCCGCATACGCCCTGGGGGCGCCAGCGGGCGATCCGTCGTCCATGGACATGCAAGGCGTCAGCAGCCATTCGCCACTGGTGCAGGAAATCCGCATCGCAACCGCGAAGTACCAGGACATCAACGTGGCCCTGCACAAGGAAACCGGCTGGGTGGTCGCCACGCCATGCGTGAGCGGGCCGGATACCGGCGCCATGGGCGTCCATCTGGTAAACCCGTCGCGCATCGCGGACGGCGTGCTCGACCCGAGCGCGCCGGAGGCG
>DATNBK010000086.1:0-5885 GCA_035571995.1 Rhodanobacter sp.
AGCACGCGGCTGGCCGAGCGGCGGGGTTGGATCTGCTCGGGGTGCCAGCCGCGGCGCCATTCCTCGCCCATGGTCGGATTCTGTGTGCAGCGGATCGGCGAGATGGTCATGTCGCCGGAGACGCAGACATTGCAGCCGATGCACTCGCGGATGTCGTCGATGCGGCCCTCCTCGATCTTCCGCGGCAGGAACGGGTCGGCAATGGAGGGCCGCGCGGCGCCAATGAAATCCAGCACGCCCCGCGCGATCTGCGACACCATGGTGTCCGGCGAGGTGAAGCGCCCCACGCCGACCACGGGTTTGCTGGTCGCTTGCTTGACGAAGTCGATGAAGGGCTCCTGCGCGCCGGTGGCGGCAAACCGCGAAGGCACCGAATCGTTGTACCAGGCCGCGACGTTCACATCCCACAGGTCGGGCAACTCTGCAAGCATGGCGACGATGTCCCGGGCCTCCGCCAGCTCCACGCCGCCGGGGCCGAGCAGTTCCTCGGTGGCGAAACGCAGCGCCACGGCACAGGTGTCACCCACCGCTTCCCTGGTGTCCTCCAGCACCTCGCGCAGCAGCCGTACGCGGTTTTCCAGCGAACCGCCGTAAGCGTCGCTGCGCTGGTTGCGCCGGCGTTGCAGGAAGTGCATCGGCAGCGACAGGTCATGCCCGGCATAGACGTAGATGATGTCCATGCCGGCACGCTTGCCGCGCATCGCGGCCTCGCGATGCCAGCGGCGATACTCGCTGATGTCGTGCAGGCTCATTGCCCGCGCCTGCGCCGGATAGCCGTATTTGCTCGGCTGGGCCGAAGGCGCCAGCAGCACCTCGCGCGAGTACAGGTTGGACGCCGCCGGTCCGTTGTGCACCAGCTCCAGTGCCACCAACGCGCCATGGGCATGGACCTTGTCGCACATCAGCGCCAGCGCCGGAATGTCGCGGTCATCCCACAGGCGCGCCTCGACATACGGCGTCTCGTCGCTGCTGGGGTGGATTTCGCACTCTTCGGTGGAGACCACGGCCCACCCTCCGGCCGCCTTCATCTCGCGCATCGCCGCGTGCGCCAGCGGCATGACGTGGCCCATGCCGTTGCAATGCGGCACCTGGTAGAAGCGGTTCTTCGCCGTGACCGGACCGATGCGCACCGGCGTGAACAGGATGTCGTAGCGCGGATCCCTCATGGTAACGGCTCTCCAGAAGTCGCCGGGGCCTTGCGGCGCAGACGCATGAAGGCATACAGCGGCAGGCCGACGGCAATGAGGCCGAGCGCATACAGGAACGGCTCCCCGCCGATGCCGACGAACGCAAAGGCCACGTACGCGATGCCGATGGCCGCCAGGGGCAATACCCGCGGCAGCACGCCGCGCCGCCACAGCACGAGCAAGGCCAGGCCACTACCCAGGTACAGCGGCAGGTTCGCAGCCGTCACCATGAGCGTGATGAAGGTGAACGCATCGACCAGTGAGCGGCTGTAGCTCATGCCCACCATGATCGAGGCCAGCACGCCAGTGACCAGCAGGGCACTTACCGGCGCCCCACCGCGGTTGGTGCGGGCAAGCATGGCCGGCATCACCCCGTTGCTCGCCAGCGTGCGGGTAAGCTCACCGACCAGCAAGGTCCAGCCATTCAGCGCACCGAGCCCGCTGATCACCACGAACACGGCCAGCCAACGACCCACGCCGGCGCCGGCAAAGCGGTCCATCAACAAGGAGAACGGCGCGCTCGAGGCCGCCAGTTCGGGCTGCCTGATGAGCAGCAGGGGCACCGTTGAGACGATCAGGTAGATGACCGCAAGCACGATTGCGCCCGTCATGGTGGCACGCGGAATCGTGCGGCCGGGATGTTCGACCCGTGCCGCCGGAATGGTCGCGGACTCGAACCCCAGCATGGCGTAGAGCGCAATGGTCGAAGCCGCCATGATCCCGGAGAAGGTGATGGGCGTGGTCGGCAGGTGGGCCACGTAACTGGCCGGCGCGTCCACCAGCACCCAGCCACCCAGCGCCGCAACGGCAAGCATGGGCAAGAGCTTCAGCACCGTGGTCACGACCTGCACGCGGCCGCCCGTGCGCACGCCAAACAGGTTGACCACGATCAGCAGCCACAGCAGGCCCAGGGCAAACACCAGCGGCGGGATCGCTTGCGCGGCGGGCAACACCACCGTGAGATAACCGACCACGCCCGTCGCCAAGGCGGCATTGGTGAGCCACATCGATACCCAGTACGCCCACAAGGCGAGGTAGGCCGGCAATTCACCCAGGGTGTCGCGGATATAGCCGTACGGCCCGTCCGCATCCGGCAGTACGCGGGCGAGGCACGCAAACACACCCGCCAGGGTCAGGCAGCCGGCCAAGGTGATGACCCAGCCAATCACCGTGTTCAGGCCGAACGGCGCGAGCGACGAGGGCAGGAGGAAGATCCCCATGCCGATGACGTTGCCCACCACCAGGGCAGTGCAGGTCCAGTAGCCGATCTTGCGCTGGCTGCTCATGGCGACGTCAGCGGCCCGGGGTCCGCGCCACGGCGCAGGCAGTCCCGCCTTCGCCATCCCCATGGCGCGCCGGCACGTCGTGCGCGGGTTCAGGTGTGTCGGACAGCGTGTCGCTGGGCATGGTGGTCCGTGCTGGAGGGAGCCGGGCCATCGTAGTGCACGGCGATCCGGCATGGTGCTGTCCACGCCAACGGCACGCGCGACGAACCCGCCACAGGAACGGGACGGGCGGTCCCCATGCCGTTCCCTCCCCAGTGTCAAGCATGACTTTCAGCAGCTCCCGGGCCGGGCAGCACGTGGATACTCTTGGGTCTTGCGCCGGCGCGATCTGGCGCGCAATCCGTCGAGGCCAGCGAGTGCCCATGAACAAGACTTCGTGTGTCGCGCTGCCGAGCGTCCTGGCATTGGCATTGGCCTCGTTCCTGGCCAATGCGACGCCAGCCGGGGCGGGGCTGCCGGGTCCGCTGCCACCGGCGGCAAATCAGAGGATCGCCCACGACATCTTTCGCGACCTGGTGGAGATCCGCTCGGTGCACGAGGTCGGCACCCAAGGCACGGCGGATGTCATCGTGAAATACCTCAAGGCGAACGGTTTTACCGACGCCGAAATCCACGTCGCCCCGGAAACCAGGTATCCGCACCAGGTAAACGTGGTGGTGCGCTTGAAGGGCAAGGGCCACGGCAAACCGGTGATGTGGATCTGCCACATGGACGTGGTGGACGCGCGGCCACAGGATTGGAGCGTGCCACCGTTCAAGTTCACCCAGAAGGACGGCTATTTCTACGGTCGCGGCACGGCGGACATGAAGGACGAGGACGCCGCCGTCGCCGCCGCGTTGATCCGGCTCAAGCGCGAGCACTACGTGCCGGATCGCGACATCGTCGTCGCCTTCACCGCGGACGAGGAAGTGGGCCTGGAGCAGGACGGTCCGCAGTTCCTGGTGCAGCACCGCAAGGACCTGGTGGGCGACGTGGGCCTGGTGATCAACCCCGATGGGGGCTCAGGCGAGATCAGGGACGGCAAGCGCCTCGACTTCGCGGTCGAGACCGTGCAGAAGACCTACATGACCTACCACATGGAGACCGCCAACAAGGGCGGCCACTCCTCCGAACCACGCCCGGACAACGCAATCTATGAGCTTGCCGGCGGCCTGGGCCGGATCGCGCACTACGTCTTCCCGTACAAGACCAATGCCACCACCCGGGCGTATTTCGCCAGCATCGCGCGGGAAGCTGACGGGCAGCGCGGGCTGGATCTGCTGGCCTTGTCAAAGGAACCGGTGGACGCCGCGGTGGCCGCGCGCCTGGCCCGGGATCCGGCCTTGAACGCGATCCTGCACACCACGTGCGTGGCCACCATGCTGCAGGCCGGCGTACAGGAGAACGCACTGCCCTCGAGCGCGACGGCGACGATCCAGTGCCGGGTGTTTCCCGGTGAAAGCGCTGAGCAGGTGCAAGCCACGCTGGCCAAGGTCGCGGCCGACCCCGCCATCAAGGTGAGCCTGGCGGATCCGGTCATGCCGGCGCCGGAAACCGTGCCCGACGCCAAGGTCATGGATGCGGTGGCGGCCGTGGTGCACGGCATGTGGGGCAAGGACATCCCGGTGATGCCCATGATGGCGGCCGGGGCCAGCGACTCCATCTTCACCCGCGCGGCCGGCATCCCGAGCTATGGCGTGGGCGGCGGCTGGAACGACGTCGACGACATCCGCATGCATGGCCGCGACGAGCGCGACGCGATCGGCAACTTCTACCAGACCGTCGAATTCACCTACCGCCTGATGCGGCAGCTCACGACCGCGTCCTGACCCCGCACCACGGCGCCGCCAGCGCTCACTCGTCATCCCCGCGCCCAACCACCCCCACGTCATCCCCGCGCAAGCGGGAATGACGCCGGGTGAGTGGCGCGGTGAGGGCAAGCCGGCGGTCGGATCGGCACCGCACGCCTTTCCACGTTTGACCGCTGCTATAGAATCGGGGGGCAATGCGCCGGGCGGCCCGCGTGCGGCGGCTTGCCGAACTTGGCGTTGGCCGGATGGCCAGCCAGCGCACGACGCCACGGCTACTGACCGAGCCCCCGACGGACGCCCGACCCACCGTGCCCAGCATCATCCTCTGCCTGCCTTTCCTCGCCAGCGTCATGGTGTACGCGCTGGGCAGCCGTGGGCGCAACGTGGCGGTGGGCCTGCTGGCCGGTACGGCCCTGGTCGGCTTGCTGCTGACGCTGGCCTTGTACCCCGCAGTCGCCGCCGGCGACGTGCTGCGCCAGACGTTCACGTGGGCGCCCTCCCTGGGCATGGACTTCAGCCTGCGGGTGGATGGCTTCAGCTGGTTGTTCATGCTGCTGATCTGCGGCATCGGCATGCTGGTCGGGATCTACGCGCGCTACTACATGCCGGCGGACGACCCGCTGACGCGCCTGTGTGCGCTGCTGCTGGCGTTCATGGGCGCGATGCTCGGCATCGTCATGTCCGGCAACGTGATCCAGCTGGTGTTTTTCTGGGAGCTGACCAGCCTGACCTCGTTCCTGCTGATCGGCTACTGGCATCACGGCGCCTCGGCGCGCGACGGTGCGCGCATGGCGCTGATCGTCACTGCCGGCGGCGGCCTTGCCCTGCTTGCCGGCATGCTGCTGCTCGGGCACATCGTGGGCAGCTACGAGCTGGACACGATCCTCGCCTCCGGCGCGCTGGTGCGCGCGCACCCCTGGTATACGCCGACCCTGGTGCTGATCCTGCTCGGGGCGCTGACCAAGAGCGCGCAATTTCCATTCCATTTCTGGCTGCCGCAGGCCATGTCGGCGCCGACCCCGGTGTCGGCCTACCTGCACTCGGCCACCATGGTGAAGGCCGGCGTGTTCCTGCTGCTGCGCTTTTGGCCGGTGTTGGCCGGTACCGATGAGTGGTTCTGGCTGGTCGGCGGCACCGGCCTCGTCACCCTGGTCATGGGTGCCTGGGCGGCAATCTTCCAACAGGACCTGAAAGGCCTGCTGGCCTACTCGACGATCAGCAACCTCGGCCTGATCACCATGCTGGCCGGCCTGGGCAGCGCCTTTGGCGTGGTCGCGGCCATCTTCCACATCGTCAACCACGCCACCTTCAAGGCTTCGCTGTTCATGGCCGCCGGCGCGGTGGACCACGAAACGGGCACGCGCGACCTGCGCCAACTCGGCGGCCTGCGCCGGTTCATGCCAATCACCGCCACGCTGGCCGTGGTAGCCGGCGCGGCAATGGCCGGTGTGCCGCTGTTGAACGGTTTCCTGTCCAAGGAGATGTTCTTCGCCGAGGCCTTGATGATGCGCAACGGCACGCTGCTGGACGCGGTGCCGGCGGTGCTCGCCGTGGCTGCCGGCGCCTTCGCGGTGACCTACTCGCTGCGCTTCGTACGCGACGTGTTCTTTGGCCGCGTATCC
>DATNBK010000087.1:0-3443 GCA_035571995.1 Rhodanobacter sp.
CCCCACCGGCACCTCATGCTCGGCATCGCGGGCATGCTCCGCCAGTTGCAATGCGTGGCGCATGTGCCCCACGTCGTCGGCCGAGGGCGTGGCCGGCCCGGACTCCCTGCCGCTCATGCCCAGCCACGTTGCGCACATGCGCACTTCCGGCCCCACAGGCCGTCCATATGAACGCCGCTTCGGTACATGCTGCAACCTTGCTCCATCGCAAGGCGTAAAAATAGCAGCGGGCGGGGTTTGATTCGACGAAACAAGCTCAACACATCCAAGACCGACCCATCCCGCAAGGAAACCGCCATGTTGTTCAGCAACCCGCGCGCTGTGCGCATGTCCTACCCCGCCGAGTTCCAGGCGATCATGAGCATCGCCCGCGCCGGGGAAAGTCGCCGCTGGCTGAGCACCTGGCCTGGCGTCAGCAGCCCCACGCCGCTGCGTGAGCTGCCGGATCTGGCCAGCGAGCTGCGGGTCGCCCGCCTCAGTGTCAAGGACGAATCCGTACGCTCGCCGTTGGGCAGCTTCAAGGCCCTGGGCGCCCCGATTGCCCTGGTGCGGCAGATCCTGCGACTGCATCCCGGCTTCCGCCCCGAAGACATCCTTGCCGGCCGCCATGCCGACATGCTCGCGGATTACACCGTCATCACCGCCACCGACGGCAACCACGGCCGCAGCCTGGCTGCCGCCGCGCGCGACGCCGGCTGCCGCTGCGTGATCGTGCTGCATGCCGGCGTGAGCCGCGAGCGTGAGGAGGCCATCGCCGCCTATGGCGCGCGCATCGTGCGCATCGCCGGCAACTACGACGCGTCGGTCGAGGAAGCGGCCCGTCTGGCAGCCGCGAACGGCTGGCGGGTCGTTTCCGACACGACTTACGAGGGCTACCAGGACATCCCGCGCGATGTGATGCAGGGCTACGGCAGCATTGCCGCCGAGGTCGCCGAGCAGACGGGAACCCGATGCGATGGCGAGTGCGCCTACACCCACGTCTTCCTGCAAGGCGGCGTCGGCGCACTGGCCGCCGGGGTGGCCAGTTGGCTTTGGGAATACCACGGTGAGCGCCGCCCTGGCTTCGTCTTGGTGGAACCGGAGCAAGCCGACTGCCTGCTGCAGAGCGCGATCCAGGGCCACGCCGCCAAGGCGACCGGCTCGGTGGATTCGGTGATGGCCGGACTCGCCTGCGGCGAAACCTCGCCGCTGGCCTGGCGTTTCCTCGATCCCATCGTCGATCACTGCATGACGATCGCCGACGACGACGCCATCGAAACCATGCGCCTGCTCGCCCGCGGCAACGCGCGCGACACGCCTATCGTTGCTGGTGAATCCGGTGCGGCAGGCCTGGCGGCGTTGCGGGTGTTGCGCAGGCAGGCGGATCTGTCGGCCCAGGCCGGCCTGGACGCGCGTTCCCGCGTGCTCGTCATCAACACCGAAGGCGCGACCGACCCGCGGATGTACGGGAAACTGGTCGGCGCGAGTCCGGCAGCGATCGCCGGCATGGCTCGCGCATTTGCCGTGGATACAAGCCACGACATCCACCGCATTTAGGGCGACGGGAAGACAGCATGCCGGTGCTACGATGCCTCCGACCATTCGGACGCAAAGGAGACCTGCAGATGATGAGACTGACCGCCGCGGCCCTCCTGCTGGCCATGCTGTCGAGCGCCGCCTATGCCCAGACCAACGCCGGCGAGCAGAAATCCGATCCCACCCTGCCCTTCACCATGACCGAGGTGGCGAGCTTCGACCTGCCCTGGCGCATCGCCTTCCTGCCCGATGGCCGCATGCTGGTGACCGAAAAGGTCGGTCGCGTGCAGCTGGTCACTCCCCAGGGCGCCAAGACCGAGCTCAAGGGCGTGCCGCCCAGTTATTACAAGGGCCAGAGCGGCATGCTGGGCGTCTTCCTCTCGCCCCATTACGCCACCGACCACAACGTGTATCTCACCTATTCCGAACCGGGCAGCTATGGCGGCGGCCTGGCACTGGGCCGCGGGCGGCTCGTGCTGGACGACGGGCAGCCCAGGCTGGATGGGTTCAACGTGCTGTGGCGCCAGATGCCAAAGGGCAAGGGTGGCCAGGAAGGCGCGCAGATCGCCTTCTCACCGGACGGCAAGTACCTCTTCCTCACGGTCGGCGAACGCCAGCGGATGACTCCCGCGCAGGATATCAACCAACCCGAAGGCAAGATCTTGCGCCTGACCCTGGATGGCAAACCCGCACCCGGCAATCCATGGGCCGGCAAGACCGGCGCACGCACCATTCCCCTGATCGATCCGCCGCGCGATACGGAGGCGGCCAAGACGGCGCCGGTGGTCAGCATGTATACCTTCCCGGGCCCGAACCTGACACCAGCGGAAACCTGGACGACCGGCCATCGCACGCCGTACGGCCTGGCCTTCGCTCCGGATGGCCGGCTATGGGAGCTCGAGCATGGTCCGCGCGGCGGCGACGAGTTGAACCTGATCGAGCGCGGCAAGAACTACGGCTGGCCGCTGGTCTCCTATGGCAAGAATTACGACGGCGTGCCGATCCCCAACCCGGATACACGGCCCGACCTCGCCAAGCCGGTGATCTATTGGGTGCCGGTGATCGCGCCAGGCAACCTCATGTTCTACAAGGGCAGCGTCTTCCCGCAGTGGAACGGCAGCGCCTTGATCAGCGGCCTGTCCAGCCAGGCCATCATCCGCGTCACGTTTGACGGCAAGGGCGGCGCGACCGCAGCCCAGCGTTGGGACGTCGGCAAACGCGTCCGCGACATCGAGGAGGCGCCGGACGGCTCGCTGTGGATGCTGGAGGATGCCCAGCCCGGCGGCCTGTACCACCTCACCCCAAAGAAATGACTTGGCCGCCCCGCGTCACTCCCACTCGATCGTGGCGGGGGGCTTGCCGCTGATGTCGTAGACGACGCGGGAGACGCCGCGCAGTTCGTTTATGATGCGCTCGGACACGGCGCCGAGGAACTCGTACGGCAGGTGCGCCCAGTTCGCGGTCATGAAGTCGATGGTTTCCACCGCGCGCAGCGCGATCACCCATTCGTAGGCTCGCGCGTCGCCCACGACGCCCACCGACTTGACCGGCAGGAACACGGCAAACGCCTGGCTGGTCTTGTCGTAGAGGCCAGCCTTGCGCAGCTCCTCGATGAAGATCGCATCGGCGCGCGCCAGCAGCCCGGCGTACTCCCGCTTCACCTCGCCCAGGATGCGCACGCCCAGCCCCGGCCCGGGGAACGGATGGCGGTATACCATCGCGTGCGGCAGGCCCAGCGCCACGCCGATGCGGCGCACCTCGTCCTTGAACAGCTCGCGCAGCGGCTCAAGCAGCTTGAGCTGCATGTGCTCCGGCAGGCCGCCGACGTTGTGGTGGCTCTTGATGACGTGGGCCTTGCCGGTCTTGCTGCCGGCCGACTCGATCACGTCGGGGTAGATCGTGCCCTGCGCCAGCCATTTGACCCCGGC
>DATNBK010000088.1:0-3178 GCA_035571995.1 Rhodanobacter sp.
GTCCACCACGCGTTTGTAGCCGACCAGTATCTTCATGGGTCTCCTTGGGCCGCGCGTTGGCTGGCGCGGGCGCTGCGATAGCAAGCGCATATTCTAACGCATGGCCGTGCGGGCCCTTTCCGGGGCGGCCATGCCGTGCCAACCACGACAGCGGACGCGGGAGGCCAAAACCCGCGCTATTGATCTGGCCGCCCGCGAATCAGCTGTTGCGGGTGGCGTACGGATAGGCGGCTGGAGGAGTTGCCGGCGACAACCCGCAAACGGTTGCGGCATCGTTGAGATGAAAACCGGAAGCCGCTGCGGCGAGCGCGAATACGCGCTCGATACCATGCGCGAACGTGCCGTCGACCTGTCCTTGTTCGGGCTCGAATTCGTCTTCGCCCAGATGCGCATCCAACAGCGGGCGCAATCCGCCGAGCCTGGCCCAAAACATGCTGCCGGCGACGAAGCGGTCGCGTTCGACGTGCGCCTGCGCAATGCCAAGGCGCGTGCACAGGTACTCA
The DNA here is from genome assembly GCA_035571995.1 of Rhodanobacter sp. Taxonomy (GTDB): domain Bacteria; phylum Pseudomonadota; class Gammaproteobacteria; order Xanthomonadales; family Rhodanobacteraceae; genus Rhodanobacter. The sequence continues at coordinate 504 of DATNBK010000088.1, forward strand.
ACAGTGTCGCGATTTGCCCCCCAGTAATAGCTGATCGGCTGCAGGTGGCCCTCGGCACCCACCAAGCCCAGCTTCGGGTCGGAGTCCATCGCGACAAAAATCCGCTGCGCGCGCTGGGGTGACAGGAGCTTGTCGAGGAGATCGCGACGCCAGAGTTCGCCATCCTGCCGGTGGGTGGACCGTTTCGTGTGCAGCTTGAGTACGGTGTCCACGCCTTCGTCAAGCAGCCGGTTGGCGACATGCAGGAATGGGAGGATGTCGCGGCCCCGGTTCTCGAATACCTCGATCTCGGCATCAAGTTTCAGCATGGCGACGCGCTGGCGCACGTCAGCTTCGCGCTCGAACGCGGTGGTGATTACAACGCGCCAGTCGATGCCGCTGGCGCGCAATGCGGCGGCCAGTTCATCCAGCAGTTCGGGATACCAGACGTGCAGCACCGCGCAGGGACGCGTGCCTGTTCGTGCCGCAGGCGCGGGCTGCAGTGCTTCGCGGGTCGCATGCAGCCAGGCGTGGCCAAGCCGCGTGTCGGGTTCCAGCACGGCACCTTCGGCCCATTCGTTCCAGGCGTTGACGAAGACCAGCGGCTGTGCCGGGACGCGCCGTTTTGCCGCGGCAATGGCATGGCGCAGCCAGTCGCGATAACCACGCGGCGCGGCGTGGATAAACACGCGGCCGCGGCCGCTGCGGCGTGGTTCGTTGTCCCAGCCGGGATTGACGCAGGGATAGCAGGGGTAGGGCGGATCGCGTTGCCCGATCACCTGCCGTACGAGTTCGCGCCAATCAAACACGTCACCTTGGTAGTCAGGATTGAGCAGTCGTTGCTGTGCGGTGATCGGTGCCAAGGTGGCGTTGTTGGGTGGAAACTCGATAGCTGCATCGAAGCCAATGTTGCGCGGGTCGACCCGATCGAAACTCTGCACGTAGGCGAGTTGTATTTCACCGATGCCATGCTCGCGGCACCACGTGCGCCAACGCTGCGCCGTTGCCTTGGCGTCGGGCAGCAGGCCTGGCCGGTAGACGAGCAGCAGCGGCATGCCTTCCACGCGCACATAGCGCGAATCGGCCAAATAACGCGCAACGTACGCAATGAATGCCAGATCGTCTCCGGCGCTGTGCTTTTGCCCGATCAGGATGTCCTGGGCGCGGCCGTCCCAGCGCCTTGACCAGTTTTCGTTGGCCCAGCACAGGCACAGCGGCAGGTCGAGTGTGGGGTCTGCCAGCCATTGCTGCAGTGGCGTCTCCAGCAGCGTCCTGCCGGCAAACCAGTAGAAATAGCTGCAGAACGCGCCGATGCCGTATTCGCGCGCCAGCCGCATCTGCTCGCGCATCACGTCGGGCTGGCGCAGGTCGTAAAAGCCCAAATCCGCGCTCAGGCGCGGTTGCACATGGCCCTCAAATTGCGGCAAGGCGCGCGTCACGTTGCGCCACTCGGTGAAGCCTTGGCCCCACCATGCGTCGTTCTCCGCTATGGGGTGGAACTGCGGCAGATAAAACGCCACGAGGGTGGCCGGCAGGGAGGGGGGCAGCGTGCCGGGGCGAGGCGGCATCCAGCCGACGGCGCGGCCACCGGCGCGGATGCGTGGCCGGTGAATACGCTGCGTGGTTGCCGGCGCCTGGCCGCGTGGCCCGGAAGGAACCAGGTCGCCGTGGCGATCCAGGAAACGCTGGCGCAGGCGGTCGCGCGTCGACGCCGACAGGGGCGCCAGCCGAAAGCCGAAGCGCAGGGCATGAAACAGGTAGCGTTGGGCAAGGTTGCGGGCAGACATGTCAGCAGGCGACGTGGAGTGTCTGGAGCATCGCGGCTGCCTCGGCCATGGTCAATGCAGGATTCGGCGCAGTGTGGCATCGGCGGCGGCGGGCGAGAAATACCGCAACACGTTTTCCATGCCGCCGGCGGACAGGCGCTGCCACAAGGCGGCGTCGCGCTGCAGCTGGAGGACCGCGATGACGCAGGCGGCCGGGGTGTCGGCCACCAGCACGTCGCTGCCATCGCGCAGTTGCATGCCTTCCACGGCGGTGGTGGTGGCGATCACCGGCATGCCGTAGCTCATGGCCATGTTGATCTTGCCCTTGACGCCGGCGCCAAAGCGCAGCGGCGCCAGCGAGGCCAGGCAGCTGTCCATCCATGGCGTGAGGTCCTCGACGCGGCCATGCAGTTCCAGCCCCGGCGTGGCCAGGCTGCGTCGCGCGTCATCGGGGATGTCGCCAAACACATGCAGCTTGATGTCCGGCACCTCCTTGCGCAGGGCTGGCAGGATGTCCTGGGCCATCCACCGGATGGCATCGGCGTTGGGCGGATGGCCGTAACCGCCGATGAAGAGCAAATCCCTGCGCTGGTCGTGGCCATGCCGGCAACCGTGGATCTGCTGGATATTGGACAGCAGCTCCACTTTGGCTTGAGGTGCGAGTCTAGCCAGGAGTTTTTGCTCGTACGGACTGACCACCAGCGTAACGTCGCAGCACTTGATCAGCGCCATTTCGCTGTGCCGCGAGGTTCGGGCGTGGCGGATCATGGGGGCGTTGGCGCGCAGTCTGGCGGCGCGGTGTTCGCGCAGGAAGTGCAGGTCGACAGTGTCGAACAGCAATCGGGCCTGCGGCGCATGGCGGCGCACGAGGTCGACGTATTGCCCTGCCACCGTGTGTCGGCACAGCATGACGGCACGCAACTCGTGGCC
>DATNBK010000089.1:0-23653 GCA_035571995.1 Rhodanobacter sp.
GCCACCACGGTACTCGCCCGCGTGCCATAGGCCTCGCCGCGCACGAAGGCGGACGACAGGCGACGCTCGAGCGGCAGGCCGATGCCGGTGACCGGCAGCTGCGCATCCGGCGCCAGGCGTTCGTCGGCCAGGGCCGCAAACAAGGCCTGCGGATCACCGTCAGCCTGCGCCAACCAGGCTTGCAGGGCCTGGCGGATCGCCAGCACCTTGGGCCAGGGCGTGTCCAGGTCGGCGTTCGACAGCGCATGCAGGCCGGGTTCCAGCGTGCGTCCGTGCGGCATCGGGTGGTTGCCGACGAATGCCGCCTGCCCGCCGTCAAACAACAGCAGGTTGAAGGGCCGATAGTCGGCGGCACGGGCCCGCAACCGCTCGGCGTGGGCGTCGGCTGCATCGGTGCCGGCGAGAAATTCGCTGACGAGCAGGCCGCGTGATTGGCCATCCATCGCCGCGTGCGGGTCGCGCACATTCGTCACCACCGCGCAGCGCCCGCCGGAAGTCACCCCGAGCCAGGTACCACCGGCCAACAGGTCGCGGCCAGCCATGACCGGGCTGCCGGACCAGTGCGCCAGCGGGGCACTCGGCCGCGCATGCAACTCATCGCGGTTGCCGGCCAGGATCAGCCGCCAGCGGGGATGCACGTTCCAGGCGAAAGCAATCAGGCACATCGGCTCGCTGGCCACTCCACGCAGTTGCAACAGCGGCCGCCGGACCGCCACGCCACCAGCATACCCGCCGCGCCAGGACGCGGCCCCGCGCAACATCGCGACGGCACTTCACGGTCCCGCTCGCCCGCGGCGGTCGACTCGGCGATAATCGCCGCATGCCCTTTCGCCCGCGTTGCGTCGCGTCCGCCATCCGCACGTGCCTGCTCATCGCCATGCTCTGCCTGGCTGCGTCCGTGCCCGTCATCGCCCAGGCGCAGCAAGGCCAGCAAGCAGAGGCGCGCAAGAAGCTGCAGGACGTGCAGCGTCAGATCGAGGCAGCCAGCAAGCGCCAGGCGGCCACGGCCGCACGGCGTACCGAGCTCAATGCGCAACTGGCCGAGCAGGCCGCCAGGCTCAGCCGCGCGGTGCGCGCAGTGCGCGATACCGACGCGCGCATTGCCACCGGCGAACAGCAACTGCAGCAGTTGCGTGCGCGGCGCGCCGAAGTGCAGGAACACCTGCAGCGGCAGCGGGCGGCGGTGGCCGACCTGCTGCGCGCGACCTATGCCCTGGACCACGGTTCGGACCTGCGCCTGCTGCTTGACGACGAGGACGTCGCCCGCATGGCGCGCGCGTTGGTCTATTCACGCTATTTCCAGGAGGATCGCGAACGGCGCATGCGCGCCTTGCTTGCCGACCTGGATACGCTGCAGCAGACCGAGGCCGAAATCACCGCCCAGCAGGCGGCCCTGCAGGCAGACAAGGCCGAACGCGAGAAGCAGGCCCAGACGCTGGCAGCACAGCGCGACGCACAGAAGAAGCTGGCCGCGCAAGCCGACGCCGAATACCAGAGCGAAGCTGACAAGGTCGCCGCGCTGCAGCGCGACGCCAAGACGCTCGACCAGCTGATCGCCCGGCTGCAACGGGCCATCGCCCAAGCTGCGCGTGGCCAAGGCAAGGAGTCGCGCACGTCCGCTGCGGGGCCGGGCGACATGGGCGGCGCCAATATCCGCGGCAATCTGCCATGGCCGGCCAACGGCGACGTGCACAGCTACGGCAACGGCGTGTTGATCAAGGCCCCCGGCGGCAGCGAGGTGCGCGCCGTGGCGTCCGGCAAGATCATCTATGCCGGCTTCCTGCGCGGCTATGGCCTGCTGCTCATCATCAACCATGGCAATGGCTGGATGAGCATGTACGGCAACAACGAGGCGTTGTTGCACGAGGTGGGCGCCAAGGTCGCGGCGGGCACGGTGATTGCCACCGCCAGTGCGCCCACGGGGGTCAATACCGGCGAATACTTCGAAATGCGCAAGGACGGCAAGCCGGTGGATCCGCGCCAGTGGCTGCGCCGCCAGCTTTGATGCCGTCGCTCGCCGGAGGGAACCTGCGCGGGCGGCTGCGTTCACACCGCTGCGTGAGAGCACGTTGCCGTGGCGCGCGAGCCGATGGTAGCCGACGTGCCAAGATAGCGCCCTGTGCCCCTGGAGTTGCCCCATGTGTAAACCGGCTCGTCACCGCTCTGCCCGCTGGCTGCCGACAGCGCTGGTGCTGGTCGCACCCCTGGCCTGGGCGCAGGTACCGGCGCCGGCGACGGGCATTGGCGTGCCCGCGGCGGCAAGCAGCATCGACGCGACCGCATCGGCGCCGGCCAAGGCGGCGAGCTCGGCAGCCGCCGATGACGCGGTCGACCTCGACGACATACGCAACTTCAGCCGTGTATTCGAGGTCGTGCGCCAGGCCTATGTAGAGAAGGTCTCCAGCAAGACCCTGCTCAACGCAGCCATCACCGGCATGCTTGCCGGGCTCGACCCGCACAGCGAGTACCTGGACAAGGCCGGCCTGGAGCAGTTGAGCGAAGAAACCTCGGGCCAGTACAGCGGCCTGGGCATCGAGGTGCTGCAGACAGAGGACGGCTTGCGCATCGTGTCCCCGATCGACGACACGCCAGCAGCCCGCGCCGGCATCCGGCCCGGCGACCGCATCGTGAAGATCAACGGTACCCTGGTGGACGGCAACAACGTCGACGCCATGTTCAAGCAGTTGCGCGGCAAGCCCGGCAGCAAGATTGCCCTGACCATCACCCATGAGGGCAGCGACCAGCTGATCGAGCTGAACCTGGTGCGGCAGAACATCACCGTCAGCAGCGTCAAGGTGCGCGAGCTCGAGCCGGGGTACGCCTATGTGCGCATCAGCCAGTTCCAGGACGACACCGCCGACGACCTGGTGCGCAAGCTTGGCGAGCTGATCGACAAGCACGGCGCGCCGAAGGGCCTGGTGCTGGACCTGCGCAACAACCCGGGTGGGCTGCTGACCGCGGCGGTGGCGGTGAGCGATGATTTCCTCGGCAGTGGCACCATCGTCACCACGCGCGGCCGGCTGCGCGACGCCAACATGAGTTTTGCCGCGCATCCGGGCGACCAGTTGAACGGCACGCCGATGGTGGTGCTGACCAACAACGGCACCGCGTCGGCCGCGGAGATCGTCTCGGGCGCGCTCAAGGACAACCACCGCGCGCTGATCGTCGGCCAGCGCACGTTCGGCAAGGGCGTGGTGCAGACCGTGCTGCCGCTGGACGCGGACCACGCGGTGAAGATCACCACCGCCCGCTACTACACGCCAAACGGCACCTCGATCCAGGCCGAGGGCATCACACCCGACGTCGCCGTCGACGACCTGGCGGTGCACAGCGTGCGCGATGCGCCGACTCTGATCAGCTCCGAGGCCGACCTGCCGAACCATCTGGCGAATGAAAATGCCCAGCCGGCGGCCGCCACCTCGAGTGGCGCGACGGCCGAAGCCGCCTTGGCGACGCACGACTACGTCCTGTCACAGGGCCTGAACGTGCTCAAGGGCATGGTGCTGGAGCACCACCCGGCAGCGGCGCCGAAGGCACTGCATTGACTTGAACTGACGCAGGGCCTGGCGCGGCGTTGCGCCTACCCTCTGGAGCGTGAGCTTGACCCCCCAGGCCATCAGCGAGACTCCCCACGTGCTGGTTCTCGGCGGGGGGTTCGGCGGCCTGTCGGCGGTGCGCGAGCTCGCCGGCGCCAGGGCACGCGTCACCCTGGTCGACCGCCGCAACCACCACCTGTTCCAGCCCCTGCTTTACCAGGTCGCCACGGCAAGCCTGGCCGCGCCGTCCATCGCCGCGCCACTGCGGCAGATCCTGCGCAAACAGGACCAGCTCATCGTGCTGCTGGACTGGGCTTCGACCTATTTCACGAACCGACGCCACGCGCGCATCGTCAGCGGCGACGAGCCGGGCAGCGATGACTGCCAAGGTGGGCAGGCGCGCGGCCGAAGCCGCCAGTGAAACGGGGATGGCGCGAACCACCCGGCATTGCCGGATGAACCATCGCTGGGCGGCGCGGAGCGATCCGCGCCGCACTTGGGTCAGGCGGCAACCAGGGTGCGCATCTTCTTCATGGCGTTTGCCTCGACCTGGCGGATACGCTCGGCCGACACACCATATTCGTCAGCCAGGTCCTGCAGCGTGGCTTTGTTCTCGGTATCGAGCCAGCGCCGCTGGATGATGTCGCGCGAACGCGTATCCAGGTGCTCGAGCGCATCGGACAGCAACTGCGACTGGTTGTCGGCGTAGTCCTCGTCGGCCAGGCTGTCGTAGGGATCGGCGCCATCGTCGACCAGGAACCCGGCCGGTGCCGGCTTGGTGTCCTCGTCGGCATCCACCGGCAGCTCGAAGCCAACGTCGCGACCGGACAGGCGCGATTCCATTTCGCGCACCGTCGCCTCCGGCACGCCCAGGTCCGCGGCCACGCCACGCACTTCGGCCGCGTTCATCCAACCCAGGCGCTTCTTGCTCTTGCGCAGGTTGAAGAACAGCTTGCGCTGCGCCTTGGTGGTGGCGACCTTGACGATGCGCCAGTTCTTCAGGATGAATTCGTGCATCTCGGCACGGATCCAGTGCACGGCAAAGCTGACCAGGCGTACACCATGGTCCGGATCGAAACGCTTGACCGCCTTCATCAAGCCGATGTTGCCTTCCTGGATCAGGTCGGCGAGCTGCAGGCCATAGCCGCTGTAGCCACGGGCGACGTGCACCACGAAGCGCAGGTGCGACATCACCAGCTTCCGCGCCGCAGCCAGGTCGCCATCACGCTGGTATTCGCGCGACAGCTCCTGCTCTTCCTCGACACTCAGGACGGGGATGCGGTGTACCGCCGAGATATAGGCATCCAGGCTGCCAACCACACTCGGCAAGGGAAAATTCGCAGTCACCAAAGCTTGGGACATGGACAGTGTCTCCTTGATCAAACGACGATGATCGACAGGCTATTTTAGCACTCGGCCTCTTGGAGTGCTAAGACGCCCATTGGTTCAACGCGGGGAGGAATATTTACTGAACCGCATGGTACACGTATTTGGCCGTGCAGTCCAGTAGGGCAGTCCTGCCCTGTCTACCCGGGGCCGCCGGCAGCAGGGTCGACGATCCCCCGCGGGTCCTTCACGGTGGCAGCGACCAGTCCATGGGCGGCCCGCCACGATCGGTGAGATACCTGTTGGCGGCGGAAAAGTGCCCGCACCCGATGAAGCCGCGGTGTGCCGAGAGCGGCGAGGGATGGGGCGCCTGCAGCACGCAGTGGCGGGAGCGGTCGATCAAGGCACCCTTGCGCTGCGCATAGGAACCCCAGAGCAGGAACACCAGGCCCTCGCGTTCGCGTCCGAGCGCGGCAATTGCCTCGTCGGTGAAACCCTCCCAGCCCTTGCCCTGGTGCGCGGCGGGACGACCCTCCTCGACGGTGAGCACGCTGTTGAGCAGCAGCACGCCGCGATCTGCCCAGGTCTCCAGGCAGCCGTGGCGCGGCATGGACAGGCCGAGGTCGCGCTGCAGTTCCTGGAAAATGTTCTGCAGTGAGGGTGGCACCCGTACGCCGGGGCGCACGGAAAAGCACAGCCCATGGGCCTGGCCCGCGCCGTGGTAAGGATCCTGGCCAAGGATGACCACGCGCACTGCCGCAAACGGGGTGTGGGCAAAGGCGTTGAAGATTTCCCCGCCACGCGGGTAGATGCGCGCGCCGGCCTGCTGCCGGGCGTGCAGGAAGCGGCTGAGCTCCTGCATCTCCGGCCGCAGCAGGTAATCGCCGAGCCGCGCCTTCCACGACGCCTCGAGCCTAACCGGCACTTCGCTCACGCGGCGCGGGTTTGGACGTTTGCGCGCAAGCGCTGGGCCACGCGGACCTGGAACAACAATTTGGTCATCAGCAGGCGCTCCTCGACCGGCTTCTCGACCAGGTCGTTGGCACCGCCCGTAAGCAATGCCGCCTGGTTGTCCCGGTTTGCGTCGCCAGTCATGACCAGCACCGGCAAACGTCCCTTACTGTAACCCAGGGCGCCGCGGATGCGCTCAAGCAGGTCGCCGCCGGTCATCAACCCTTTGAGGCTGACGTCGGTAAGCACCAGGTCCGGGCCGATGCGGCCCTGCGCCTTGGCGGTTTCCAGCACCGCCAGTGCATCCTCGCCATTGGTGACATGGCGCACGCTCATGCCGCTCCTTTCCAGGATGCGCCGGGTCGCCAGGGCCACGACCCGGCTGTCCTCCACGTACAACACTTCGCCGGTGGCCGTGGCGCGCGGTGCGAGATAGCCGCGCACGAACTCGGCCAGCGCCGGATAGCCCTGGCCCTTGTCGAAGTAGTCGGTCACCTCGTCGCCCAGCGTGCGCCGGCGCAGGCGGTCGTCGACGTCGCCAGACACCACGATCACCGGCATATAGGCCTGGCTTGTGGAGGCGCGGACGAAATGCGCCAGCTCCAGCCCATCCATGTCGGGGAGCCGCAGCGCAACGGTGATGAAGTCGAACGGCTCCACGCCCAGCCGCTGTTGCGCCTCGGCGCCCGAGGCGCACGTGCATACCTGCACGCCGTGCAAACCGTCGAGCAGGACGCGGGTGATCAGTTGGCGCGCCACGCGCGAGCCGTCGACCACCAGCACCCGCCTGGCCGCGTTCCCCGTCATCCGATGCCACCCATCCCCATGCCTGCCGATTGCCCCGGCCCCATGCTCCGGGCGCCGCACGCGGCAGCCCGCCTCATGGGACCATGATGCCCCGGGGCCACCCGTTGTCAATGTGACGTCGGTCACGGTACGCGGCTTGTGGTCAGGGCATGCGCCGCAATTGCCAGCCGCTCACCAGTCGCGCGGCCAGCCAACCCAGCACCGCGGTGGCCAGCGGCATGCCCAGCAACAACCATAGCGGCAGGCCGGCCAGCGTCAGCTTGCCAGCGTAGGCATGGTTCAACTGGCGCGCCGGTGCCAGCAGCGACCATTCCACGGCAGCAGCCAACAGCGCCGCCAAGGCGCCTCCCAGCAAGCCATACCAGACCCCGGCATAAACGTAGGGCCTGCGCACGAAGCGGGGGCCAGCGCCAAGCAGGACCAGCACGGCGATTTCCTGGCTGCGGCTGGCGATGTCCACGCGCACGGTGTTGCCGACCACCAGCAAGGCGGCCAGCGCCAGCAACGAAGCCAGCACCAGGACCGCGCGGTTGCCAATCGCCAGCAAGGCATCCAGGCGCTGCCGCCACGCGCCTGCATCCTGCACCATGGCGACGCCCGCCAGGCCGCGCAACTCGCCTACCAGACTCGCGACCGCCGGCGCGTCCTGCTGCGGACCGGGCAGCACCTGCAGCACGTAGGGCAACGGGTTGTCATCCAGCAAGTCCAGCGAGGTCGAAAAGCCCTGCATGGCGCCAAGTTCCTGCAGGCCTTGCTGCGGGGTCTTGATGCGCACCGTGGCCACCCCGGCCATGGTTCCGATCTGGCCGGCCAGGGCCTGCGCCTGCACTGCGGATTGGCCACTGGCCAGGAACACGTTGACCGCCTGGGTTTGCCCCAGCGTCGCACCCAGCCGTTGCACGTTGCCCAGGAGCAGGAAGAAGGTCAGCGGCAAGGCCAAGGCCAGACCCATGACCGCGATGGTCAGCAGGCTGCCCAGAGGACGCGAGGCCAGGCGTGCCAGGCTGGTGAACGCGCTCCATCGATGATGTTCCCACCAGCTCGCGAGGCGTCGGCGCCGCGGCTTGGCGGTGCCCGGCGCTGCCGGCGGCGTGGGGGTTGCCGCCTGCTCCGGCGCGCTCACAGGATCTCCCGGGCCGCGAGGTCAGCCACCAGGTGGCCATGATCAAGCACGATGACGCGCTTCCGCATGCGCTTGATGAGCGGCAAGTCGTGGCTGGCAATCAAGACCGTGGTCCCGGCCGTCTGCACTTCGACGAACAATTCCATGATGTCCACGGCGAGCTGGGGATCGAGGTTGCCGGTCGGCTCGTCGGCAATCAGCAGGCTCGGCTGGGCGACAATGGCACGGGCAATGCCCACGCGCTGCTGCTCGCCGGCCGACAGGCTGTCGGGCAGTTGTTGCTCGTAGGCGAGCAGGCCCACTTTCTGCAACGCCCGGCGCACCTGCAGGCGGCGTTCGCGCACGGCCACGCCGCCAATCAGCAGCGGCAGCTCGACATTGGCGTACACCGTGCGCTCGAGCAGCAGCCGATGATCCTGGAAAACCATGCCGATGTTGCGTCGCAGGCGCGGAATGTCGCGCCGACGCAAGCGCGCGAGATTCTTGCCACCGAGCATGATGCTGCCGCCCGAGGGCCGCTCGATGGCGCCAAGCAACTTGAGCAAGGTGCTCTTGCCCGCCCCGGAGTGGCCAGTGACGAAGGCCATTTCGCCAGCAGCCACGTCGAACGACAATTGGGACAGCGCCTCGCGGCCGCCGGCGTAACGCTTGCTCACCTGATCGAAGTGGATCATCGCAATGGCTTAAGGTCTGTGGCGATTGCACTGGCGCAGAGCATAAGCCAAAGCTTTATCGGCCTGCGCTGCCGCCAGCCAAGCAGGGGCATTCGTGGCACCGGTGCGCGTGGACACGCGCTCGGCGCACACATGCCTGCCCTCAATGCCGAGTGAACAAGCGCGTCAGGCGCCGGAACAGCCCGGGCTTCTTGCCCCGGTGCGCACCGGCGGCGCCCTCGGTCACCACCACCTGGCGCGACGGCCGGTGGCTTGCCGGCGCGGGCGAAGCCTCGCCGCGCGGCCGCGGTGAGCGCCGGCTGCCGCGCGCGACGGCATCGGCTGCGGCAGGCGCGCCAGCGCCAGCCTGCGCCGCGCCGGCCTGTACTTCTTCCGCCGGTCGCCGTCGCCCGCGACCGCCACGGTGGCGTCGCGGCTTGCGGGCAGGAGCGTCGGCCACAGTCGACGCGCTCGGCGCTGGTACGGCGGTTGCCCCGCCGTCCGCCGAGATCGGCACACTGTCCGGCTCGGCACGGGCGGCATCGGGTTCCGCAGCGCCCCTGGCGCGCCTGCGCGCGGGCCGGGCGCCAGCCGCCGGGTTGGTGTCGCTCCGGACCTGCGGACTCCGCCGCGGGCCGCCCGCCACGCCGCGGCGCGGTGGCTGTCCCGCGTGCGTCGCCACGACATCGCCAAACGAGGCACTGTCGGCCGCCACGTTGGCCACGTATTCGGGATCCGGCGCGCGTGGCTTCGGCATCACCAGCAATTCCGGATCGAGGTGCGCGACCGGAATGCTTTGGCCGATATAGGCCTCGATGTCCGGCAACGCGATGGCATAGCGGTCGCAGGCAAAGCTGATCGCATCGCCCTCCTCGCCCAGGCGCGCGGTGCGCCCGATGCGATGCACGTAGTCCTCCGCCTCATGCGGCAGGTCGTAATTGAACACGTGGGTGACGCCGGGAATATGCAGCCCTCGCGCCGCCACGTCGGTGGCGACCAAAATGTCCAGCTGTCCCGCCTTGAAGCGCTGCAGCAATTTCTGCCGCTTGAGCTGGGGCACGTCACCGGACACCGCGCCGACCCGGCAGCCATGGCGGCGCAGGCGCTCGGTGACCTGTTCGGCCGCCACCTTCGTATTGACGAAGATGATGCTGCGCGCCGGCTTCAGCCGGTCCACCAGGTTCAGCAGCAAGGGGATCTTTTCCTCGCGCGCCGGAAAATACACCAGTTGGCGCACCTGGTCTGCGGTGACGTGGTCGCTTTCCACCACGATCTTGGCCGGGTCGCGCATGTGCTCGTAGGCCAGCTCCAGGACGCGATAGCTCAGCGTCGCCGAGAACAGCAGCACCTGCCGCCGCTCGCGTGCGGGCAGGCGGTGGAACAGGTAGCGCACGTCCTTGATGAAGCCCAGGTCGAACATGCGGTCGGCCTCGTCGATCACCATCACCTCGATGCCGTTGAGCCCGAACACGTGTTGCTTGTAATAGTCGAGCAGGCGCCCCGGCGTGGCGATGATGATGTCGCAGCCGTCGCGCAGCTCCTGGCGCTGGCGGTCGTAATCGACGCCGCCATAGATCAGCGCCATTCGCAGCCCGGTGTGCCGGCCGATGGCCAGGGCATCCTTCTCGATCTGGATCGCCAGCTCACGGGTCGGGGCGATGATCAGGGCACGCGGGTCGCTGTCCTTGCGCTCGGGCACGGCAGTGTTGGTGAGCAGCCGGTTCATCACGGCAACCAGGAAGGCCGCGGTCTTGCCGGTGCCGGTCTGGGCCTGGCCGGCGACGTCGCGCCCCGACAAGGCAACTGGCAGGGCCAGGTCCTGTATCGGCGTGCAATGCGCGAAGCCACTGTCGGCAATCCCCTGCTGCAACAGGGGGTGCAACGGGAAGGAGGAAAAAAGGGTATCGGTAAGAACGGTTTGGGACATGTAGCGGATAACCTCGCTGGACGGCAGCGTGACGCCTTGCAGCAGGCGGCCCCCGGGGGGCCACGGGACAAGACGGGAACATGATGGGCCGCGCGGGCTGGCCGGCTTGGCAACCCGACCCGCCGCCTGGCGCGGCCGCGCAGGGTTGCGGGTCGGATGGCGAAGTCGCCACCCTTGAATCACGCCCGCAGTTGCGCTGGAATGGAGCCCTTGCACACGCTACCGAGCCCGATCCGCGCTTCGTGGACAGCTGAGTGTAGCCGATCACCGCCAGGCAGTCGCGCCGGCTTGCATTGCAGGCCGGCATACCCCACGTGTAGGTGATCCGGTATTTTCGAAATGCGGCATCCGTCGCAGCATGGAGGTTCCAGTGAACGACCTGATTACCCACGTAAGCGATGCCGCCTTCGAGCAGGAGGTATTGAAATCAGAGACCCCGGTCCTGCTCGACTTCTGGGCCGAATGGTGCGGCCCGTGCAAATCGATCGCGCCCATGCTCGACGAGTTGGCCACCGAGTACGCCGGGCGGCTGCGCGTGGTCAAGGTGAACATCGACGAAAACCAGCAGACGCCGCGCAACTACAATGTCCGCGGCATCCCCACGCTGATGTTGATCAAGAACGGCAAGGTCGAGGGCACGCAGATCGGCGCCGTCGGCAAACGCCAACTCACGCAAATGATCGATCACGCCATCTGACCGGCTCCCTGCCGGATCTGCCGGCGCCCGCTGCGCCCTTTACGGCTGTGTGCGGCGGGTGCTAGATTCACCTCGTCTGTCGGGACTTTCGATCCCGCCGCGCGCCCCGCGCGACACACTTCCTTCCCCCCGCACCACAACGGCCCTCGCCAGGACTGCCCGTGTCTGATACTGACAACCATACCCCCGACTCCGAGGGCGACAGCCCGAGCGCTGTCAAGAGCAAACCGCCGCGTCCCCGCGCCCCGCGCCGCAGTGCGGCAGCGAAGGAAGCGCCCAAGGAACCGACGGCAACCGCAGCCCGCGCGCCAGCCGCCGCAGCGGCCCCAGCTCCGGAAGCACCCGCAGCGACGCCCGCGTCAGCCGCGGCTTCGCCTCGCCACGCACCGGCACAGGTGCGGGAAGGATCTTCCACCCCGCCGCGGCCCGCCGGTGGCGGCGAACAGCGTGCGGAAGCCGGCGAGCCCAAGTACCCCAGTGCCGACCTCGAGCCATCCTGGCAATCCGGCCAGGGCACCGATGCGGCGTCCGGCGCGAACCCCCAGCCACATGCCAACGCCGCGCCGCGCGGTACCTCCGACGCGGCGCCCAGCCCGGAACAGCCGGAGCGGGCCGGGGGGCAAGCGGATGCAACCAACCAGAACAACAACCGGCAGGGCGGCAACAACCCGCGCGAAGGCCGCGGCCGGCGCCGCCGCAACGAACGCGGTGGCAACGGGCAGCAGCAGCGCCAGCACGGCAACAACCCGCGCCACAACAATCCAAGCGGCCTGCCGGTGGACGACGACAACGCCGACCCGGGCAGCAATGACCGCGTCATCAACCTGACCGAGCTCAAGCGCAAGAACGCGGTGCAGCTGCTCGAGTTCGCCGAGTCCGTCGGCGTCTCCGAAGGCGTCTCGCGCGCCCGCCGGCAGGACGTGATCTTCAACGTGCTGAAGGCCCACGCCCGCTCCGGCGGCGGCATCTGGGCCGAAGGCGCGCTCGAGATCCTGCAGGACGGTTTCGGCTTCATGCGCTCGGCCGACGAGTCCTACCTGGCCGGACCGGATGACATCTACGTCTCGCCCAGCCAGATCCGGCGTTTCAACCTGCGCACCGGCGACTACATCACCGGCCGCGTGCGGCATCCGAAGGAAGGCGAGCGTTATTTCGCCATGCTGCGCCTGGAGACGATCAACGGCGATCCGCCGGAGACGTCCAAGAACAAGATGCTGTTCGAGAACCTGACGCCGCTGTTCCCGCGCAAGATGTTCCACCTGGAGCGCGGCAACGGCTCCAGCGAGGACATCACCGGCCGCATCCTCGACCTGATCGCGCCAATCGGCAAGGGCCAGCGCGGCCTGATCGTGTCCCAGCCGAAATCCGGCAAGACCATGATGCTGCAGAACATCGCGCAGGCGATCACGCACAACGACCCCGACACGCACCTGATGATCCTTCTGATCGACGAGCGCCCGGAGGAGGTCACCGAGATCTCCCGCTCGGTGCGCGCCGAGGTGATCAGCTCCACGTTCGACGAGCCGCCGGTGCGCCATGTGCAGGTCGCCGAAATGGTGATCGAGCGGGCCAAGCGCCTGGTCGAGCACAAGCGCGACGTGGTCATCCTGCTCGACTCCATCACCCGCCTGGCGCGCGCCTACAACACCGTGGTACCGAGCTCGGGCAAGGTGCTGACGGGCGGCGTCGACGCGAACGCACTCCAGCGCCCGAAGCGCTTCTTCGGCGCGGCGCGCAACGCCGAGGAAGGCGGCAGCCTGACCATCATCGCCACTGCGCTGACCGAGACCGGCTCGAAGATGGACGACATCATCTACGAGGAGTTCAAAGGCACGGGCAACATGGAAGTGCACCTCTCCCGCCGCATCTCAGAAAAACGCGTGTTCCCGGCCATCGACATCAACCGCTCCGGCACGCGGCGCGAGGATTTGCTGATCGAACCCGACCTGCTCGCCAAGATCTGGATCCTGCGCAAGCTGCTGCACCCGATGGATGAGCTGGCGGCCATGGAATTCATGCTCGACAAGATGAAGAACACCAAGTCCAACGACGAATTCTTCAATGCAATGAAGCGGTGAGGAGCAGGGAATAGGGGATAGGGGTCTGCCGGCTCCATGCGGAGTCCCTGACCGGGCCGGCTTCATGCCGGCCCGGTCGTTTCCGCACCTGCCGCGGTACCGCGTCGTACAATAAATTCAGCCAACCCTTTTGGTCGCCGCACGGCAACCCATTGTGGTTTGCACCTTCGTGAGGCATGGCCTGTGTCGATACCCAGTGCGGTCAAACATACCCCGATCACCGGTGGCCGCCAGCAACTGGCCGACTACCTCGCTGCCGGCGAGAAGCCGCGCGAAGCCTGGCGCATCGGCACCGAACACGAGAAATTCGGCTTCCTCATCGACAGCCTGCGCCCGCCCACCTTCGAGGGCGAGCGCGGCATCAAACTGCTGCTGGAAACCTTGGCCACGCGTTATGGCTGGGACGTGGCGCGCGAGGGCGACAATCCCGTTGCCCTTTCGAGGAACAAGGCCGCGATCACCCTGGAGCCCGCCGGGCAGTTGGAGCTCTCGGGGGCGCCGTTGGAAAACGTGCACGAGACCTGTGCCGAGGTGAATGGGCACCTGAAGGAGGTGCGTTCGGTTGCCGAGGCGCACGGCATCGGCTTCCTGGGCATGGGATTCCAGCCCAAGTGGCGCCGCGACGACATGCCCTGGATGCCGAAGGGCCGCTACCAGATCATGCGCGACTACATGCCCAAGGTCGGCTCGCTCGGCCTGGACATGATGACGCGCACGTGCACGGTGCAGGTCAACCTGGATTTCGGCAGCCAGGCTGACATGATCAAGAAGTTCCGTGTCGGCCTTGCCCTGCAACCCGTGGCCACCGCGCTGTTTGCCGACTCGCCGTTCACGGAGGGACGTCCAAACGGCTATCAGTCCTACCGTTCGCATATCTGGACCGACACCGACGCGGCACGCACCGGCATGCTCGACTTCGTGTTCGAGGACGGTTTCGGCTACGAGCGCTATGTCGACTACCTGCTCGACGTGCCGATGTACTTCAGCCTGCAGCATGGCCGCTACGTCGACCTGGCCGGCCAGGACTTCAAGCGCTTCATGGCCGGGGAACTGCCCATGCTGCCTGGCATCCACGCCAACATGACTGATTTTGCCGACCACCTGACCACGGCGTTTCCCGAGGTGCGGCTCAAGCAGTACCTCGAAATGCGCGGCGCCGACGGTGGACCGTGGAACCGCCTGTGTGCGCTGCCCGCGTTCTGGGTCGGCCTGCTCTACGACGAGGAGGCGCTGGACGCGGCCTGGGACTTGGTGAAGGATTTCACCCGCGAAGAGCGGCATGCCTTGCGCGATGGGGTACCAAAGCACGCGCTCAAGCTGCCGTTCCGCAAGGCCAGCGTCCGCGAGCTGGCAGCGCAGGCGCTGGAAATCGCCAAGCACGGCCTGCGCCGGCGCGCCCGGCTCAACGCCCTGGGCAACGACGAGGCGATCTTCCTCGATCCGCTGCAGAAGATCGTCGAGGCCAACCAGACCCCCGCCGAGCAGAAGCTCGAACTGTTCCACGGCCCCTGGCATGGCAGCGTGGACCCGGTCTTCGAAGAATTCGCCTACTGAGCCCGCCCTGCGCGCCCACCCGTATCGTGCGTCGGCTCTCCCCCGGCGGCATCGCCGGGAGCGGGTCGATGGGGACTGGCCGGGGGATGTCGCGTAACCGGGCTTGACGTTTGCCGCCAATCACTCACCGCGGAGCCAGCGGGCGGCGTCCAGCGCGAAATAGGTGAGGATCGCATCGGCGCCGGCGCGCTTGATGCTGGTCAACGCCTCCAGTACCACGGCACGCTCGTCCAGCCAACCGTTCTGCGCCGCCGCCTTGAGCATGGCGTACTCGCCGCTGACCTGGTAGACGAAGGTCGGCGCGCCAAAACGGTCCTTGACCCGGCGCACGATGTCCAGGTACGGCAGGCCAGGCTTGACCATCACCACGTCGGCGCCCTCGTCGAGGTCGAGCGCGATCTCGCGCAAGGCCTCGTCGCTGTTGCCGACATCCATCTGGTAGGTGTGCTTGTCGCCCTTGCCCAGGCTGGCTGCCGAGCCCACGGCATCGCGGAACGGCCCGTAGAACGCCGAGGCGTACTTTGCCGAATAGGCCAGGATGCGTGTGTGGATATGGCCGGCCGCTTCCAGCGCGCTGCGGATGGTGCCGATGCGGCCGTCCATCATGTCCGAGGGGGCGACGAAATCCATGCCGGCCTCGGCCTGGGCCAACGACATCTTCACCAGGGCCTCCACCGTCGGCTCGTTCATGACGTAGCCATCGGCGTCGATCAAGCCGTCCTGGCCATGCGTGGTGTAAGGGTCGAGCGCCACGTCGCCAATCAGGCCGAGTTCCGGGTAGCGCGCCTTCAGCGCGCGGGTCGCGCGATGCATGAGGTTGTCGGGGTTCCATGCCTCGCACGCATCCAGCGTCTTCACCTCGGCCGACGGCGAGGGAAACAAGGCCAGCGCCGGCACGCCCAGCCGCACGCATTCGCCGGCCAGCTTGAGCAACTCGTCGATGGACAGCCGATCCACACCAGGCATCGAGGGCACAGGTTCACGCCGCGCGTCTCCCTCGATGATGAAGGCGACCATGATCAGGTCGCTGGGCATCAGGCTGTGCTCGCGCATCAAGGCGCGGGAAAAGGCGTCGTGCCGCATGCGCCGCATGCGCGTATGGGGAAAACTCATGGCGTGCGCCGTACTTCAATGGACATGGCGTGATTGTACTGCGCGCACCGCACCACCCCGGCCATGCGACGCCACGCCACCAGCTCCGCGCATCGCGGCAAGCCAAGAATGGACGTCCAGCATGCAAAGCGGCACTCTAGGAACATGTCGACCCCCACTCCCACACCCGGCAACAAGGCCTGCACCAACACCCTGCTGGTCGACCTCGGCGGCACCAACGTACGTTTCGCGTCGTGCAACCCGACCGGGACCACGCCGCTCGAGGCCGGCAGCCTGCGGCGCTATCGCGTCGCCGACTTCCCGACGCTGGAAGCAGCCGCCCGGCAATACCTGGACGACAGCGGCGCGCAGCCCCAAGGCATGCTGGTCGCCGCAGCGGGCCGGGTCAGCGCGGAACAAACAGTCAAGATCACGAACCACGCGTGGACCATCGACGCGCACGCCCTCCAACGCGGCCTGGGCCTGCAGTCGGTGCGCCTGGTCAACGATTTCGCGGCGCAGTCCATGGCACCGACCCTGCTCGCCAAGGACCAGGTGCTTGCGCTTGGCGGCCACCCGTTGCCGGAGCCTGGAGCACGTGCGACGCAGACCTTTGCCGTCATCGGGCCGGGGACGGGACTCGGGGTAGGCGCCTTGCTGGTGCGCGATGGCCATCCTGCCCCACTGGAAACCGAAGGTGGCCACAGTGGCTTCGCGCCGCAGACGGCAACCGAGATCGAGCTGCTGCAACACCTGGCCAAGCGCTACGGCCGGGTCTCCAAGGAACGCGTGCTATGCGGCAGTGGCCTGGTCAACGTCTACACCGCACTGTGCGCCATCGCCGGGCAAACCGCCGAGCCATGGCACCCCGAGGACATCACCCGACACGCCGACGCCGGCGACGATCCGTGCTGCGTGCGCGCCGTGGAGACGATGGTTGAGATCTTCGGCAGCGTGGCGGGAGACCTGGTGCTGACGCTCGGCGCCTGGGATGGCGTGTATCTGACCGGAGGCATGTTGCAGGCATTGCTGCCCTGGCTGCAGCGCGGCAGCTTCGTCACCCGTTTCGAGGCCAAGGGACGTTTTGCCGAAGCCATGGGGAAGGTGCCGATCGCCGCCATGACCGCGGCCGAGTCCGGCCTGCTCGGCGTCGCGGCCATCGCCCGGCAGGACAACGACCGCTGGCTTGCGCGCAGGAGCCAGTGATGGCCCGGCTCTCGTTTCGATCCTTCGCTGTAGCGTCAAGGCAAAAGCATGGGCCGGGCGTCCCTACTCACCTTCGGGCGGCGCCAGCAGCCTGGCCAGGTCGGCCTCGTCGAAGCTGAACCTGCTGCGGCTGCCGCCTCCATCGAGCACCGCGGCGGCGAGTTCGGCCTTGCGCGACTTCATCTCCTCGATGCGCTCCTCGACCGTGCCCACGGTGATCAACCGGAACACGAACACGGGCTTGTCCTGGCCAATGCGGTGCGCACGATCGCTGGCCTGGTCCTCGGCGGCCGGATTCCACCACGGGTCGTAATGGATCACGGTGTCGGCAGCGGTGAGGTTCAGGCCCACGCCGCCTGCCTTCAGTGAGAGCAGGAACAACGGCACCTTCCCGGCCTGGAAACGCTGCACCGGGTCGCCGCGGTCACGGGTTTCGCCGGTGAGGGTGACGTAGCGGATGTGCCGGCGGTCGAGCTCGGCGGCGAGCAGCTTGAGCATGCTGGTGAACTGGGAAAACAGCAGGATCCGGCGTCCCTCGTCAAGCAAGGCCGGCAGCATCTCCATCAGCAACTCGAGCTTGGCCGACTCGCGCACTCCGCGCGCCGCCTCGAGCTTGACCAGGCGCGGATCGCAACACACCTGGCGCAACTTGAGCAGGGCGTCCAGAACCACGATGCCGGAGTGCGCCATGCCGCGCTCGGCAATGATCTCGCGCAGCTCGTCGGCGAGGGCCAGGCGCAAGCCGTCATACAGCTCGCGCTGCCGCCCGAGCAAGGCGACGCGGCGCGTGATCTCGGTCTTCGGTGGCAGCTCGGTGGCCACCTGGCCCTTGGTGCGGCGCAGGATGAACGGGGCGATGCGCTGGTTGAGCCGCTGCAGGCAGGCCTCGTCGTGCTGCTTCTCGATCGGCTGGCGATAGTGGCGGCGAAACAGGGCCTCGTCGCCGAGCAGGCCGGGTACCGCCAGGTCCATCTGCGCCCAGAGCTCGCCCAGGTGGTTCTCCAGCGGGGTGCCGGTGAGGCACAAATATCTGCCCGTGCGCAAACTGAGCAGGGCGCGCCGGGCCAGGGTGCGCGGGTTCTTCACCTGCTGCGCCTCGTCCAGCACGATGGCGGAGAAGCCCTGCTTGCGCAGCAGGGCGGCGTCGCGCGGCACCAGGGCGTAGCTGGTCAGCACGATGTCGGCCTCGGACATGTGCGCCAAGGCATCGGTGCGTTGTGGGCCGTGCACCACCAGCAACCGCAGCGAGGGCGCAAAGCGCGCAGCTTCGGCCTGCCAGTTCGGGATCAGGCTGGTCGGCACCACCACCAACGCCGGCAATTCCAGCGCGCCGGAGTGCTTCAAAGCCAACAGGTGGGTCAATAGCTGCAGGGTCTTGCCCAGGCCCATGTCGTCGGCCAGCACGCCCCCGACCCCGGCCTCGGCCAGGGCGTTGAGCCAGCGCAGGCCTTCGCGCTGGTAGGGCCGCAACTCGCCAATGAGCCCCGGTGGAACGACGTCGCTGGCGCGGGCCGCGGCGTCGCGCAGCTTGGCGGTGAAGCCGCGCAACTGCCTGGGCGCCTCGAGCACGCTGTCGGCAGGCAAGGCCGCGGCGAGCTCGTCCAGGCGGCCGGCCTGGACCCGCGGCAGGTGCAGCGTCTGCCGAGGCACCTCCAGGTATTCAACCAGGGGCGCCAGCAGGTTGCGCAGCTCGCCCACCGATACCGGCACCCGGCGCCGCGCATCCAGCGGCGCATACCACACTGCATCGGCCGGCTCGTTGGCTGCCGGCTGCAGGCTCAGTTGCTGCTCGGCCAGCGCCTGGGCCACGGCGGGCAGCAGGTTGTGGCGCTCGCCGGCGACCTCGATGCCGATCTCCAGGTCGAAGGCGTGGTCGTCGCGGTCGTCAACCGCGCTGCCATACCAGCGCACCGGGCCATCGAGCACCTCGAAGGGGAAGCTAGGCGCATATTCGACGTGGAAGCCCTCCTCTTCCAGGCGCGCCCGCAAGGCCAGCCAGCGCGATGGCGTGTTGACCTCGAGCGCGCCGGTCGGGCCGGCGCCGGCAAACAGCCACGCATCCTCGGGCAGGATGTCGGCGACATCCCAGGGCAAGCCGTCCGTATCCACGCCGGTGCTCAGGCCGATGCGCTCGAGCTGCTCCATGGCCACCAGCTCATCGGCGCGACGGCGCACGATCTCCACCAGTTGCCCGTCGCGCACGCGGCGCACGCGCGGCTCGCCGCCGCGGCTCGGCAGGCGCTCGCCGGCGTAGTCGAACGCCAGCCGGCCATAGCCAAGCGGCGGCGTCCCGGCGGCCAGCCGCGGATGCCTGGTCAGTGCATGCAAGGTCAGCACCCGTTGTGGGGCGAGATCGGCGTGCAGCACCTCGGCAAACACTTGTGGCGGCGGCACGCGCTTGCCCGCTGGGCTGTCCGACAATCGGGTGCGCATGCGCTTGCCGAACTCGTGGCGCAGCGGTGGCAGCTCCAGCCAGTGGGATTCCTCAGGCGCGCCTTCGAGCATGCCCAGCGTGGCCCGTTCGGCGTCGAGGTACCACAGCGCGTCGATCCACAACAGGCGCTGGTTGGCCGGCAGCACGGGCAAGAGGCGTTGGGTGCCGTCCGGCTCCATGCGCCAGTACCACTCCAGGGGCTGGTTGCCGCCATGCGCCAGGCGCAAGCCGCCCAGCCCGCCAAGGAAGCAGGGCGTCGCGTCCAACACTTCGCCCAGCAGCGCATCGCCAATGCGACCACTCAGGCGGGCATAGCTGCGTTCCTTGCGCGCACTCTGCGGCAATCCGAGCGCGGTCGCGGCCAGGCGCTGTTCGCGCGCCCGCAGCGGCGTGTGCAACAAGCGTCGGCTGTCCAGCGCCAGCGCACGCACGTGATGGCCGCGCTCATCCAGGGTCAGCCACACCGGCGCCATGTCGACGTGGGCAAAGTTGCCGCCGTCCGCGCCCACGATCTCGACGAAAAAGCCAAGCTCCCCGCGCAGCGCGTCAGCGGCGGCAACCGGAGCAAGCAGCCGGCGCCACTCGGGCGCCATGCGTTCGTCGCCTGGCCCGGGCACCGGGTTGGCCACGACGTCTGGTTTTCCGTCCGCCGATGGATGCATTGACACGCGATTGGCCGCAGTCAAATGCCTGAGCTTAGCAGCGCCGTGGCCCGAAAGCCGCCGACGGCGACCTGCCGCACATGGCAGTCCCCTCGGCGGGGCGCCAGGCACTCACTGCCGGCAAAACAGGCCATGCGGATATTCGGCCTTGCGTTCGCGCGCCATCAAGGCGTGCAGCGCGTCGATCGGGGTGGCGGCGCCATGCAACACGGCATGCACGGCGGCGCTGATCGGCAAGTCCAGGCCGTGCCGTGAAGCCAGGCGCACGACTTCGTTGGTGGTAAGCACCCCTTCCACCACTTGGCCGATCTCGCGTAGTGCCTCGTCCATGGACACGCCCCGCCCCAGGGCGAGCCCGAGACGACGGTTGCGAGACAGGTCGCCGGTACAGGTCAGCACCAGGTCGCCCAGGCCGGACAGGCCGATCAGGGTTTCCGGCTGCGCACCCAAGGCCACGCCCAGGCGCAGCATCTCGTTCATGCCGCGGGTGATCAGGCCGGCCCGCGCATTCAATCCCAGCTCCATGCCGTCGGCAATGCCGGTCGCCACCGCCAGCACGTTCTTCATCGCCCCGCCCAGTTCGGCACCCAGCACGTCGGCTCCTGAATAGGCGCGCAGGTTCGGCGCGTGCAGCAAGCTGGCCAGGTGTTCGGCAAAACCGGCATCGTCGGAGTGCACGGTCACGGCGCTCGGCAGGCCGGCAGCCACTTCCCGCGCAAACGAGGGGCCGGTGACCACCGCGGCCTGCCGCCCGGGAAACTCGGCCGCGACCAGTTCGTGCAGGAAGCGTCCCGTGCCCGGCTCGAAACCCTTGGTGGCCCAGGCCACCGCGGTGTGCTCATCCAGCACGGGGGCCATTGCCGCCAGAAGGGCGGCAAACGCATGGCTGGGCACCACGATGAGCGTGATCGTCGCGCCACGCAACGCCAAGGCCAGGTCGTCAGTACACACCAAGGCCTCCGGCAGCTCCACGTCCGGCAGGTAGCGCTGGTTGCGATGGGTGGTGGCGATGTCCGCCAGTACGCGGGCATCGCGCCCCCACAAGCGGGCCGCGGTGCCGTTGCGCACCAGCAAGGCAGCGAGCGCCGTACCCCAGGAACCGCTGCCGAGGACGGCGACGATCGGCTGTGCCGCCATGGTGCGGATCAGCTATTCAGTACAGGCGGTGGCACGTCGTCGCCTGCCTGCTGGCGGCGCTGCTTCTCGGCGTACAAGGCGTCGAAGTTGATCGGCTGCAGCAGGAACGGCGGGAAGCCACCTTCCAGCACCAGCGAGGAAATGAGCTGGCGGGCATACGGGAACAGCAGGTTCGGGCAATAACTGCCGACGATGCTCTCGCGATCAGGATCGGTGAAACCGGCAATGCCGAACAGGCCGGCCTGCTGCACTTCAGCCAGGTAGGCGGTGCGCGAACCCACCGTGCAGGTGAGCGTCAGGCTGAGCACCACTTCGTACAGGTCGTTGCCCATCGCCACGGCCTTTTGCGCCAGGTTGAGCTGGACCTGCGGCTGCTCGTCGCTGCCGATTTCCTGGAATACGTGCGGCGCATTGGGGACTTCAAACGAGACGTCCTTCACATAGATCTTCTGCACCACCAACTGTTGGCCCTGGAACTGTCCATTGGACTGATCGGCGGGCGTCACTTCTGCCATCGGGTATCCCTCTCGGGCATCGTCAAAAGAGGACGATTGTTCCACACTTCCCGGGCCGACGCACGCCAGGGAACGCCTTGAATCAGCCGGGCGATTGCGCAGCACACTGATTTCCTGCGAGAATAGCCGGCTCGCGCCATCGACCGGGTGACACCGGCAGTCCGTCGTGCACTGCGGACTTCACGATCAAGCGCCGTACCTCTCCAGCAGCGCATGCGGCCCGCCATGGCGGGTTCGACGCTGGGCCGATGTTGCCCTGGCCAACGGGCGACAAACCAGGTTCCATCAGGCTGCGGCCTGCTTGAGCCATTCAACGGAGACAAAGTCATGGCCCGCGTGTGTCAAGTCACCGGAAAGGGTGTGCAAAGCGGCAACAACGTTTCGCACGCCAACAACCATACCCGTCGGCGCTGGTTGCCGAACCTGCATGAGCGACGCTTCTGGGTGCCCAGCGAGAAGCGCTGGATCAAGCTGCGCGTTTCCAACCACGCGCTGCGCACGATCGACAAGAATGGCATTGAAGCGGTGATCGCCGAGATGCGCGCCCGCGGCAACAAGGTCTGAGGGTAAATCATGGCCAGCAAATCACAAGACAAGATCCGCCTGAACTCCTCGGCCGGCACCGGTCATTTCTACACGACGCGCAAGAACAAGAAGAACACCCCGGAAAAGTTCGAGTTCAAGAAATACGATCCGGTGGTACGCAAGCACGTCATCTACAAGGAAGGCAAGATCAAGTGACGTCCTGGCGCGTGCGTGCCTAGCGCGCGCCTTTGCCAGGACGTCATCCCTGCGAACGCAGGGATCCAGTGAGGTACTCAAAACCCGCCGCAAGGCGGGTTTTTCTTTGGTGCGCCATATCGGGCTGCACAAAAAAGCCGCCTGCAATCGCAGGCGGCTTTGGAGGCGCGGAAGCGGCCAGCTCTTCCGATTACTTGTTCTTGCCGTTGGTGGCCAGCGACAGGATCGCTGCGGCCTGATCCTTCAGGTCCTGCGCATCCTTGTCACTCAGTTCCGTGGTCTTGCCGGCCGCCTCATGCTGCTTGAGCACCAGCGCGTCGCTCTCGTCCCAACCGGCACGGTCGGTCGAGGTCGGCTTGCCGTCACGCGAGGCCTTGGTTTCCTGGACTGCGGCCCAGGGCTTGCCATCCTGGTAGGCGTAGTAGCTGTCCGTGAAGCTCTTTTCGTTGTAGTCCACCAGTTCACGGATCATCCGGATCTCGCCGGCCTTGCGGAACACCTGCCAGCTGCGCGAATCGGTCTTCTCGAGCTTCGTGCCGTTGGTGATCTTCATCGCGCCGATATCGGCCTTCTCGGTATTGAACTTGGCCAGCAGCAGTTCGCCCGGGGTCTGCTGGGCAACCAGCTCGATCGATACCTTGGCGGGGCTGCCGTTGGTCAGCACCGGCGCCTGGATTGGCATCGTGTAATGACGATCACCATCCACCAGCTCGGCGCGCACCACGTAGAGGTCGTCACGCTTGATCTCGGCCGGATCAAACGTCAACTGGAAGTCCACCGGGAACTGGGTCGCCGGGCTGACGTTCTTGGTGGCCACGGCCTGACCGGCCGAGGTGGCGCCGGCAGTGACGTCGAGCAGGCTGATCTCCAGCTTCGCCTGGTCAGACAAGGTGGCGGGGTTCTGCAGCTTGACTGTGCCCTCGACCTGGCTCGGTATCGGCGCGGTGGAACCTGCCGCCGGGGCGGTCTTCGTGCCGGCCGGTGTGGTGGCATCGGGGGATGCCGTCGGCGACTGTCCGTTGCAGCCGGCCAATGTCAGCGCTGCCGCCGACAATATCAACAAAACCATCTTGCGCATCGCTGGACCTCGATCAAACAGGGGACAAAACAAGGGTCTGCCGATTAGGCATATCAGCAGCAGTAATTGAACAGACGAAGCCGCAAGCATAACGGAAAATTGGCTTGCAGGAAAAGTCAAGCGTGACAACGTCTTG
>DATNBK010000090.1:0-2142 GCA_035571995.1 Rhodanobacter sp.
CATGACCATCTCGCCGATCCGCTGCACACAGAATCCGACCATGGGCGAGGAATGGCGCCGCGGCTGGCACCCCGAGCAGATCCAACCCCGCCGCTCGGCCAGCCGCGTGCTTGTGGTCGGCGCCGGACCGGCCGGCCTGGAAGCGGCCCGCGCGCTGGGACAGCGCGGCTACGAGGTGAGCCTGGCCGAGGCGCGCCGGGAACTGGGTGGCCGGGTAAGCCGCGAGGCACGCCTGCCTGGCCTGGCCGAATGGGCGCGCGTGCGCGACTGGCGGCTGCACCAGATCGACAAGCTGCCGAACGTGACGCTTTACCGCGACTCGCACCTGGCAGCGCAGGACGTGCTCGAGTTCGGCGCTGAACACGTCGTGCTTGCCACGGGCTGCCATTGGCGTCGCGACGGCTTCGGGCGCAGCAACGGGCTGGGCCTGGCCTGTCTTGCCGCATACCCGGGCAGCTACACCCTCGACGAACTCATGGACGGCCGGATGCCCGAGGGCCGCGTGGTGGTGTTCGACGATGACGGCTTCTATTACGGCAGCGTGGCCGCCGAGGCGCTGCGCGCGCAGGGTTGCCAAGTGACCCTGGTGACGCCGGATGACGTCGTCGCCGCGTTCAGCCAGAACACGCTCGGCTATCGGCATATCCGCAAGCGCCTGGCCGAGCTTGGTGTCGATGTGCTCGTATCACACAACATCGTCGGCGCTGGCCAGGACGGCGTCGCCCTGGAAAACGTCTGGGACGGACAGCGCCGCGAACTCGCCTGCGAGGCCGTGGTGCTGGTCACCGCGCGCCTGCCGGACGACGCGCTGTACCAGGAGCTGCTGGGACGCGAGGGGGAGTGGTCCGCGGCCGGTATCCGCTCGCTGCGGTGCATAGGCGACGCCGACGCGCCCGGCCTGATCGCGCACGCGGTGTACGCCGGCCACCGCTACGCCCGCGAGCTCGAGGAGCCGGCACCCGGCGACGTCCCCTTCCGGCGCCACTTCCACGCTGCCTGAGCAGGCGCTGCAGCGGCCCTGGTGTAGGCTGCGCCGATGGCTGCAGATCCATCCGTTTTGTCCGCTGGGGAGACACACGCGGCGTCCGGCTTTGCGCTGGAGCGGGTGGGCAAGCGCTTTGGCGCGGTGGTCGCGCTGCACGAGCTCAGCCTGGCGTTTGCCGCCGGCACGACGACGGCGCTGATCGGCAGCAGCGGTTCGGGCAAGTCCACGGTGTTGCGCCTGTTGCTGGGCCTGGAGTGGCCAGACCAGGGTTGCGTGCGCATCGATGGCCGGGTGCTGGAACGCGACCAGGTGTTGGCCTTGCGGCGCCGGGTCGGCTACGTGATCCAGGATGGGGGGCTGTTCCCGCACCTCACCGTGCTGGGCAACCTCGCCCTGCTGCCGCGCTACCTGGGCTGGGAGCGGCAGCGGATCCGCGAGCGCGCCGCCGCGCTGCTGGCGCTGACCGACCTGCCGGCCGACGTGCTGCCGCGGTATCCGGCCGAGCTTTCCGGCGGCCAGCGCCAGCGCGTGGCCCTGATGCGCGCCTTGATGGCAGACCCTGCTGCGCTGCTGCTGGACGAGCCGCTGGGCGCGCTCGATCCGGTGGTGCGCCACGAGCTGCAGGACGAACTCGTCGCCATCTTCCGCCGCCTGGGCAAGACCGTGGTGCTGGTGACCCACGATCTGGCCGAGGCCGCCTGGTTTGCGCCGCGGCTGGTGTTGTTGCGCGATGGCGCGGTGGTGCAGGACGGAAGCCTCGAGGATTTCCGCGAGCGCCCGGCCGGGGGTTTCGTGACCCGCTTCGTCGAGGCTGGCCGGCAGTTGCCAGGGCGTGCGCCGTGAGGCGCTGGCTGGGCTGGCTGCTGGTCGCTGCCGTGCTGCCGGGGCTGGCTGCGGCAGCGCCGGTGCGCATCGGCTCCAAGCAGTTCACCGAGTCCGTGATCCTGGCCGAGGTCGCGCGCATTGCCGCGCAGGATGCCGGCGTGCCGGCCGTGCACAAGCGCGAGCTGGGTGGCACCAGCATCCTCTGGGCTGCCCTGCTGCACGGCGACATCGACGTCTACCCGGAATACACCGGCACCTTGACCCAGGAGCTGCTCAAGCACGTCGCGCCGGACGCCGACATCGCGACCCTGCGGGCACGCCTGAAGCCGCTG
>DATNBK010000091.1:0-15809 GCA_035571995.1 Rhodanobacter sp.
GCGCGCTGCCGCTGCCATCGACCAGCACGCCAGGCAGCACCTGCACGCTCAGGGCGGCGGCCAGTGGGCCGAGGCCAAGATCGGCATTGCCGGGCTCGGTGAGCCAGAGCAGGTTGCCGCCGCCGGCCAGGTAATCCAGCAAGGCCTGCACCGCGCCTGGCGCCAGCGGCGCCGAGGGACTGGCCAGCACCACCAGGTCGGTACCCTCGGGCACGGCGGTGACCTGGGAGAAATTCAGCGGCACGGCACGCATGCCGCGGCTTTCCAACTGGCCGATAAACACGCCCAGGTCGGCATTGGCCTTGCCGTCGGCCTGGCGCTCGCCGTCGCCGGTAACGAACCCGATGATGCGCTCGCCGCCGCGCGCGAGCCGCTCCAGGTCGTTGCTGAGCGAGCGCTCGGACAGCTCGTCCAGATGCTGCTCGCGGCCCCGGTAGTGCACGATCAGGGCGCCGTCGACGCTGACGCCGAGCTCGCGCATGGCCGCCGGATCGAGCGTCGGATCGACGAAGCGCAGGCGCAGGTCGGGCTTGATCGCGGTGTAGCGCGCGATGAACGCGGCCACCGTCTGGCGCAGGTTTCCCTGCGGACTGGCGTAGCTGACGATGTCCACCGGACCGTCGAGCTTGCCCAGGATGGCCCGCGTTTCCGTCGACAGGCTGGCGCGGCCGCCCGTGGTCCAGTCGGACACGAAGTTGTGCCGCGTGCTGAGGTAGCCGACCGCACCAGCGCACAGCAGCAGCGCCAGCGCGAGCAGCCAGCCGTCCAGCCTTCGCCAGGCGCGCATCAGCCGCGCCTCCGCTCGGTGCCCAGGCGCCAGGTGGCCAGGATCAGGGCCACCGCGATCACCAGCGCAAACCAGACCAGGTCGGCGCTCGTCACCAGCCCACGCAGCAAGGCCTCCAGATGCGTGCCCAAGGCCAGCCAGTCGATGACGCCGTTGGCCACCCCGGCCGTCTGCG
This sequence comes from Rhodanobacter sp., assembly GCA_035571995.1. Classification (GTDB taxonomy): domain Bacteria; phylum Pseudomonadota; class Gammaproteobacteria; order Xanthomonadales; family Rhodanobacteraceae; genus Rhodanobacter. Next base: position 963 of record DATNBK010000091.1, read on the forward strand.
CGCCGAGATTGACCATCAGCAGGCCCAGCGCCAACAGCAGGCTCGCGGTGGCGGCCACCGCCGGGTGCGAGGCGTAGGCCGAACAGGCCACCCCGATCGCCGTCAGCATAGCCAGCAGCGCCATCATGCCGATGGTTGCTGCCGCCAGCTTGCCCCAATCCAGGTGGGTGCCGTGCGCCAGGGCCAGCGGCATCAGCAACACCAGGCCCAGCCACAAGGCCATCCAGATGCAGATGGCGAGATACTTGCCGAGCACCATCGACCAGGCCGGGGTGCCGGTGGCGAGCAACAGGTGCAAGGTGCCGCTGCCGCGCTCGCCGGCCAGGGTGGACATGGTCAGCAAGGGCACCACCACGATGGCCAGCTCGGTGAGCCCGAATGGCACGATGCCGCCGGTCAGCAGGCTGCTCAGCAGCGGCACGGCCACCATGTCGGTGAAGCCCGGACCTCCCGGCAGCGCCGCCAGCTTGATTTGCACGCCGAGGAAATTGCCGAGCAGCAGCACGAAGCGCCACGCCAGCTCGGCCAAGGTCAAGGCAGCCAGTACCCAGGCCAGCGGGCGCACGAGAAGGCGCCGCAGCTCCAGGCGCATGACGGCGCCCGTGTTCAAACCGTCGTCCCGGGCGCGGCGGCGGGCGGCCCGCGCATGGCGATGTCGAAGAACGTGCGCTCCAGGCCAGCCTGGCCACTGCTGCCGACCGGGCCGTCGTGGCGCAGCACGCCGCCGTGCATGATCGCCACCCGGTCGCACACGGTGGTCACTTCCGCCAGCACGTGGGTGGAGAGGATCACCGCGGTGCCGGCGGCAGCCTGGGCGCGGATCAGGCTGCGCAAGCTCGCCACCTGCACCGGGTCCAGTGCGCTGGCAGGCTCGTCCAGCACCAGCAGCGACGGCCCATGCAGCAGCGCGCAGGCCAGGCCCAAGCGTTGCCGCTGGCCTTGTGACAAGGCACCGGCAAGCCGCCGGCCCAGCGCCTGCAATTCCAATTGCTCGAGGACGCGGTCACTGGCCACGCGCAACCCCGCACCCGCCAGGCCGCGCAGGCGACCATGCGCATGGAGGTGCTCAAGCACGGTCAGCTCGGGCCACACCGGCGCACGCTCGGGCAGCCAGCCCACCAGGTGCCGCGCCAATTCGGGGTGCTCGACGAAATCCTTGCCATCCAGGGTGATCCGGCCGTGGTCAGGCGCCAGCGCGCCGGCCATCATCGACAAGGTCGTGGACTTTCCCGCGCCGTTGATGCCAAGCAGCCCCACGACTTCGCCGCTGCACACCGCCAGGTCGAGGCCGGACACCGCTGGCCGGCCACCGCGACGGCGACCGACCTGGGTCAACTGCAGCAATGGCGGGGCGTCGGCGATCAGCATTGCGTCATTGTCACGGCGCCCCCATGTTCAGACAAGCCACGCGTTGCGGCGGCGGTCGGTGACACGCACACAAGGACCGTGGTGATTGCGTTCACGCGAGCGTCGCTGCAGCCGATTATCATGGGGTCGTAGTGCCGCGCAGATTTGCTCTGCCGCCCCTGCCTCGTCCCACTCCCCACCGGTGCACCTTCATGCTTGATGCGGTACTCGACTTCCTGGACCAAGGCCTCACGAATGCCAGTTGGATCGGCATGTTGGTCTATATGCTGGTCGTCACCCAGCTCACCATCATGACCGTGACGCTCTATCTCCACAGGAGCCAGACCCATCGCGGCGTCGATTTCCATCCGGCGCTTGCGCACTTCTTCCGCTTCTGGAGCTGGCTCACCACTGGCATGGTGACACGCGAGTGGGTGGCCGTGCACCGCAAGCACCACGCCAAGGTCGAGACCGCCGAGGATCCGCACAGCCCGATGGTGTACGGCATCCACAAGGTGTTCTGGGACGGCGTGTCGCTGTACCGGGAAGCCTGCGCCTCGAAGACCGACATGGAGAAGTATGGGCGCGGTGCGCCGGACGACTGGATGGAGCGCCATGTCTATGGCGGGCACCCGTATTGGGGACCCACGCTGATGGCGGTCATCGACGTGGCGCTGTTCGGCGTCATCGGCTTGGCGCTTTGGGCGGTGCAGATGATCTGGATACCGTTCTGGGCCGCCGGTTTCGTCAACGGCATTGGCCACTGGGCCGGCTACCGCAACTTCGAAACCAGCGACACTTCGCGCAACCTGATCCCCTGGGCGTTCTGGATCGGCGGCGAAGAGCTGCACAACAACCATCACGCATTCCCCAGCTCGGCGAAGTTCGCCCTGCGCAAGTGGGAATTCGACATCGGCTGGCTGGGCATCTGCGTCCTGCGCAAGCTCGGCCTGGCCAAGGTCTTGCGCGTTGCGCCGTCGCTGGACGTGCTGCCCAACGTGTCGCTGCCGAACGCCGACACCTTGAAGGCCGTGCTCACCCATCGCTTCCAGGCGCTGTCGGATTTCTACCGCGGCGTGATCGTGCCCACCCTGGCCGAGGAACGCCAGCGTGCCGGCGACAGCGTCCGTTCCATCCCGCGACGCATGCGCCGTGCCTTGGCCAACGGTGGCCGCTGGCTGGACAGCGAAGGGCGCGATCGACTGCAGGCCGTGCTGGCAAAGCGCCCGACGCTGAAAACGGTATACGAATTCCGTGCCCGCCTGTCTGCGCTGCTGGACCAACGCGGCGCCGACCAGGCACTGAAGGGCTTGCAGCAATGGATCAGCGAGGCCGAAGCCAGCGGTATCCGCTCGCTGCAGGACTTCGCCACGCGCCTCAAGGGCTACACCCTGGTTGGCGCCCCCGCCACCGCTTGAGCGGGCCCCGAACAGGCCCAGGGAAGGGCCTGAACGCCACGCTCCCGATCGTCATTCCCGCCGAGCAGCCCCGTCGTCATTCCTGCGGATCGTCCCTCGTCGTCCCTCGTCGTCATTCCCGCTTTCGCGGGAATGACGAGAAGAGGCAGCCGGAATGGTGAGCCTGGGTCCATTCCCGACCGCAGTGCGCTTGCGCGGGGATGACGGCAATTGTTCGGACGTTCGCTGACGCTCCGACCCGTGTTTCCACGGCTGCCCACCAGCCCGCCATTGGTACGCACCGAGCCAAAAAGAACCGGGGCTGCATGTAGGCAGCCCCGGTGAGCGATTGCCGCGACCAGCGCGGGGTTACTTCAGCAGGGGCTGGAGCAACTTCAACTGCTGGTCGACCTGTGCCGCCAACTCGTTGTAGACCTCACGGTCCTGCCGGGTCGGTGCACCAAAGTCCGAACCCACTTGCGCCGCCAGCGACGCCAGCTTGTTGTCCAGACGGATTGGATAGTTGAGCGGGTCCTCGTTGGCGTGCGACTGCGTCTGCATCAACGCATTCTCGATCGTGCTCAGCTTGGCCAAGTTGGCCTTGCCCACGCCGCCCTGGTCACGCAGCTTGCGAATCTGCAGGATCGCCTCGTTGGTCTGGTTGAGCTTGGCGTGGATCTGCTGCAGCAAGGCGAGCTGCGCCTCGAAATCCGCCTGGGTGGCCGGATTGTTCGGGTTCTTCTCCACGGTGAAGTCGCGGGTCAGCGTGTTGCCCCCCACGCTCAGCGTCACCTTGTAGCTGCCCGGGACGATCTTCGGACCCTGCATGCCGCCAGCCCAGATGACCGCGCCCGGCACCTTGGTTGCTTCGGGATAGCGCATGTCCCAGACGAAGCGGTTCATGCCGGCCTTGGCCGCCACCAGGTTCTTGGGCTTCTTGCTGCTTGCGCCCTCTTCGTCCTCGTCCTCGCCCTCGGCTGCCGGCTCCGCCTTTGGCGGCTGGTTGGTGAACGTGGCGATCTTCTCACCCGCCTGGGTGGAGAAGGTCAGCGAGACCGGCTGGCTCTCCGGCACGTCCTGCTTCAGCTCGTAATACACGACGGCGCCATTTGGCGGGTTCTGGCCCTCGTCGTTGGCATTGGACGGCCGCCCGCTGCGCCGCACCAGGTACGCGGTCTGCGGGGTGAAGAGGAACTCCCCGGCGTTTGCCACCCGTTGCGATATCTCACGCAGCGGCTGCAGGTCGTCCAGGATCCAGAAGCCCAGTCCATGCGAGGCCACCACCAGGGCGCTGGCGCGCGGCTGGATCACCATGTCCTGCACCGCCACCGCCGGCAGGTTCTGCTGCAGCGGCTGCCACAGTTCGCCGCCATTGAACGACACGTACACACCCTTGAAGGTGCCGGCAAACAACAGGTTCGGATCCTTGGGATCCTGGCGCACCACGAAGCTGGACTCGTCGTTCGGCAGTCCGTTGGTGATCTTGGTCCAGGTCTTGCCGTAGTCGGTGGTCTTGTACACATACGGCTGGTAGTCGTTCAGGCGATAGCGCCGCGCGGCCACGTACGCCGTGCCGGCATCGGTCGGCGAGGCGTCGATGATGCTGATCGTGGTCAGCTCCGGCAGGCCCTTCGGGGTGACGTTGGCCCAGTTGCCGCCATCGTCCTGCGACACATGCACCAGGCCGTCATCGGAACCGGCCCAGAGCACGCCCTGCTTCACCGGCGATTCGGCGAGCGCGAACACGGTGCCGTAGTACTCGACCGAGGTATCGTCCTTGGTCAGGGGGCCACCGGATTTGCCCTGGTACTTCTTGATGTTGCGGGTCAGGTCCGGGCTGATGGTGTCCCAGCTCATGCCCTGGTTGTGGCTGCGCATGACGTACTGGCTGCCGATGTAGACCGGGTTGTCGCCATGCGTGGAAACCGCGATTGGGAACGTCCACTGGAAGCGGTACTTGAGGTTTTCCGCGCCGTGGCCCATCGGGTTGTCCGGCCAGGCGCTGATGCTGCGCTTCACCTGGGTTTGGCGATCCAGCAGCGTCAGCTGGTTGCCGTAGCCGCCGCCATAGGTGATCCACGGCTTGCCCGGCACCGGCACCAGCCAGCCGCTTTCGCCGGCGGCGCTGACGCGGACGTCGACCGGACCGATCCCGGCATCCGCGGTGGCACTCGCCACCTCGAACGAGGGGTTGTCCTGCTGCGCGCCATACACGTGGTACGGGAACTGGTCGTCCACGGTAACGTGATAGAACTGACCGGTGGACTGGTTGTGGATGTTGCCCCAGGTCTGGCCACCGTTCGTGCTCACCGCCGCGCCACCGTCGCTGGCCGAGACCATGACGTTGGTGCGGTCGGGATTGATCCACATGCTGTGCACGTCGCCATGCGGCAGCTTCAGCGCGGCGAACGTCTTGCCGCCATCGGTGGACTTGAAGATGCCCTCGACCTGGGGCGCGTAGACCGTGTTCACATCCTTCGGGTCGGCGAAGATGTGCATGTAGTACCAGGCGCGCTGGGTGAGATTGGCCTTGTCATACAGGTGCGTCCAGGTCTTGCCGGCGTCCGCGGAACGATAGACGCCGCCATCCTTGGCCTCGATGATCGCGTACACGACATTCGAGTCTGCCGGCGACACGGCCACGCCGATCTTGCCGAGGATGCCGCCCGGCAATCCGGCGTTCTTCGAGATGTTGGTCCAGTGCTCGCCACCGTCGGTGCTCTTCCACAAGCCGCTGCCGGGGCCGCCGCTGGAGAGCGCCCACGGCTTGCGGTCGGCCTCCCAGGTGCTGGCATACAGCACCTGCGGATTGTTCTGGTCCATCACCACGTCGACAGCGCCGGCCTTGTCGCTGACGAAGAGGACCTTGTTCCAGGTCGCGCCGCCATCGGTGGTCTTGTACACGCCGCGTTCGGCGTTCGGCCCGAACACGTGGCCGAGCGCCGCGACAAAGACGCGGTTCGGATCCTTCGGATCGACGGCAATGCGGCCGATCGTCCGCGTATCGGCCAGGCCGATGTGCTGCCAGGTCTTGCCGGCATCGGTGGACTTGTACATGCCGTTGCCGGTCATCATGTTGCCGCGGATCGCGGTCTCGCCGGTGCCGACGTAGATGGTGTCCGGAGCCGACGGCGCCACTTCCAGCGCACCGACCACACCGAGCCCGTACTGCTGGCCGGTCATGCGCTTCCAGTTGAGGCCGTCGTCGGTGGTCTTCCACACGCCGCCGCCGGTGAACCCGGCATAGAACGTGTGCGGCGTCGCCTTGTTGCCGGAAACCGCAAGCGTGCGGCCGCCGACAAACGGGCCAATATTGCGGTAATGCAGCGCCGCGTAGCTCTGCACGGGAACCTGCAGGTTGTCGGCGGCTGCCGCAGCGGTCGGGACGGCAGCAGCCGTCACGAACGCCACTGACAGCACCGCCAGCCCAAGCAGGCGGGATAGTCCTGGATGACTCATAATGAACCCTCAGTTGCGGTTGTCGTGTGCAAACGGACGCCTAGACGTCCAAACCAATCACGGTAACGCGGGGCAGCCGGCGGAGCGCGGCTTACGCAAACGCGGGCTCGTCGCCCCGCGGCAACTTGCGGATGAGCAACACCTTGCGAGGGTTCATGGTCATGTGGCGCGCGCCCCGTGCGTGTACGCGAAGTAGCCTGCAGCCAGCGATGTTTTCGCTGCCGCAGTCGTGGCCAATGGCTAGCTTTGTTTATACTGAACCCGCCCCGGCAAGTCCAGATCAGCGCAGGCAATCACGCGGTTGCCGCGCCGTTTTGTCGCAACACCTGGTCCGGGCAATGCGCCCGCGACAACACGGGCGACCCCGCCGCGGCAACGGTCAGGTATCGGCGAGGCGATGCCGCGCGGCGGGCAAGCGGCGCACACGGCGGCGTTCGGCCCAGGCCTTGCGGCGCGCGGCGAGGCAGGAAAAAACCACGTACAGCGCGGGCGTGCTGAGCAGGGTCAGGCTCTGTGACACGAACAAGCCGCCGACCAGGGCAATGCCCAACGGGCGACGCAGGTCGCTGCCTTCGCCCAGGCCGATGGCGATCGGCAGCGCGGCGAGTGTGGCCACCATCGTCGTCATCATGATGGGCCGGAAGCGCACGATGCACGCCTCGCGGGCGGCCTCCAGCGGACTCTTCCGATGCTCGCGCTCAGCCACCAGCGCAAAATCGATCATCATGATCGCGTTCTTTTCCACGATGCCTATGAGCAGGACGAGCGCGATCTGCGCCACGACCGACAGCTCGGTATTGGTCAGCCACAGCGCCAGCAACGCGCCCATGCCGGCTGCCGGCAAGGTCGAGAGGATGGTGACGGGGTGCAGCAGGCTCTCGTAAAGCATGCCGAGCACGATGTACACGGTCACCACTGCCCCCAGCACCAGCCAGGCCATGCCGCTCTGCGACTGCTGGAAGCGCCGGAAGCTGCTGCCCATGCTGACCTTGATGTCCCCCGGCATGCGCATGCTGAGCGCGGTCTGCTGGATCAGCGGCAGCACCTCGCCCATGCTCACCCCCGGTGCCAGGTTGAAGCTGAGGCTCATCGTGGTGAACTGGTTCTCGTGGGTGATCTCGACCGGCGCGACTCCCGCTTTTTGCTCCGACACGGCGGTGATCGGGATCATCTTGCCGCTGGCCGAGCGCACGTAGACCTGGTCGAGTGCCGCCGGCGTTGCCGTCTGCGACGGCAGGGCATTCACCACGACCTTGTACTGGTTGATGTCCGAGTAGATGGTCGACACCTGGCGCTGGCCAAAGGCGTCATACAGGGCGCCATCGATGTCGCCGATGGAGACGCCGAGCCGGGCGGCGCGCGCGCGGTCGATGACGATGTTCTGGCGCAAACCCCCGCTGTCGAGGTCCGAACCGACGTCGCGCAGCCTGGGTTCGCTCTTGAGCCGGGTCGCCAGTTTCGGCAGCCATTCCTCCAGCTCGGCCATGTCGTTGCCGGCCAGCGAGACCTCGTATTGGGCACCCTGGCTGGTGCCGCCGCCACCACTTGGCAGGTCCTGCACCGGGCGCAGCCGCAGGTTGAGGTCGGGGAACTTCGCCGCCTTCGCGCTCAGGCGCGCGAGCACGACAAAGGTGTCGTCCTTGCGGCCATCGGCACGCGTCTTGAGGTCGATGTTGAACGAGCCGCTGGTGCCTTGCCGGCTGGTGCCGATGCGCGAGCCGACCGTCGCCACGGCCGGGTCGGCCAGCAACATGTCGGTGATGCGCTGCATGCGCTGCTTGCTGTCGGCAAACGATACCGTGGCGTTTGACGAGGCGCGGCCCCAGATCAGGCCGGTGTCCTGCTGCGGGAACAGGCCGGTCTTGACCACGCCGAGCAGCATCCACGTGGCCACGATCAGCACCAGCGGAGTCAAGGCAAACCACAACGCATGGCGCAGCGAGTAATCCAGCGCCCGCGTATAGGTGCGCAGCATGCCGGCGTGGAACGCATCCAGGCCGCGCGAGAACCTGGACGGTGGCTTGGCCCCGGGGCGGCGCACGTCATGCGGCTTCAGGAAACGGCCGCACAGCGCCGGGGTCAGGGTCAGCGAGATCGTCGCCGAAACCACGATCGCCGACACCAGGGTCACCGCGAACGCGTGCATGAACATGCCGGTGATGCCACCGGCAAACAGCAACGGGATGAATACGGCAATCAGCGAGGCAGTGATCGAGACGATCGTGAAGCCGATCTCCCGCGCGCCAGTCAAGGTCGCCTGCATACGCGGCATGCCGGCATCAATGTGACGGATGATGTTCTCGATGACCACGATGGCATCGTCCACCACGAAGCCGATCGCGATCACCAGCGCCAGCAGGGTGAGGTTGTTGAGCGTGTAGTCGAGGATGTACATGACCACGAACGCGCCGGCCAGCGAGAGCGGCACCGCGGTTGCCGCGATCAGGGTGGGCGCCAGCCGGCGCAGGAACAGCGCCATGACCAGGATCACCATGGCCAGCGAGATCAGCAGCGTGGCCTGCACCTCGTGCAGGGAGGCGCGGATCGTCGGGGTGCCATCGAAGAACGAGGTCAGTTGCGTGCCCGGCTGCAGGAACGCGCGCAGCGCGGGCACCTGCTCCTTCACCAGGTCGACCGTGGAGATGACGTTGGCATCCGCCTTCTTGTAGACGTACATGAGCACGGCGGGCTTACCCTGGAACCATGCCGCCTGGTATGCGTCCTGCTGCCCGGCATAGACGCGGGCGACGTCCTGCAGACGCACCGGCGTGCCCTTGTGCATCGCGATCACCAGCCGCGCGAACTCCTCGGGCGTCTGCAGTTGCGTGGTGGCGTCGACCGCCATCCGCGTGCTGCCGTTGGAGAGGAAGCCTTGCGGTGCGGTGACGTTTGCCGCGCGCAGGGCATTGCGCAACTGGTCGGGCGACAGCCCCATCGCGTTCAGCGCACGCAGGTTGACGTCGACGCGGATCGCCGGGGTCGCCGCGCCGGCGATATCCACCGAGGACACGCCCACCAACTGGCGCATGCGCTGGGCCAGGAAAGTGTCCGCCACGTTGTACAGGTCGGCGGCTGACTGGGTATCGGAAGTCAGCGCAAAGGCAATGATCGGATCGTCGTTGGGGTTGGCCTTGCGGTATTGCGGCTGGCCGTTGAGACCGCTGGGCAGGTCGGGGGCAGCCGCGTTGATCGCGGCCTGGACTGCGCGTGCGGCCGAATCGAGATCCACCCCGGAGCGGAACATGAGGAACACCGAGGTGCTGCCCTCGGAACTGTGCGAGCGCATGGAATCAACGCCCGGCACCTGACCGAGGTGGCGCTCCAGCGGCGCGGCCACGGTGGCGGCCATGGTGCTGGCGTCGGCGCCGGACTGGCTGGCCTGCACGAAGATCGCCGGGAACTGCATGTTCGGCAGCGCCGCCACCCCAAGCAGGATGTAGGCGATCATCCCGCCCACGAACAGCCCGATCGCCAGCAGCGAGGTGCCGATCGGCCGCCGGATGAACAGGCCCGAGATGCTCATGGCGCGAGGCCGTGCTGGGCGTGGGCCAGCGCACGGCGTTCACGCCGCGCCGCCAGCCAGTCGGAAGCCCGCTCCATGTAGAGGTAGATCACCGGCGTGGTGTACAGCGTCACCAGCTGCGACAGCAGCAGGCCGCCGACGATGGCGACGCCGAGCGGCCGGCGCAGCTCCGAGCCGATGCCCGTGCCCAGCGCCAGCGGCAAGGCGCCGAGCATGGCCGCAAACGTGGTCATCATGATCGGCCTGAAGCGCAGCAGGCAGGCGCGATGGATCGCATCGTAGGCGTTCATGCCGGTACGTCGCGCCTCGATCGCGAAGTCGATCATCATGATCGCGTTTTTCTTCACGATGCCGATCAGCAGCACGATGCCGACGATGCCGTCCACCGACAGGCTCATGCCAAACAGCATCAGCGCCAGCAGCGCGCCGACGCCGGCCGGCGGCAGCGTGGAGATGATGGTCAGCGGATGGATGTAGCTCTCGTACAGCACGCCAAGCACGATGTAGATCACCACCACGGCGGCCAGCAGGAGCAGGACCTCGTCGCCGATCGACGAGGCGAATTCCGCGGCCTTGCCGATGAATTCGCCGCGCACCTGCGGCGGGAATGCCAGTTGCGTCTCCACCTCGTGGATCGCGTCGACCGCGTCCGACAGTGAATAGCCGGGGGCCACGTTGAAGGCCAGGGTCACCGCCGGCAACTGCTGCTGGTGGCTGATCACCAGCGGCGCACTGGTGACCTTCGCGGTGGCAAGGGCGGACAGCGGGATGGTGCCGCCGCCACCGAGGGTGAAACCGACGTTGCCCTGGTTGCCGATGCCCGACGGCGTGGCTGAATTGCTCGAGGTGAGCTGGCCGAAGCTGGTGGCGTTGCTGCCGGTAAGCGCGCCGCTGCCGTTGCCGCGCACGGTCAGCATGTTGAGCAGGTCCTCGCTGTTGCGGAACTGCGGCGCCACCTCCAGCACCACGCGGTACTGGTTCAACTGGGTGAAGATGGTGGAGATCTGGCGCTGCCCAAAGGCGTCGTACAAGGTGTCGTCGATGGTCTGCACCGGCACGCCGAGACGGCTGGCCTTGTCGCGGTCGATGGTCAGCTTGAGCGCATTGCCCTGGTCGGCAAGGTTGCTGCTGACGTCGACCAGCTCCTTGCGCTGGCGCAGCGCGGTCGTCATCTGCTGCGCATAGCCGGCCAGCTCGGTCGCGTTCACGTCGGACAGCGCGTACTGGTACTCGGTCGGCGAGACCCGGCTGTCCAGGGTGACGTCCTGCACCGGCTTCAGGAACAGCGCCACGCCTGGAATGTCGGCCACGGCGTGCTGCAGGCGCGGCAACAGCTTGTCCAGTCCGTCGCGGTCGCCACGATCCTTGAGCACGATCGTGAGCTGGCCCTGGTTGATCGTCGGGTTGATCGTGCCGGCACCGATGAACGCGGCCACCCCGGCCACTGCCGGATCGGCGCGCATGGCGGCGGCCACGGCCTTGGTGCGCTGCTCCATCTGCGGGAAGGCGACGTTCTGGTCGGCCTGCACCACGCCGGTGATCAGCCCGGTGTCCTGCTCGGGCAGCAGGCCCTTGGGGATCATGACGTACAGCACCACGGTCAGCGCGATGGCCGCGCTGGCCACCAGCATGGTGAAGCGCTGGTGGGCGAGCACCCAGTTCAGCGAGTGCTCGTACAGGTTGACCGTGCGCGTCCACAGGTCCGCCTTCTGGCCACTCAGGCGGTCGTGCTCGCGGCCCTCGCTGCCTTCGGGCAACTGGTCGGGCTTGAGCAGGTAGGCGCACATCATCGGCGTCAAGGTCAGCGACACCAGCATCGAGATGGTCACCGCGATCGTCAGCACCCAGGCAAACTCGTGGAACAGGCGGCCGGTGACCCCGGGCATCAGCAGCAGCGGCAGGAATACCGCGACCAGCGAGACGGTCAGCGACACGACCGTGAAGGCGATTTCCCGGGAGCCGACCTCGGCCGCCTCGGGCCCGTTCATGCCCTTCTCGATATAGCGCACGATGTTCTCGATCATGACGATCGCATCGTCCACGACGAAGCCGGTGGCCACGGTCAACGCCATCAGCGAGAGGTTGTCCAGCGACATGCCGGTGAACGACATCACGCCGAACGTGCCAAGCAGCGAGAGCGGCACCGCCACCGACGGAATGAGCGTTGCCCAGACGCGCCGCAGGAAGACGAAGATCACGCCGATGACGAGCAGGATGGCCAGGACCAGGGTGAACTGGACATCCAGCACCGAGGCGCGGATCGTCACCGTGCGGTCGGCCAGGATGTCCAGATGGACGTCCGCCGGCAGGACGCTGCGCAGCTCCGGCAGCACGGCGCGGATCTGCTTGACGGTCTCGACGATGTTGGCGCCGGGCTGGCGCCGGATGTCCAGCAGCACGGCCGGTTGGCCGTTCGCCCAAGCCGCCAGCTGGTCGTCCTCGACGCCATCGACCACGTTCGCCACGTCGGCGAGGCGTACCGGCGCGCCATTCTTGTAGCTGATGATGGTTTGCTTGTACTCGGCGGCATCGCTCAGCTGGTCATTGGTGCCGATCGAATAGCTCTGGGTCTTGCCGTTCAAGGTGCCCTTGGGCGCGTTGACGTTGGCCTGGGTCAGCGCGCTGCGCACGTCCTCCAGGGTCAGGCCGAGGTTGGACAATTGCGAGGGGTTGACCTGGATGCGCACAGCCGGGCGCACGTTGCCTGCGATCGACACCAGGCCCACGCCCTGCACCTGCGAGAGCTTCTGCGCCAGGATCGAATCGGCCAGGTCATTGACGTCGCGCAAGGGGCGGCTGTCTGATTGCAGCGACAACGTGAGGATGGGCGCGTCAGCGGGGTTCACCCGGTTGTACACGGGCGGATATGGCAGGTTGCTGGGCAAGGTGCCACGCGCCTGGTTGATCGCGGCCTGGACGTCCTGCGCGGCGACGTCGACGTCGCGGTCCATGCCGAACTCGAGGATGATCGTGGACAGGCCGGCCGACGAGTCCGAACTCATCATCGTCAAGCCGGAGATCTGGCCGAGGTTGCGCTCGAGCGGCGTGGTGATCAGCGATGCCATCGTGCTGGCGCTCGCGCCAGGGTATTGCGTGGTCACCACCAGGCTCGGCGCCTCGATCTCCGGCAGCGCGGACACCGGCAACTGGCGGTAGCCCAGCACGCCGAGCAGCAGCACCGCGATCATCAGCAACGAGGTCGCGATCGGCCGGCGGATGAAGATGGTCGAAAAACCCATGTCTATGCGTTACCTCGAGGAGGGTGTCAGCAGCGGCCGCGCGCGACCGCCAACTGGCCCGCGACAGGCTGCGTGCGCAGCGTCATCCACGCCGACCGCCACGGCTGCGCGCCTGCGTCGATTTCTCGAGCTCGGCGGCCGTGGGCGCCGGCGGCACCTCACCCGGCTTGAGCGCGGTGACCTTGCTGCCGGGCTTGAGGCGGAACTGGCCTTCCGTCACCACCTGGTCCCCGGCCTGCAGGCCACTGCCTATCATCACGTGGCTGTCGCCAACCTCGCCGGCCACCACCACCGGCTGCATCTTCACCGTGTTGTCGGCCTGCACCTGGTAGACGTAGTCGCCGTCCGGTCCGCGGCTCACCGCCTGGGCGGGAATCACCAGGCCGCCATCGACGGTGTTGACCAGCAGCCGCACGTTGACGAATTGTCCTGGCCACAACGCGTTGTCCGCGTTGGGGAATTCCGACTTGAGCCGGAACGTGCCGGTGCTGGTGTCGATCTGGTTGTCGATCACCCGCAGCGCGCCGCCGCTGGCGATCGGATGCGAATCGGTGCGGTCCAGCGCTGCCACCTGCAGCGCCGCGGGGTCCTTGGCAAACGCTTTGCGCACCAGGTCGAGATCCTGCTCGGGCAGGGTGAACATGACGTTGATCGGATGCAACTGGGTCAAGGTCACGATCGAGGAGGTGGTGGTCACCACGTTGCCCGGGTCGACGCCGCGGATACCGGCCAGGCCATCGATGGGCGAAACGATGTTGGTGTAGTCGAGCTGCACCTTGCTGTCGCGCACGCTGGCCGCGTCCGCCGCCACGGCGGCCTGCAACTGGTTGGCGGTGTTGCGCAAGGTGTCCAGGTCCTGCTTGGAGATGTAGCCCTTGCCGACCAGGGTCTCGCTGCGCTCGAGGTTGCTCTTGGCGGTCGCCAGTTGCGCCGTATCCTGAGTCTGCCGCGCCACGGCCTGGTCATAGGCGGCCTGGTAGGTGCGGGGGTCGATGTGGGCCAGCACCTGGCCCTTCTTGACCGGCTGGCCTTCCGCAAACTCCAGGCTCAACAGGCGGCCCGAGACCTGCGGGCTGACCACCACGGTATTGAGTGCCTGCACCGTCCCCAACGAGGTCAGGTACACGGGCACGTTCTGCTTGACGACGGGCACGGCGGTGACCGGCACCGGAGCATTGTCACCCGCGCCCTGGCCACGCCCCGCCGGCCCCGCTCCGCCCTCCTTGTGCAGGAAGCGGTAGCCCAATGCAGCCACCACGACCACGGCAAGGACGATCCCTGCAAGCTTCCAGAAACGCGACATGTAAAACTCCCGAGGATTCCATAGGTGGCTGTCCACCGCGCGCCCGGCCTGGAACGCGCGTCGAGGCTACGGAGCCGCGACCGGCATGTCCGGTACCCCGCCGCACCATTATTCGCTGTTGAAGCATAGGGCTAGTTGAACGATTTCAGTACCTGCCGGTTGACACAGTTGACACGCGGATGGCCCCGCGCAGCGTGAATTGTTCCGGGCGGTCATGAAACTTCGTGTCGCGGTTCGTTTATAATCCGGCGCTGTTGCCCGTCCCAGGGCATTGCCGGTTGCGGGTTGGGGATTTCCGCCGCATTCCGGCACCCCTGAGCGCATTCCGGGAACAAAGGCCAAACCGTGTCGGGTGCGTACAGGCGCCCTTCCACTTTTGCTACAGATCGACAGGAGTACGCGCGTGAGTCGCCCCGCCCATCCAGATGACAAGAAGACAGCGCATCAGTTCTCGATCATGTTCGCGCTGTTGATCGTGCTCGCGCTCTTCCTGTTGTTCACGGCGATCATGGTCTATCGAACCGTGGAGCTGCCGACCAATCCCAACGCCGCGGCAGCCACGACGGCCCGGATCGCCCC
>DATNBK010000092.1:0-3797 GCA_035571995.1 Rhodanobacter sp.
TCAGCGTATTCCTTGAGCGGGATTTGTTCGTAGTTGGCTTGCAGGTTCATGCGGCGGGTTCTTGAGGTGGTGCCGATCCAGGTTGCGGTGGGTTCGCCGACCCGCAGGAGCCAGCGGACGGGTTCCTACGCATCCATCCGATATCGACGTTGGGCTGGCATGAGCGGCTGGCGGCGGCCGTCATTCTACCCGGTGGAAAGGGGCGGGCCGCTGTCTGCCGGCGGATCAGCGCGGTACGCGATAGCCGCCGGGCACGCCGTGCGGGCTGAGGGTCAGTTGCCACAACTGGTCGCGCCGGCTGCGGAACACGGCCATCGAGGTGGCCAGGTAATAACGCCACATGCGCCGGAAGCGCCCGTCGTATTTCGCCGGCAGAGACGACCACGCGGCCTCCACGTTCGCCCGCCACGCCGCCAGCGTGCGCGCGTAGTCGGCGCCGAAGTTGTGCCAGTCCTCGACCACGAACAGGTCGCGCAGCGCCTCCGTGATCTGGCTCGCCTCCGGAATCATCGAGTTCGGGAAGATGTACTTCTCGATCCATGGGTCGGGCTGGGAGGGCGCGCTGTTGGAGCCGATGCAATGCAGCACCGACAGCCCATCTTCCTTCAGGCAGCGGCGCACGGCTTCGAAATAGGCGCGGTAGTTCTTGTGTCCGACGTGCTCGAACATGCCGATGGAATACACTGCGTCGAACGCCTCGTCGATTTCGCGGTAGTCCTGCAGCCGGATCTCGATGGGCAGGCCGGCACACAGCCGGGTCGCAAATTCAGCCTGCTGTTCCGACACTGTGATGCCGACGCCGCTCACGCCGTATTTCTCCGCGGCATACTTGAGCGCCTCGCCCCAGCCGCAGCCGATGTCGAGCACGCGCTGGCCCGGCTTGAGTTGCAGCTTGCGGCAGACCAAGTCGAGTTTGGCCTCCTGGGCATCGTCCAGGTTGTCGGCCGCTGCCCAGTAGCCACATGAATACACCAGGCGCTTGCCCAGCATGGCCTGGAACAGGTCGTTGCCGAGGTCGTAGTGGGCCTTGCCGATCTCGAAGGCGTGGTCGCCACGCTGCTGGTTGATGAAGCGCGCCTTCAGGTGCGTGATGATCGCGTCGAAGCTGCGCAGCTTGTCGTCCAGGCCGGCGGTCAGGACCTTGGTGAACATGCCGGGCAGGTCCGCCGCGTCCCACCAGCCGTCCATGTAGGCCTCGCCCATGCCGAGCGAACCACGGGCAAACACGCGGGCGTACAGGCGCTGATTGTGTACCTGCAGATCGGTCGGCTCCGGGCCGTTGATGGTGACCCCGGCATACTGCAGCAGCTTGTCGGCGCGATCTTTCAGGCTGTCTTCGCTCATGGCTTACCTCGATCCGGCACATGTGGCGTGGCGTGTGGCAAGCTCCGGATTCTAGCCCGCGCGCCGGGGCTTCGCCGTGAGCGGCGCGTGTCCCGCCGACTGGCGGAAGTCACGCGTGGCGCCAAAGGCCGCGGGTGAGCAGAATGCCGAGCAGGGTCATGCCCAGCGAGCCCAGGACGTGCACGACTACGTGTCCGCTGAACCACAGGTATTGCTGGCGCAACAGCAGGCTGGCCGACTCGGCCGAGAACGTGGAAAACGTGGTCAAGCCGCCGAGGAAGCCGGTGAACACGGCCAGGCGCAGCGCCGGGGGCAGGGTCTGGAAGTGCTCGAACAAGCCAATGGCGCAGCCCATCAACAGGCCACCGACCAAGTTGGCCGCGAGCGTGCCCATGGGCAGGGTGGGGAAGACCGGATTGAGCAGCACACCCAATCCCCAACGCAACCAGCAACCTAGTGCGCCGGCCACGCCGATGGCGATGAATCCACTGATAGCCACGTTGCCTGCCTCCTGCCCCGATCCAAGATCACGCGGTTTCCGCCGGGACAGGCACGCCTGCAGCGCCGGAAACCGGAGTTGCAGGCATCATCAGCGTCGTCCCATGCGTGGTCGACGCGGTTGGTTGCTCCAGGAGCGAGGGCGGTAGAAACGTTCGAGGCGAAAAGACCTGTGCGCGAGGACCATTTTTCGACGCTGCGCCGCCCATAGTGGTTCTATGGGTCAAGCAGCGGCGGAAAACGGGACCGCGCAGAGGGCTTTGCAGCCCGGACGGCTTCTACCGCCCACGCTCCCGGGCAACGGGAGGCATGCCATCTCCGTGCCGGCATCCTAACCCAGAAGCCCGCGCGACAGGAACAACACGGCCGCTGGCGGCTGGCGCCGATGCGGCATTGCAAAGCCGTGCCTGAGTCGTCGTGCAACGCCCGGTGGCGGTGCACCTATACTCGGGCGTTTCGCCATCCGGTCCACCCGATGCCTGGAGCTACACCCGACGCGCGGCGCAGCCTGCCGTGGTTGCTGGCGGCATTGTCGATGGTGGGGCCGTTCTCGATCGACGCGGTGTTCCCGTCCTTCCCGCTGCTGGGCGCGCATTTCGACGTCGACGCGGCGGCGTTGCAGCAGTTGATCAGCGTCTACCTGGTCACCTATGCGGCAATGAGCCTGCTCCACGGCGCGATTTCCGACGCATTGGGACGCAAGCCTGTGATAGTGGCCGGTGTATTGGTATATGCGGCAGCGTCCATCGGCGCCGCGCTGGCGCCTTCCTATTCCTTCCTGCTGGTCTGCCGCGCCGTGCAGGGTGCCTCCGCCGGCGCCGGCCTGGTGGTGGGACGGGCGGTGATCCGCGACACGTATGCCGGGCCGGCGGCGCAACGCCTGATGTCGCAGGTGATGATGATCTTTGGCGTGGCGCCGGTGATCGCGCCGATCGTCGGCGCCTGGCTGCTCGCCCCGGGTGGATGGCGGGGCATCTTCTGGCTGGTCGCCTTGGCGACCCTGTTGCTCGCCGGCCTGCTGGTCTGGCTGCTTGATGAGAGCCATCCACCGGGACAGCGCACGCGTTTTGCGCTGCGTCCCTTGCTGGCCAGCTACATGGCATTCGGTCGCGACCGGCCATTCTGGCCCTTGCTGATCTCCAGTTCGGTCAACTTTGCCGGCTTGTTCCTCTACATCTCCTCGGCGCCCCGCATCGTGATCGACCTGCTGCACCTGTCGCCCTCTGGCTTCCCGTGGCTGTTCCTGCCGGTGGTGATTGGCCTGGTCAGCGGGGCGTGGATGTCCGGACGGCTGGCTGAAGCGCGCAGCCTGACCTTTACCGTGAGCCTGGGCTATGCGGTGATGCTGCTGGCGTGTGCGGCGCACCTGATGCTGGCGCTGCTGCTGCCGACCCCACGCCTGCCTTGGTCGATGTTGCCCCTGGTCCTGCACGGCGTGGGCGTGCAATTGGCGTTCCCGACCCTGACCTTGCTGCTGCTGGACCGCTTTCCGCACCACCGCGGTGGCATCTCCTCGCTGCAGGCGTGCGCCAGCCTGCTGCTCAGCGCAGTGGTCGCCGGGGTGCTTTCGCCGCTGCTTTCCGGCGGCATGCTGCCACTGGGCCTGGGTGCGACTGGATTTACGGTGATCGGCGTGGCGTCCTGGTACTGGTTTGGGAGGCTGCGGCGCGCGCCACCCGCGCCGCCGGTGCCACGCGACGTGGCCCTGCAGTCCCAGATCGCGCAGCCGCGCTGAGGCCCTCAATCACGCCGGGGGCGACCAGGCGACGTGCATGGCGCGGCCGTAGGCGTGCACCTCGTCGACCAGGACGGACAGGTGGCCGGGGTCGACCTGGGGCGTGATGCCGTGGCCGAGGTTGAAGACATGGCCGGGATGGGGACCGTGGCTGTCCATCACGCGGCGTGCCTCGCGGCGAATGACCACGGGATTGGCCAGCATCACCGCGGGGTCCAGG
>DATNBK010000093.1:0-4775 GCA_035571995.1 Rhodanobacter sp.
CGCGGCGATGCTGCTCTTGTACAAGTTCGCACTCGCCCTGTTCATCGGGCTCGGGCCGCTCTTCATCCTGTGCCTGATCTTCGAGCAGACCCGATCACTGTTCCAGCGTTGGCTGCTGTACGGCATCGGCACCATTTTTTCAATGGCCGCGCTGGCCTTCGTCAGCGCGCTGGTGCTGCAGTTGTCGCTACGCGTGGCCGCCGCGCTGTGGAGTGCCCACATCATCAATGCCGTCACCGGGCTCGGTGCCGAGGGCTACTCCGCCCAGGCCATGCAGCAAGGCGGTGTCGGCCTGCTGTTGACGGTGTTGATCATCTCGGTGCCGCCCATGGCGGCCATGTTCTTCCAGGGCACGCTGGGGCAGTTCATGTATTTCTCGGCCTTTGGCGGCGGTGCCGCAAACCGCCCCGGCCCGCAGGGGCAGCCGCCGGGGAGCTATGCCGCCTACAACCGCCCCCAGGCGCCCGCAAGCGCGGCGACCGGCGACTTCGGCACACCTTCCCACTACGCCATGCCAGGCCAGATGGATCACGGCATGCGTGGCGCCACTGCTCCCCCCGCCGCCCACTCCGATGCCATCAAATACCGCGCCTGAGGAGGCCCAAGCCATGCACGCCAACCGCAAGCCAAGCGCCCTCCGCGAGCGTGCCCTGCACTTCGCACTGGGCGCCGCGATCGCTGCGGCCGTGGTCATGGCCCCGCTCCGTGCGCAAGGCATGGATCCCTGCACGGTGTATACCTGCATGGCCGGTGTCTCCGGCATAGGGGCCACCGGCGGCCTGGCCTGCGCGCCGGCGCTGGCCTTTTGGCACGGGGCGCTGGCCGTATACAGCCCGCTGTTCAATCCGCCAGCCAGTGCCATACGGCGCGCAAGCTATCTCAGGACCTGCCGGGGCGCCAACTACGCCGGCAACACGGCTATCCTCAATGCGATCATCGCTGCCTGGGGTTGGGTGCCGTAGCCGATGCGGGTATTGGTTCAGGCGGCCAACAGGCGGTCCACGCCACACACCTGTGCCAGCGTGCGCATGTCTTCCGGCGCATGGGCCAGGCGCAGCTCCCGTCCGGCAGTGGAAGCCTCGCCGAGCACTACCAGCAGGCAAGCCAGGCCGGCGCTGTCCACGTGGACGAGGCCGGACAAGTCCAGGGTGCCAAGCTGCGGGCCGGCAGACAAGGCCGCCTGCAATGCCGGCAAGGCCTGTCCGGCGGTGGCAAAGCCCAGCACTCCACGCAGCGCCAGGGTGCCGGGCGCCTGCGTCTCGACGACGAAACCCGGCGTCGGTTGCGGCTTGCTCACTTGCCCTGGACGCCCTCGGCGTCCATCGCCTTCAGCGCGTTCTCGCCCTGGGTCTGCAGGTTCTTGATCAGCTGCGCGATGCCCACCTTGCGAATCTCGGCATCGACCTGGTTGCGATAGTTCGTGATGTAGGAAATGCCCTCGATGATCACATCGTAGGCTTTCCAGTCGCCACTGCGGCTCTTGCGGAATGCATAGTCCACCGACAGGGTCTTGCCATCGTCCAGCACGACCTGGGTGCGGACCACGGTGCGCTTGTCGTTCAGGCTGCCGCTGAAGGGCAGTACCTTGACGCTGCCCTTGGTGTAATTGAGCAGGCCCTCGGCATAACGATGGGTGATCGAGTTGTAGAACGCCTTGGCGAACTGGTCGCGCTGTTCCGGCGTTGCTTCCCGCGCATGTATGCCAAGCACCAGGATCGAGGCATAGTCGATGTCGAAATGAGGCAGGAAAATCTGATCGATCACGCCAATCAGTTTCTCCTTGTCGGCCTTCAACTCCGCACGATGTCCATCGATCGCCGCGGCCAACTGGTCGGCAATGGACTGCACGACTTGTACTGGCGTCTGCACCGCGCTCGCAGCGGCTGGAGCCGCCTGCTGGGCCTGGGCCCATGCTGGCACGCCGAACGCACCCGTGGCGGCCAGTGCCGCGATCAACAACCATTTACCTGACATGGGACACTCCTGGTAAAGCGCATGTAGCACACCCGTCGGTCAACGCTGGCGGTTGCCAGCCTTCCCGTCGCCAGCGGCGGGCTTCTCGCCAGGTGCGCCGTTGACCAGGAACTTGCCGATCAGGTCTTCCAATTGCATTGCCGACTGGGTGAGGATCATCTCGTCACCCTGGACCAGCATGTCGGGCGACCCGCCCGGCTGGATCGCAACATACTGGGTGCCGATCAAACCGCTGGTGAACACCGCGGCGGCCGAATCGTCCGGAATGTGGTCATAACGCTTGTCGATGGCCAGGGTCACCTGGGCGTCCAGCTTGAGCGGATCGACCCGTACCGACTGCACCACGCCTATCGGCACCCCGGCCATCTTCACCGGCGCACCGGGGGAGAGCGTGCCGACGTTGGTGAAGCTGGCATGGACTGAATAGGTGCCGCCCAGGTTGTCAGCCACGCCACCGGCACCGAAGAACTTGCCCAGCATCTCCTCCAGCTGCTGTGCCGGCCTGGTGAGGGCGATGGTGCCACCAGGCTCCAACGCCTGCTTGGCCGTGCCGTACTCGATGCCTATGTACTGGTCGCCGAGCAGGCCGCTGGTGAAGACGGCAGCCACCGAATCCCGCGGAATGTCCTGGTACTTGCGGTCGATCGCCAGCTTGACGTCGGCCACGTCGCTGCCGGCGACCAGCGAGATCGACTGCACCTGGCCGATACGCACGCCGGCAATCTTCACCGGGGCGCGCTCCTTGAGCTGCCCGATGTTGGCAAAGCGCGCGTCGAGGGTATAGGTATCCCCTTGGTGCACGTTCGCGATCGAGCTGGTCTGCGTGGCGAGATAAGCCAAGGCAGCGAAACCAAGCACGATGAACAAGCCGGTGCCCAGGGCGTAGGAACTGCGGGGTTGACTCACGGCACGATCCTCGGAAATCCAGGTAAACAAGCAATGCGACCGCCATTGGCGGGCCGCCGCACGGCGCCGCCCTTACATGAGGAACGCCGTGAGTACAAAATCCAGTGCCAGGATGGCGATGGACGAGGCCACCACCGTGCGCGTGGTCGCACGCGCCACGCCTTCGCTGGTGGCAGCGGTGGCAAAGCCCTGGTACACGGCAATCAAGGTGACCACCGCGCCAAAGGCCAGGCTCTTCAGCAGCACGCCATTGATGATGTCGGTGCGCAAATCCACCTGCGCGGTCATGTTGGACCAGAACGTGCCGTTGTCGATGCCGAGCCAGGTGACGCCCACCAGGTGGCCGCCGAAGATCGCCAGGCCGCAGAACACGCAGCACAGCAGCGGCATGGCGATCACGCCAGCCAGGAAGCGAGGCGTGGCGACATACGCAATCGGGTCGACGGCCATCATTTCCATGGCCGCGATCTGGTCGGTGGCGCGCATCAGGCCGATCTCGGCGGTGATCGAGGTACCGGCGCGCCCGGCAAACAGCAGCGCTGTCACCACCGGGCCGAGTTCGCGATACACCGACAGCGCCACCACCATGCCGGCCGCCGAGGTGCCACCGAAGATCGACAATACGTGGTAGAGCTGCAGCATCAGCACCATGCCGACGAACAAACCGCAGACCATGATGATGGTGAGGCTCATCGCGCCCACGAACCAGAGCTGGCGGATGGTCTCGCGCAGATAGCGCCCGCTGCGCGGGATGCCCGCCAGCAAGGTCAGCAGGAACAAGCCACAGGCGCCGATCTGGGTCAGCGTGCCCACCACCATGCCGCCGGAAGCGGAGCGCTGCCGACTCATGGCGCCGCTCCGGCAAAACCGAGTTCGGTCGCGAAATTCCGCGCCGGGTACTGGAACGGTACCGGCCCGTCCGCCTCGCCGCCGAAAAACTGCCGGGTCCACGGCGAGCCGTCCGCGGCGATCGCCTGCGGGCTGCCCTGCGCCACGACCTTGCCGGTGGCCAGCAGGGCCACATTGTCGGCAATCCGGCTCACCGCCGCCCACTCGTGGGCGACCAGCACGCTGGTGATGCCCAGGGTGCGGTTGAGTGTCGAGATCAGCCGCAGGATCTGGTTCAACGCCACGGGGTCCAGGCCAACGAAGGGCTCGTCGTACAGGATCAGCCCGGGATCGAAGACGATCGCCCGCGCCAACGCCACCCGCCGCGCCATGCCGCCGGAGAGCTCGCTCGGCATCAGCCGCGCCGCCCCGCGCAAGCCCACCGCCTGCAGCTTCATCAGCACCACGTTGCGGATCAGCACCTCCGGCAGGCGGGTGTGCTGGCGCAGCGGGAAAGCAACGTTCTCGAACACGTCGTAGTCGGTGAGCAGGGCCGAGTTCTGGAACAGGTAGCCGATGCCTTCGCGCAACTTGTACAACTCTTCGCGCGACAAGGCGCCGACTTCGTGGCCGTCCACCAGGATCTTGCCCGCGTCGGCACGCATATGCCCGGTGATGTGCTTGAGCAGGGTCGTCTTGCCGGTGCCGCTGGCGCCCATGATCGCGGTGACCCGGCCCCGCGGTATGTCCAGGTCCAAGCCATCGAACACGGCCCGGCCGCCGAGCACCGTGGTCAATCCGCGAATCCGTACCAGGGCTTCGTCGGCGTGGGTCTGGGCAGGGCTAAGGTTCATGGCTGCGCAACGCTTCGTGCATCGGCACACAGTAGCCGAAGCGGAAAACCTTGGCCACGCGCGCCGGACCGCAGCAGGGCAGCCTCACGCAGGTTCCTCGAGAAGTTCGGCAATCAAGTCCGCATGGCGCCGCAACTGCGGGACGCTGCGCAGGCGCACCGCGCGCACGATCGCCTGCAGGTCCGCCAGGGCGTCGGCAAACACGTCGTTGAC
>DATNBK010000094.1:0-2685 GCA_035571995.1 Rhodanobacter sp.
GTCCGCTTTGAAGCCTTTGCAGGCCGATCCGTCCACCACCCGGGTACCCGCGCACTACCGCTTCTGGCCCAAGCGCCTGCCGTACCGGCTCACACCGCCGGCCAACTCGCTGTGGCAGAACCTGGTGGTCAGCGCGCTGCGTTACCCCGACAAGGCCGCGCTGGTGTTCTTTGGCCGCAGCTTCAGTTATGCCGAAGTGCTACAAAAAGCAGAGCGCCTGGCGGCCTGTCTGCATGGGCTGGGGGTGCAAAAGGGTGACAGGGTGGTGCTGTGCATGCAGAACTGCCCGCAGCTCGTGATCGCGCATTTCGCGATCCTGCGCGCCAACGCGGTGGTGGTGCCGGTGAATCCCATGAACCGCGCCGAGGAGCTCAAGCACTACATCAACGACCCCGACGCCAAAGTCGCCATCACCACGGCCGACCTGGCCGGCGAGCTGGCGCAGGCCAGCGACGCGCTGCCGGCATCCGAGCGCCTGTCGCACCTGATCGTGACGCATTTCACCGACGCCTTCGACGCCCAGGTGCAAGGCGAGAATGCGCCGCCTGCCGCGTGGGTGCCCTGGCTGACGACGCACCATGCGTTGCCGGGCTTGAGCGGCGGTGCGGTGATCGCCTGGATTGACGCGCTGGCCGCCACGGGCGAGCCGCCCCCGCACACGGCCGCGCCCACGGACCTGGCGATTCTTCCGTACACCAGCGGCACCACGGGGCTGCCCAAAGGCTGCATGCATACACACGCCAGCATCATGCACAACACGGTCGCCAGCTGTTTATGGGGCACCGGCACGCCGGAGAACGTCGCCCTCGCGGTGGTGCCGATGTTTCACATCACCGGCATGGTCAGCCAGATGCATGCCGCGATCTACGCCGCGGCTACGATGGTGGTGATGCCGCGCTGGGACCGCGACCTGGCCGGGCGCCTGATCTCGGCATGGCGCGTGACGCACTGGACGAATATCCCGACCATGGTGATCGACCTGCTGGCCAGCCCGCACTTCGACCAGTACGACCTGTCCAGCCTGGTCGCCATTGGCGGGGGCGGTGCGGCCATGCCGCAGGCCGTCGCGCAGCGGCTGCTGGAGCAGTTCGGGCTGCGCTATGCCGAAGGCTACGGGTTGACCGAGACCGCCGCGCCGTCGCACAGCAATCCGCCCGATGCGCCCAAGCAGCAGTGTCTGGGCGTCCCGTTCATGAGCACCGATGCGCGCGTCGTCGATCCCGACACGCTGCAGGAAGTGCCGCAAGGTGAGCAGGGCGAAATCATCATCCATGGTCCCGAGGTGTTTGCGGGTTACTGGAAGCGGCCGGACGCGACGGCCGAGGCCTTCATCGAATTCGAAGGGAAGAAGTTCTTCCGCTCCGGCGACCTGGGGCGCGTGGACGAGGACGGCTATTTTTTCCTGACCGACCGGCTCAAGCGCATGATCAACGCCTCGGGCTTCAAGGTCTGGCCGGCCGAGGTCGAGGCGCTGATGTTCCGGCATCCCGCGATCCAGGAGGCCTGCATCATCTCGGCCAAGGACAACTATCGCGGCGAGACGGTGAAGGCGGTGGTGGTCTTGCGCGCATCGCACAAGGGCAAGGTGACCGAGCAGGAACTCATCGACTGGTGCCGCGAGCACATGGCCGTGTACAAGATGCCGCGCATCGTGCAGTTCGTCGACGCGCTGCCCAAGAGCGGCAGCGGCAAGGTGATGTGGCGCACGCTGCAAGAGGCGGAGCAGGCAAAGTAACAGTCAAAATTACCTGTAGCCCATATCCTGTCTACGCAGTTAGCTATTAAAATTGTAGTCAACGAGGTGCCAGGCGGTTTATTTTTAAGAATCGGAAAGAAGTGGCACCTATGAGTTCGACCTCCCTGCTTCCAACGGTCTTGCCGGCCGAAGTCGGGCTGAGCGCCCAGCGACTGGATCGCCTGCGGCTCGTGCTGCAATCCGAGATCGATCGCCAGCGCCTGCCCGGCGCCGTGGCGCTGATTGCGCGGCGCGGCAAGGTGGCGCTGCTCGAAGCCCTGGGGCAGCAGGACCCTGCCGCCTGTACGCCCATGGCGCGCGACTCGCTGTTCCGCATCTATTCCATGACCAAGCCGATCGTGTCGGTGGCGGTCATGATGCTGCTGGAGCAGGGCCGTTTGCTGCTGGGTGACCCGGTGTCGAAATACCTGCCGGAATACACCGCGCAGCAGCTGGCCGTGGAGCGCCACGGCAGCCTGGAGTTGCAGCCCGTGACCCAGGGCGCCACGGTGCAGGACCTGCTGCGCCACACGGCCGGACTGACCTACGAATTTCTGGGCCTGTCGGCCGTGCAGCGCCAGTATGCGGCGGCCCGCATCGGCTCGCGCGAGCGCAGCACGGCGGAATTCTCTGAAGCACTGGCGGCGCTGCCCCTGATGGCGCAGCCCGGCAGCGTCTGGGAATACAGCCGCGCCACCGACGTGCTGGGCCGGCTGGTGGAGGTCCTCGGCGGCCAGCCGCTCGGCGAATTCCTGCGCCAGCAGATCTTCGAGCCACTGGGCATGCTGGAGACCGGCTTCTGGGTGCCGCCCGAGCACCACGGGCGCATTGCCGAGCCGTTTGCGCGCGACCCCGACGGCGGCGTGCAGATGCAGGTGTTCGACCCGCGGCAACAGCCGCAGATGGAGTCGGGCGGCGGCGGGCTGGTCTCGACCGCGCCGGATTACGCG
>DATNBK010000095.1:0-3839 GCA_035571995.1 Rhodanobacter sp.
ATGTACGACGCGACATCCGCCGCAGGAGGGCGCAGCCGCGTGGCGGACGCCACGCGGCCAGAGCAGGCGCTTGCTACAGGGTCGAGGCGGCTGGGGCCGGTTCCATGGCCGGATGGATGACCGGCTTCTCGTGGTCCATGCCAAAGAAGCCCCAGAGGATCAAGAGCAGGACGATGATCCCGACGATCCAACCCCAATACATCTTGTGGCGCCTGGTGGGGCCGATGGTCGATGCAGGGGTGCCCTTGCCTGACACATTGCCGGGATCATTCTGTTCGGGCGCCTTGATAGGGTCGGACATGATGGCATCCTCTCGCGTGTGCGGGTCCCTTGATCTTAGCATCGACGTACAACAAAAGGGCCCGGCCGCCCGGCCGGTGGCCGGCGGCATGGCCGGCCTACTTGCCCGCCACCACCGGCAGCTCGACGTAGCTGGCCTCCCCGGGCGCGTGGTAAATGCGCTGCGTGGCCTTGACGTAGTCCGCCGGCTTGGCGAAGAAGATGTTCGGCACGTAGGTCTGCGGATTGCGGTCGTAGAGCGGGAACCAGCTCGACTGCACCTGCACCATGATGCGGTGGCCGGCGCGGAACACGTGGTTTGCCGTGGGCAGCTCGAAGCGGTAGGTCAGCGGCTGGTTCGGGGTCAGCGCATGCGGCGTGGAATAGCTCTCGCGATAACGGCCGCGGAAAATGTCCATGGCGACCGCAAGCTGATAGCCGCCCAATCGTTGCTGGCCCGAGGCGGGCTCGGCCGCCACCTGGTCCGGGTAGACATCGATCAACTTGACCACCCAGTCGGAATCGGTGCCGCTGGTGGAGGCGACGAGGTTCACCCGCGGCTGGCCGGCAATGGTCACGTCATGGTCGAGCACGGTGGACTTGAACGTGGCCACGTCGGTGCGGCCGGAAAAGCTGCGCTGGTCGTCGACCAGCCAGCGTGGCCAGGTCTGGTCGCCGTCATAGCCGACCGGCAGGATCGGCCGGGCGCGGTAAGGCACCGGCTTGGCTGGATCGGACACGTAGTCGGTGGTTGCGGCCTCGCCTGCCGACGGCGCCTCGAAACCTGCCGTGTCGCCTGCGTGCAGATAGAGCGGGGTCGGCTTGATCGAACAACCCTGGCTGCAACCGGCGGGCCAGGACTGCAGGCGTTCCCATTGGTTGGTGCCGGTACGGAAGGCCGTCACTGGAGCGACCGGGTTGGGCGGCGCGTCGTTCTTCAAGTAGTGCGCCAGGAAGGGGGCCAGGATGTGTTCCTGGAAATACGTGCCGGTATCGCTGCCGAAACGGATCGCACCGAGATGGTCGCCGGGTTCGAGCTGCTGGCCGTGATGCCACGGCCCGATCACCAGGTAGACCATGTCGTTGCCGGTGTCCTTGGGCTTGAGCGCCTTGTAGACGGCCATGGGACCGTAGATGTCCTCCTGGTCCCAGAGCCCGTGGACCAGGAGCATCGGCACCGAAAGCGGCAGCTTGGCAAGGATCTTGTCGGTCGCCTGCCCGCTCCAGAAGGCGTCGTAGGCCGGGTGCGCGGTGAGCTTGTTCCAGAAGCCGATCTGGCCCATCGCATACGCCTTGCCCATCGCGCCGGCCGAGCCGTAATGCAGGTACAGGTCGTAGTCGTCGTAGAAATTGCTCCACCAGGGCTCGGTGTTGCCGCGCGTCGCCACCTGCTCGTAGATGTAGGGCAGGTTTTGTTGGCGGAACGCGCCGTTGTGGAACCAGTCGTCACCCATCCAACCGTCCACCATCGGGTTCATCGGCACCACGACCTTGAGCGCGGGATTCGGGTGCACCAGGGCAACCAGTGCCTCGTAGCCGTCGTATGAAATGCCGAGCACGCCAACCTTGCCGTTGCTCTCCGGCAGGTGCTTGACCAGCCAATCGATGCTGTCGGAGGTGTCGGTCGCCTCGTCCACCGGCGTGGCGTTGAGCGGACCGCGGAACGGGCGATTCATCACGAAGCCGCCCTCCGACCCGTACTTGCCGCGGACGTCCTGCACCACGCGGATATAGCCACCCTTGACGATCAAGGCCACCGGGTTGTCGAAGCCGTCGTGGGTCTGCAGCGCGGTGGCCATGCTGCCGCTCAGCTGCGCATGCTCGGTCTGCGTGACCATGCTGGAGGCGTCGTACGGCGTGCGCGTGAAAAGGATGGGCGCATCGTGCGCGCCACGCGGCAGCATGATCACCGTGTGCAGCTTGACCCCGTCACGCATCGGGATCATCACCTCACGGATGGTGTAACCGAAACTGGAATGGTCGGGCTTGAACTGCGCCGGCGTTTCGCTTGGCAAGGCCGGGTATTTGGGCGGCGGGTTGTCAGCGGCCCAGACCATCCCTGTGCAAGCCAGAAGGATGCTGGCCAACCCGGCCCAGCAAGGGCGCATCGATATGCTCATGCCTGTTCCCCAACGCAGTTCCGCGGGCACCGACGATAGCGCGATTTGACCCGCGGCGCGGAGGACGCGCGGTGCGCCCGGCGGTTGATGTGGGCGCGGCTTGTCACCATATCGTCGGCACAAGAAAAATCACGCTCGTTCCGGGCAAGGATGGTTTAGATGGCAACATCGAAACCCCGGCCGCATGGTGGCGGCCGAGGCCATTGCGGTCTGCGGGGAAAGAGGAAAGTTTTGGCGATCGCGTTGATTGCCTTGGGCGTCTTCTCCGCCGCCACCAGCGCCGCACAACTGTCGATCGAGGGTGGGCGCAGCTACATGGACAGCCATCCAGCCACGGTGGCGTTTGTCGAGGGCGTTTTTGCCAGCCATCCGCTGGGTGCGAGCCGCTACACCTGGGCACCGGATGTCTCGCTCGGCTGGATCGACGGGCGCCGCTTGTCACGCTACGACGGCGCGCACTACAACCCGCGCGACGCGGTGTGGCTGGTCGCTGGTGGCGTGCGCCTGCAACACGCAGCCACCGACGCCTGGTACGGACACCTGTTCGTCAGCGAGCAGTTGGCGTTGCAGAACCGACGCTCGCTGGCCCTCAGCAGCGATTACGAATTCGTCACCTCAGTCGGCTGGCAGGGTGACCACCTCAGCCTCCAGTTGCGGCATATCTCCAACGCCGGCCTGTATGGCCCCAACCGCGGCGAGACCATGGCCTTGCTCGGGTTCGGCTTCGCGTTCTAGGCGCTTGGGCCGTACGAGCCCTACGCGCCTAGTGCGCGGCCTGGGGTTGCGGCGCCGGTGACGCTCCCGGCCGTGCGGCCGGTACGCGTGCGCCCTTGGCGGTAAACGGCGGCTTGGCCAGCCAGATCACCAGGATCAACGCGATGAAGATCCAGCCCAAGGCATAGAACACCTCATTGAACGAAATCTGGAAGCCCTGCTGCGTGATCATGCCGTTGATCACGCCGGCAGCCAGCTGCGTGTCGCCTTGCCCGATCTGCTGCATGGCTTCGCGCGCAATCGGGTTATAGGCAGTGATGTGCTCGGCCAGTTGCTCGTGGTGGCTGACCGCGCCGCGGGTCCACATCAAGGTCGTGATGGATGCCGAGAAGCTGCCGGCCAGGGTGCGCAGGAAGGTGGACAGGCCGGAACCCGCGGCAATCTCGTTCTGCTCCAGGTCGGAGAGCAGGATCTGCAGCACTGGCATGAAGAACAAGGCCACGCCCAACCCCTGCCACAACTGCACCATGGCCACGCTGTAGAAGTCCACGTCCAGGTAGAAGTTAGCGCGCATGAAGCAGGTGACGCCCATCACCAGGAAGGACAGCGCGGCAAGCAGGCGCAGGTCCATGCGGTTGGCGTACTTGCCGACGAAGAACACCAGCAGGACCGGAATCACGCCCAGAGGCGCCGTCGCGTAGCCTGCCCAGGTGGCGGTGTAGCCGA
>DATNBK010000096.1:0-2773 GCA_035571995.1 Rhodanobacter sp.
TGCAGCGCCAGGTCGATGACCTGCAGGTGAAATCGCCGGTCGATGGCCAGGTCGGGCAGTTGTTCATTGCCGAGCGCGCGACGGTGGCCAAGGACGCGCAGTTGCTGAGCGTCATCGACCTGTCGGCGCTGCAGGTGGAGATGCAGGTACCCGAGAGCTTTGCCCGCGACCTGGGCATTGGCATGTCGGGCGAGATCAGCGGCAACGGCCACACCTGGAAGGGCCTGGTCAGCGCGATCTCTCCCGAAGTGGTCAATGGCCAGGTGGCGGCCCGCCTGCGCTTCGACGGCGCCACGCCCAAGCAGTTGCGGCAGAACCAGCGCCTGTCCGTGCGCGTGCTGCTCGACCATCGCGAGAACGTGTTGACCGTGCAGCGCGGCTCCTTCGTCGACGAGTCCGGCGGTGCCTATGCCTACGTGGTGAACGGCGACATTGCCACCAAGACGCCGATCCGCGTCGGCGCCTCCAGCATCGACAAGGTGGAAATCCTGCAAGGCCTGCAGGCCGGCCAGCGCATCGTGATTTCCGGTACCGACAACTTCAAGGGCGCGGCGAAAGTCGTGATCAGCGGCTGACGCGAGGATTGAATGGAGAGGAGTGGGGAGTGGGGGAGAGCTCAGCCCTACCCTCCGGCTTTCTCTCGCCCCTCACCCCTCTCCACTCAATCCTCGGATTTACAACCACCACCAAGGGACGACAAACATGTTGAAAATGACCCACCTGTCCAAGGTCTACCGCACCGAAGTGGTGGAAACCTATGCCTTGCGCGATTTCAACATCGACGTGAAGGAAGGGGAATTCGTCGCCGTCACCGGGCCGTCCGGCTCCGGCAAGACCACGTTCCTGACCATCGCCGGCCTGTTGGAGAGCTTCAGCGGCGGCGAATACCACCTCGACGGCATCGAGGTCAGCAACCTCAACGACAACGCCCGCTCGAAGATCCGCAACGAGAAGATCGGCTTCATCTTCCAGGCCTTCAACCTGATTCCCGACCTCAACGTCTTCGACAACATCGAAGTGCCGCTGCGTTATCGCGGCATGAAGGGGGCCGAGCGCAAGCAGCGCATCATGGACGCGCTCGAGCGCGTGGGCCTGGCCTCGCGCTTCAAGCACTATCCAGCCGAACTGTCCGGCGGCCAGCAGCAGCGCGTGGCAATCGCGCGCGCGCTGGCCGGCAGCCCGCGCCTGCTGCTCGCCGACGAGCCCACCGGCAACCTGGACACGCAAATGGCGCGTGGCGTCCTGGAGCTGCTGGAGAACATCCACCGCGATGGCGCCACCATCGTCATGGTGACGCACGACCAGGAACTTGCCGCGCGTGCCCAGCGCAATGTGCACATCATCGATGGCCAGGTGGTCGATCTGGCCGAAGAGCCCCGCTTCCACACGGATGGGCGGGCCCGCGAACAGACGCAGGCCGGCTGAGCAAGTCATGCGCGTACTCTGGCCACCATTGCTGCTTGGTCTGGTCCTGCTGCCGGCGGCCGGTCGCGCGGGGGATCTCGTCGACGCTTATCGCCTGGCGGTGGCCAACGATCCGGTGTTGAGCTCGGCGAGCGCGGCGCAGCGCGTCACCGCGGAAAACGTTCCGCAGGCGCGTTCAGCCCTGCTGCCGCAATTGTCGCTCGGGCTGGGCATGGATCAGATCCACGGCGGCAGCGGGTCGATCACAAGCTCCAACGGCAACATCGTTTCCACTGGCGCGGGGCGTACGCGCGAGCGCGACCTCAGCGGCAGCCTCAGCCAGCCGCTGCTCGACGTGGCGGCGATCGCGCAACTGCGTGCCGCGCATGCGAGCCGGGATGCCGGCGAGCAGGTCTATCGTGCCGCCGCGCAGCAATTGTGCATACGCGTCGCCTCGGCGTATTTCAACGTGCTGGTCGCCGAAGACGAGCTGGGCGTGTTCCAGTCCTACGAGGATGCG
This sequence comes from Rhodanobacter sp., assembly GCA_035571995.1. Taxonomy (GTDB): domain Bacteria; phylum Pseudomonadota; class Gammaproteobacteria; order Xanthomonadales; family Rhodanobacteraceae; genus Rhodanobacter. The sequence continues at coordinate 1,925 of DATNBK010000096.1, forward strand.
TACAAGCAGGAGTTCGACCAGTCCAGCGTGCGTTTCCACAATGGCCTGGCCATGGCCTCGGACGTCAGCCAGTCCCAGGCGTATTACCTCTACATCAAGTCGCAGCGCATCAGCGCGGAGGCGCAACTGAAGGATGCGCGACGCGCGCTGGAGCAGATCACCGGCGCGCCCACCGGGGAATTGAAGAAGCTGCGCGAAGACCTGCCGCTGAGCGCGCCGCAGCCTGCCGATGCCAAGGCCTGGGTCGACGCCGCCATGCACAGCAATCCGACGGTGTTGGCTGCCGACTACACGGTGAATGCGGACCGGCATCGCGTCGCGGCGGCGCGCGCCGGGCACCTGCCCACGCTCGACGCCAGGCTGCAATACGGCAAGTTCGGCGTGTGGTCCAGCGCGGTGCCGGGTGCTGCCGCCTATGGCCCCGGGGTGACCACGGTCGGCTTGACCTTGAACGTGCCGATCTTCAGCGGCGGCTTGACGCGCTCGCAGGTACGCCAGGCATTGGCGCAACGCGACGAGGACGAGGGCGTACTGGAAAGCCGCCGCCGGCAGGCAGCGCGCGACGCCAGCAATTACTACAACCTCGTGGTCGACGGCATCGAGCAGGTCCAGGTCGCGCGCACTTCGGTGGACGCTGCGCGCAAGGCCGTGGCCTCGATGCGCGCCGGCTACGAGATCGGCACGCAAAGTCTCACCAACGTGGTGGTGGCCATCGGCACACTGGCCAACGTGCAGAGCGAATACACCGTGGTGCGCCACCAGTTCGTGCTCAACAAGCTGCTGCTCAAGCAGGCTGCGGGCACGGTGGACCTCCACGACCTGGAAGACGTCAACCGGTTGCTGCAATGA
>DATNBK010000097.1:0-9381 GCA_035571995.1 Rhodanobacter sp.
CTTCTGGGTCACCGACTACCGAGTCGACAACGACTATGCCTCGGCGCCGCCACCCGAGATCACGGCACTGGCCCCATCGATGCCAGCCGCCGCGATCGCGGGTGCAGCCAAAGACAGCTTACCGGGCTCGGGACGGCTCAACCCCACCCCGGCGCAAGCGGAACCTGGCGCCGCAGCGGAAACCACGCGCGCACCGGCCACCGCGGGTCCGCGCTTGGTGCCCGGGAATTCCCGTCCATGACGCTGCCCAGCCACAGCTTGGTGCTTTGCGTGTTGGGTGCCGCGACCATGGGCCTGTGCCTGACGCTGCAGGCGCAAGTGGTGCAGCAATACCAATACCAGCCCGACCAGGTCTATCCAATCCGCACCGCGCTCGGCATCACCACCCAGATCGAGCTCAGCCCGGACGAACAGGTTCTGGACTACGGCACGGGACTCAGTTCCGGCTGGGACCTGCGCCGGCGCGACAACGTGTTCTACCTGCGGCCGCGGAACGTCGAGGTCGACACCAACATGAGCATACGCACGGCGACCCATGCCTACTTATTTGAACTGCAGGTCGTTGCCACCGACTGGAAGACACTGGCCGAAGCCCGCCGCTACGGCGTGGAATACAAGGTCACATTCCGCTATCCGCCGGGTAGTCGTTTCGCCAGTTCCGCTGCCAGCGACGTACAAGCGACCGGCTTGAGCACGGCCCTGCTTCCCAGCCGGCAATACAACTTCGACTACGACTATGCCAGCCGCAACAAGGTGGCGCCGTGGCTGCTGCCGGTGCATGTCTACGACGACGGCCGCTTCACTTACATCGAGCTGGCCAACCTGCAGAAATTCCCCAGCGGCGATTTCCCGGCAGTGTTCATGCGCGAAACCGAAGACGGCGAGGACTCCCTGGTCAACACCACGGTCGAGGGCAACACCATCGTGGTCCACGGCACCTATCGCTACCTGGTCATGCGCCACGGCAACGACGTCGTGGGCGTGCGCAGGAATATTCCCGAATGAGCGGCCCGGTGCGCCAGCCAGCGGGCGGCGACAATTCCGCCGAACGCGGCCCCGACTCCGCGACGGCCACCGGCCAAGCGGATGTCCTGGTCGACAACGCGTACGCCAGTCCCTACGGACCAGCGGTCGCGCCGGAGCTCGACGAGGCGGTGCCACGGCTCAAGGCGCGCGAGCTGCGGCGCCTCAACCAGCGCGCGCTGGTACTGCTCGCGGCCGTCTGCGTGTTGCTGCTCCTGGTCGCCTACTGGCTGCTGAGCGGTGCGGGCCATCGCTCCGCACCGACCCAGGCCCGCGAGGAAAAGGTCACCGTGGCCGACGCTCCCGGCCTACTGGCGCTGCCACGTGCGCCGCCGATCCTGCCGACCCGGGCTGCGCAGGCCATCCCGCTGATGGCCACCCCGCCGCCGCTGCCGCCGCTGCCAGCCCACCCCGACCAGGCCGGCCTGCCCGGCGTCATGGCCACGCGAGCACCCACCGCGGCGCAACACCGCATCGCGGTGCGCAGCGACACCCCGTCAGCGATGCCGGCCAGCGGCACGCTTGCCACCGACCTGCCGGGTCCGCCGCCACTGCCGGCCGGCCTGCCGTCGCGCGCCACCAGTGCGCTCGACCTGGCACACCGCGACGCGCTGATGCAGCGCGGCACCTATATCCGTTGCGTGTTGGAAACCCGCATCGTCTCGGACATCCCGGGCTTCGCCTCGTGCCTGGTGACCGAGCGCGTGTACTCGCTCAACGGCCAACGCCTGTTGCTGCCGAAGGGTTCCAAGATCCTCGGCACTTACGCCCGCAACCCGGTTGGCCAACGCGTGGCCGTGGTCTGGGACCGCATCATCACGCCGACTGGCGTCGACGTGAACATGGCCAGCCCCGGCATCGACAACCTCGGCGGTGCCGGCCTGCCTGGCGAGTACGACGCGCACTGGCGCAGCCGCATCGGCTCGGCACTGCTCATCAGCATGCTCAGCGACGCGTTCAAGTACGAGGCGGCAGAACACGGGCCGCGCAGCACCACGATCAGCAACGGCGTGGTGACCCAGGAGCCGTTCCAGAGCAATACCGCGCAGACCGTCCAGAACCTCGCCAACCAGGCGGTGCGGGAGGCGGCCAACCGCCCGCCCACCGTCACCATCAACCAGGGCACCGTGGTCTACGTCTACGTCGCCAGGGACGTGGACTTCAGCGCCGTCGTCGCCCGCCTTTGAACCCCGCCCAGCCGGATGCCCCATGCAGCACCTGCTCGCACCGCGATCCAACGAGTTTCTCGCCTACCAGTACGAAGTGCTGGGGGTGCGTGACTTCATGGCCTCGCTGGAGGTCTCGGAGATCTGCATCAACCGCCCCGGCGAGCTGTACCTGGAAAGCCGCGGCGCCTGGCGACGGGTAGAGGTGCCCGAGCTCACGTTCGAACGGGCCCGGCAGTTTTGCACCGCCGTGGTCAACGAGAGCAATACCGGGCAACGCATCACCGACAGCGAGCCGCTGGTCTCGCTGACCTTCCCCACCGGCGAGCGCGCCCAGTTCGTGATACCGCCAGCCTGCGAGGCGCAGCACGTATCCATCACCATCCGCCTGCCATCCAGGCAAACCAAGTCGCTGGACCAATACCGGGAGGACGGCTTCTTCGACGAAATCGGGGAGGCGGAGCCGGGGCTCGGCGCGGCGGACCGGCATTTGTTGGCACTGCGCGCCGAAGGCCGTTACGCGGACTTCTTCCGCCAGGCCGTGCGCGACAAGAAGAACATCGTCGTCTCCGGCGCGACCGGCTCCGGCAAGACCACGTTCATGAAATCGCTGGTGCACCACATCCCGCCCAGCGAGCGGCTGGTCACCATCGAGGACGCGCGCGAGCTGTTCATTGCCCAGCCCAATGTCGTGCACCTGCTGTATTCCAAGGGCGGACAGAGCTCGGCGCGGATCACCGCCAAGACCTGCATGGAAGCCTGCCTGCGCATGCGCCCGGACCGCATCATCCTCGCCGAGTTGCGCGGCGACGAGGCGTTCTACTTCATCCGCAATTGCGCTTCTGGCCATCCCGGCTCGATCACCAGTTGCCACGCCGGCAGCACGGACCAGACCTGGGACCAATTGGCGCTGATGGTGAAGGCCTCGGCCGAAGGCGCGGGGCTCGAATTCCCCACCATCAAGCGCCTGCTGATGATGACCATCGACATCGTCGTGCACATCCGGTCACACGAGGGCCGCCGGCGCATCAGCGGCATCGAGTTCGAGCCGGGCCGCAGCCTGGGCGGGCAGCAACGGACCGGATCCGGGCAGGCGGAAGGGAGGGGCGGCGCATGTTCACCGGACTGGAACTGATGGCCTGCCCGGACCTGGCGGTCCCCGCCCAGGTCATGCAGCACATCGTGCAGGTGGAATCGCATGGCAACCCGTACGCCATCGGCGTGGTCGGCGGGCTACTGCTGCGCCAGCCACGTGACCTCGACGAAGCGCTGGCGACCGTGCAAATGCTCGATGCCGGCAACCATGACTACTCGCTGGGCGTGGCGCAGGTGCACCGGGCCAACCTGCAGCCCTATGGCCTGGATTCGTACCGGCAGGCGTTCACGCCATGCGCGAACGTGGCGGCCGGCGCGCGCATCCTCGCCCACTGTTACGCGCGCTACGGCCGGGACTGGGGCAAGGCGTTCAGCTGCTACTACTCGGGCAATCCGGTCACGGGTTTTCGGGACGGCTATGTGCAGAAGATCTACGCCGCCATGCCGCACGGCACCGGCGCCATCAGCACCACGTCGTCACCGGCCATGCGCAACCTCGTACCAACAGCACCCACCACCCGCACCCGCCAGCCGACGCCGGGAGATCGCGCCTGGCGTCTGGCCATCCGCAGCGCACCGCTCGACCAGGCCAACACCTCGGATCACGCCGGCGCGCCCGCCGCAACTGCCAGCAGGCCGCTGGAGCACGAATCATCACCCACCGTGGACCCGCGCACTGCGGCCAACGAAAACGTGCGTGCTGGCTGGCCGATCGACCCGGCCAGCCCAAGTCTCGACCAGGCAGCTTCGGGCGTCTTCGTGCCGCAAGTCCGTGGCCCACGCGACCCTGCACCGGCACCTGCCCATCGTGGCTCACCGCCGCCTGTGCACGCCACGACTGGCACCGGTCGGTCCGATTCGCCTACGGAGCATCGCGATGCCGCCTTCGTCTTCTGACATGCCTGCTGCCGGCCACATGCGGCGGGTTTCGCCGCAAGGAGGTGTACGCGCCCGCTCGCCGCCGCCGGCGCCCCGACTTTGCAGCAACCACGAGCCTGACAGAGCCAGACAGCCCCCACCCAAGGAAGCCCACCATGACTCCCAGCCATCCGTTCGTCGAAATCCTCATCCGCAGCCCGCGCGCGCGCTGGGCGGCTTTCCTCTACCTCGCCGTGCTCACCACCTTGCTGCTGCCGGAATTGGCACTGGGCCAGGACGCCACCGACACCATCAATACCGCCTGCACCTTCGCCGGCAACATCAACAAGATCCTGAACGCCATCTCCATCGTCGTGGTCACCATTGCGGTGGTCTTTGCGGGCTATCAGATTGCCTATGCACACAAGCGCATCGGCGATGTCGCGCCCGTGCTGATTGGCGCCATCCTGATCGGGGCGGCAGGCCAGATCGCCAAGATGTTCCTGTCCGGCAGCACCTCGGCGGCCGGTGCGGCTGCTTGCACGGCCAGCGTGGTCAACCAGCTGCTCGATTTCCATGCATAGCAGCGCGCTCTTCCGGGGCTGCACCCGGCCCGCCATGTTCATGGGCGTGCCCTACGTGCCGTTTTTCCTGGCCGCCGGTGGCTGCCTGTTGCTGGCGATGTACTTCAACCTGTTCTTCCTGCTGCTCATCCCGCCGGCCGTGCTGCTGATGCGGCACATGGCTCGCCGCGACGAGCTGATCTTTCGTCTGTTGGGCCTGCACTGGCAATTCCGGCTGCGCACCCGAAACGTGCGCAGCCATGACGGCTTGTGGACATACAGCGCCAATACCTACCGCGATCGACCCGCGGCGAACCCCTGATCCCACCGGGAGCGCCAGGCCACCCAGGCAGCCCCCAGGAACCAGCCATGCCAAGCACCGATTACCGTCCCGATACGCCCATCAGCACCTTCATCCCGATCTCCACGCACGTGTCGCCAACCGTGCTCAAGACCACGGGCGGCGATTTCATGTTGACCTGGCAACTGGGGGGCTTGCCGTTCGTGGGCCGCGAGGAATGGGATCTCGAACATCGCCACCGTACGTTCAATCGCATGCTGCAGGCGCTGCGCGCCCCGGATTTCGTCAACGTCGCGTTCTGGGTGCACGACGTACGCCGCCCGCGCCGGCTCGTAGATCGCAGCCGGTTCGCCCAGGGCTTCAACCAGGGGCTCTCGGACGCCTATCACCGGCAGTTGGGTGCGCGGAAGCTGATGCAAAACGAGCTGTACCTCACGATGCTCTACCGCCCCACGGGCGGCAGGCGCTTCATGGAAAAATCGCGCGACCTCGCCCGACTGGAAGCCGAGCAACGCGACGCGGTGTCCACCATTCTCGAATTGGCCGGCAATGTCGACGCCGTGCTCACGGATTACGCACCCCGGCGGCTCGGCATGTACGAGACCGCCACTGGCGTGGTGTTCTCCGAGTCGCTGGAGCTGTTCGGCTACCTGCTCAACCGCATCGAGGAACCGGTGCCGGTACTCGCCGCACCGGTCCATGCGTACCTGCCGGTGAGCCGCCAGCGGTTTTCAGCCAGCACCGGCGATTACGTCATCACCAGTCCCGATGGCCGCAACCACTTTGGCGCCATCCTCAACATCAAGGAATACACCGACGGCACGTACCCCGGCATCCTCAACGGGCTCAAGTACCTCGATTTCGAATATGTCATCACGCATTCCTTCAGCCCAATGGGGCGACAGGATGCGCTCAAGGCGCTGGAGCGCACCAAGGGCATGATGATCTCTTCCGGGGACAAGGCGTTCAGCCAGATCGCCGAGCTCGACCAGGCCATGGACCACCTCGCCTCGGGCGAGTTCGTGCTCGGCGAATACCACTTTTCCATGGCCGTCCATGCGTCCAGCCAGGAAGCCCTGTCGCGACACATCGCCAGCGCCCGCGCCGAGCTGTCCAATGCCGGCTTCGTCTCTGTCAAGGAAGACCTCGCCGTCACCGCCGCGTTCTATGCCCAGTTCCCCGGCAACTGGACGTACCGCACGCGGCTGGCGAACCTGAGTTCGCTGAACTTCCTCGGCCTGTCGCCGCTGCACAATTTCGCCACCGGCAAGCAACAGGGCAACCCCTGGGGTGCGTGCGTGACCACGCTGCAGACCACCAATGGCCAGGCGTATCACTTCAATTTCCACGCCACCCATCCGGCGGAAAACTCCCTGGGCGAGAAAGCGCTCGCCAACACGATGGTCATTGGCAAGTCCGGCACCGGCAAGACGGCGTTGATCAACTTCCTGCTCAGCCAGGCGCAAAAATTCGATCCGGTGCCCACTATCTTCATCTTCGACAAGGACCGCGGCGCCGAGATTTTCGTGCGTGCCTGCGGCGGCAACTACCTCGCCCTGGAAAACGGGAAGCCCACCGGCTTCAACCCGTTCCAGTGCCGGGGCGACGAGGCCGACGTCCAGTTCCTCGTCGAGCTGATCAAGCTGCTGGCTGGCAAGGACCGCTACAACGCACGCGAGGAGGAGGACATCTTCCGCGCCGTCGGCAACATCCTTGATACGCCCGCGCCCTTGCGCTCCATGGCCAACTTCCAGAAGAGCCTGCCGAACATGGGCGACGACGGGCTGTTCATCCGCATGCGCAAGTGGATCGCGGGCAATGCGCTGGGCTGGGTGTTCGACAACCCGGTCGACAGCATCGATCTGGAAAAGACGCCAATCATCGGCTTCGACTACACCGAGCTGGTCGACAACCCCGATGTGCGGGTGCCGGTCATGCACTACCTGCTGCATCGGCTGGAGGGGTTGATTGACGGGCGCCGATTGATCTACGTGATGGACGAGTTCTGGAAGATCCTCGATGGTGGCGGCGGCCTCAAGGAGTTTGCCAAGAACAAGCAGAAGACCATACGGAAGCAGAACGGCCTGGGCATCTTCGCCACCCAGAGTCCCGAGGATGCGCTCGCCAGCGATATTGCCGCGGCGCTTATCGAGCAGACGGCCACCATGATCCTGCTGCCAAACCCCAACGCCAGCCGGGCGCACTACGTCGACGGACTGAAGTTGACGGAGGCCGAGTACGAAGTCGTCGCCAGTCTGGATGAGCGCTCGCGCTGCTTCCTGGTCAAGCAGGGCCACGCCAGCGCTCTGTGCCAGTTGAACCTGCGCGGCCTGGATGACGCCTTGGCCGTGATTGCCGCGTCCACGGACAACATCGCGATCCTGCACGAGGTGCTGGCCGCATGCGCCGACGCCAGCGGCGTGGCAATCGACGAGTTGCAGCCCGCGCAATGGCTGCCTCGGTTCTACGCCAGTCGCAAGGGCAGCGGCAAGCAGCCGTCCACAGCGTCCGACCCAAGCAGAACGCCGACCGCGCGCACAGTGCACGCTGCCAGCCACTGACCCGGAGGAGCCATGTATTCCGACACCCCCACGGCAACAAGCTGCACTCGATCCATGCCTCGCTGCCTGCTTGTGCTGGGGCTGGCCGCCAGCATCGCAGCCGTTGGTACCACCCGCGCCCAAGTGCTCGTCGCCGATCCCGCCAGCATCGCCTCCAATGAACAAGGCTTCGCCACGCAATTGGCCAAGACCGTCGAGCAGTACGCCAAGCAAGTCCAGCAATACGCCACCCAGCTGCAGCAATACCAGCAGTTGTTGTCCAGCGTGGGCAGCCTGAGCAATGGCCTGTCGCTCGCGCCCAACCAGTTGCAACCGGTCACGGATACCGCCGCGCTGATCCAGGCCAGGTGTGCCGGCGCGGCGAGTCCAGCCAGCTTGGCCAGCAGCCTCATGAACAACATGTCCTCGCTGCTCACCCAGTCCATCAGCCAGACCCAGCAGGCACTGTGCGCGCAGATCGTCAGCGTGCAGATCGACAAATACAACCGCACCGTCGACCTGCTCGACCGGCTGCACGGCTACGCCGGCCAGTTCCAGCAGATGGAGGACATCGCCAGCGCCATCCGCACGCTGGCCGATACCGGGCGCGTGTCGACCCAGGTGCAGAAGTACGCCAGCGCCCTCGACACCGAGATGGGCGACTGGCAGGCGCAGATGCAGGCCGACGACGCCATCATCGCGACGCTGCAAAACCAGCAGGCGATCCTCAGCCACCTGGCGCTCAAGGGCAGCAACACCGTCCTCGGCAACGTCGTCCAGGCCGCGGCTTTCGCCGCCGCGTTCAACTGACCGGCGCGGCAATCCACGCCAAGGTGATCCGCCGCCACGGCAACCGGGAGGAACGGCGATGGGCTTCGTCTACTTCGTGCTGATCTACAACTGGCTGAGTGATCGCATCGACACGTTTGGCATGGACCTGATGGCGACGTTCATGACCTGGGCCAGCGCCGTGGCGCTGCTGTTTGTGACGCTGTGGATCCTGATCCAGGGCTACCGCATGATCACCGGCCAATCGCGCGAATCGATGATGGCCCTGGTGCTGGGCATGACCCGGGTGGCAATCATCGTCAGCGTGGCCACCACCATGAGCATCTTCGGCACCAACCTGCTCAGCCTGTTCAGCACCGAACTCAGCACCGGCATCAACCAGATGTTCACCGGCGACAGCAGCACCGCCGCGCAAACCATCGACGACAACCTGGCCTGGTCCCAGCTGGCGCTTGCGGCAATCGATACCGTGCAGACCGCGCCAGGCGATGCCGAGACCATCGCCCGGAAAAGCCACGCGCTGCTGATGGCCGGGCTGGGCACCGCCAGTCCGCCCATGGCAGCGGCGGCGATGCTGCTTTTGTACAAGTTCGCCCTCGCCCTGTTCATCGGATTCGGGCCGCTCTTCATCCTGTGCCTGATCTTCGAGCAAACCCGATCACTGTTCCAGCGCTGGCTGCTGTACGGCCTGGGCACCATTTTTTCAATGGCCGCGCTGGCCTTCGTCAGCGCACTGGTACTGCAGTTGTCGTTGCGCGTGGCCGCCGCGCTGTGGAGCGCGCACATCATCAATTCCGCCACCGGGCTCGGTGCCGAGGGCTACTCCACCCAGGCCATGCAACAAGGCGGCGTCGGCCTGCTGCTGACGGTGTTGATCATCTCGGTGCCGCCCATGGCCGCCATGTTCTTCCAGGGGACACTTGGACAATTCATGTATTTCTCGGCCTTTGGCGGCGGCGCGGCAAACCGCCCTGGCCCGCAGGGGCAGCCGCCGGGGAGCTATGCCGGCTACAACCCCACCCAGCCGCCCGCAAGCGCGGCGACCG
>DATNBK010000098.1:0-2730 GCA_035571995.1 Rhodanobacter sp.
GGGTGAGTGCCGCGCCGTACGGCGGCAACATGGCAGTCAGCGGGTTTGCCGCCTCGATCCAGACCGTCCCATCGGCGACGCTGTCGTCGACCACGCAAGGCAGTATGACCCCGGCAACCTCCACTTGGCAGCCTTCCACCAAGCCGAGCCGGCCAGCCACCTGCGCGTTGACCCTGGCGGCCGACGGGCGGTTGAGCGGATGCGCGTTGAGCGCAGTGGAACGCCGCAGCACGGCGTCGCCACGGTAGATCGGCCAGTCGGCAAAGCGCTCGAGCGCCCCGTCGCCAGGACCAGGAACCGCCGCACCGATCGGGCCGCCAGCCACCTCGATCGGCCCCGCTTGCTCCTGGAGCCCCGCCCGCAAACCAGCCAGGTCGTCGAAATCGAAGCCATCGAGCGCGAGCGCGTCGGCCAGGGCCCGCAACACCTTCCAGCCAGGCCGCGCCTCGGCCGGTGGCTTGGCGCCGGCAGCGACCGCCTGCTGCAGGCCATCGACATTGACCAGGGTGCCGTCCATTTCCGGCAGCAGCGCGATCGGCAACAACACGGTGGCCACTTCGCGCAGGGCCTCGCCGGCAAAGGCGCTGCATGCCACGACGTGTTGCGCGCCACGCAGCGCAGCCAGCGCCGCGGCACCATCGGCGCAATCGTCCGGCGGCTCCACGCCACACAGCAGGTAGGCACTGCGTGGCCGAGCCAGCATGGCCTGCGCATCCAGTCCACCGGCGCCGGGAACCACCCCCACTCGCGCCAGGCCAATGGCGTTGGCACCGACCGGCAACTCGTCGTAGCGCGCTCCGGTCGCGCTGCAGATGAACTTGGCCAAGGCCCGCAGGGCTGCCGCATGCGGATGGGTCACGGCCACTTCGCCAAACACCACCACGGCGCCGCCATCGCTGGCCGCGGCCTGCTTCAGCGCGGCGATCGTCTCGCCATCGCCCTCTTCCATGCTGGCTGCGGCAATCGCTGCCTCCCAGGCCGCCGGGGCGGTCGCGCCCGCCGCAACAGCCGCGCGCGCCAGGGACAGCAGGGCGCCCTGCATGGCCGAAGGCGCCACGACCTCCTCCCCCGCCAGCGTGTAGTTGAAATCGAAATGCACGGGGTTGACCGCATAGATGCGGGCCCCGCGCTTGCTGGCCTGGTGGATGCGGTGATTGAAGAGCGGCATCTCGTGGCGCAGGTTCGAGCCGATCAGCAGCGCCGCACCCACGTGTTCGGTCGCCGGCACCGAGATCTCGAACGGCCGCGCCACGGCGTGGTCGGAGAAATCCAATTGCCGCAGGCGATGGTCGAGATGGCCCGTACCGAGGGCCCGTGCCAGCCGCCGCAGCAGGTCGCCCTCCTCGTTCGAGGTGGCCGGGTGCACGAGGATCCCCAGCTCGTCGCCAGCCTGCGCCCGCAATGCCGCGGCCGCCGCGGCCAGTGCCTCTTCCCAACTGACTTGATGCCAGGTGCCGTCGCGTTTGACCTCCGGGACGCCGAGGCGGTCGGCTGCCTCCAGGCCCTGGTGGCTGTAGCGGTCGCGATCGGCCAGCCAGCACTCGTTGATTGCCTCGTTTTCGCGTGGCACCACGCGCAGCACCTTGCCGCGCTTGGTGTGCAGCCAGACGTTCGGACCCAGCGCGTCGTGGTAGCCGATGGACGGCTTGGCAATGAGCTCCCAGGGCCGTGCCTTGAACTGGAACACCTTGTCGGTCAGCGCGCCGACCGGGCAGACATCAATGATGTTGCCCGACAACTCGGTCTCCATCGCCTTGCCGATGTAAGTGCCGACCTGCATGTCGTCGTTGCGGCTCATGGCGCCAAAGTCGTGGCCGCCGGCAATTTCGCGTTCGAAGCGGATGCAGCGCGTGCAATGGATGCAGCGCGTCATCTTGGTGGCGATCAGCGGCCCGATGTTCTCGTCGGGGACCGCGCGCTTGCCCTCGGTGAAGCGCGACACGCTGCGCCCGAAGCCCAGGGCAATGTCCTGCAGCTCGCATTCCCCACCCTGGTCGCACACCGGGCAATCCAGCGGGTGGTTGATCAGCAGGAACTCCATCACGTCACGCTGGTACTGCAGCGCCAGCTTGGAGCGGGTCTGCACCTTCATGCCTTCGCTGACTGGCGTGGCGCAGGCGGGCAAGCCCTTCATCACGGGCTTGCCACCCATCTCCACCTCGACCATGCACATGCGGCAGTTCGCGGCGACGGTGAGCTTGCGGTGGTAGCAGAAGCGCGGGATATAGATGCCGATCGCATCGGCCGCCTCGATGATCATGGCGCCCTTGTGGATCGCGGTCGGCTTGCCGTCGACCTCGATATGCACCAGATCCGACGGGACCGCCGTGGGTTGCGCGCTCATGCCACCACTCCACGGTTGATGCCGGCCATGTGGTCGTCGGCCATCGAGCGCCCGTTCTTGATGTAGTACTCGAACTCAGGCCAGAACTGGCGCAGGAACCCCTGTACCGGCCAGGCCGCGGCTTCGCCAAAGGCGCAGATGGTGTGGCCCTCGATCTGTCCGGCGACCGCCTTCAGGCGGTGCAGGTCATCCATCACCCCGCCGCCGGCGACGATGCGCTCGAGCACGTTGTGCATCCAGCCGGTACCCTCGCGGCACGGCGTGCACTGGCCACAGGATTCCTTGTGGTAGAAGCGCGAGATGCGGCAGGTGAATTTGACCGTGCACACGCTGTCGTCGAGCACGATGATGGCGCCGGAACCCAGCCCGCTGTGCAGCGCCTTCAA
>DATNBK010000099.1:0-2261 GCA_035571995.1 Rhodanobacter sp.
CGGCGCCCTCGCCCAGCTCGTCGACGGCGCACTGGGCATGGCGTTCGGCGTGACCTCGTCCGGCTTGCTGCTGGCGCTGGGCATGCCGCCGGTGGCCGCCAGTGCCAGCGTGCACTATGCGGAAACCTTCACCTGCGGCGCGTCCGGCCTCAGCCATCTGTGGGCCGGCAACGTGCGCCGCGGACTGTTCCTGGCGCTGGTGATCCCCGGCGTGCTGGGCGCCCTGCTCGGGGTGCTGGTGGCCATCCATGTTCCCCCGGCCTGGATGCGCGCGCTGCTGGCACCGTACCTGCTCGGCATGGGGGCATTCCTGTTGCTGAGGAGTGCACGCCCGGCCGGCCTGCGCACCGACGTGCCCCGCGGCACCGGCCCAACCGGCCTGGCAGCCGGTTTCCTCGACGCGATCGGTGGCGGCGGCTGGAGCGCGATCACCGTCACCACTTTGCTGGCGCGCGGCCTGCCGCCACGCGCGGTGATCGGCAGCGTGCACCTGGCCAAATGCGTGGTGAGCATCGCCGCCAGCGCGAGCTTCCTGCTCACGGTGGGCCTCAGCCACGCTTCGGCGGTACTGGGCCTGATCATCGGCGGCGCGCTGGCCGCTCCGTTCGGCGCCCTGTTCGTGCGCTGGGTGCCGGCACGCGTGGCTACCGCACTGGCCGGTGCCGCCGTGCTGGTGCTGGGACTCAACAACACGGTTCGCCTGCTCGGCTGAGGCCACAACCAGGAGCCTGTCGGGCTTTGGCCGGTCGAAACGAAAAGCCGGCTGTGCGAGGGCAGATTTTCGACGGTTCGCCGGCCCATGGTGGTTCCATGGGCCAAGAATCGGCGGAAATATGAACCGCATGACCGGTTTTGCAGTCCGGCTGGCCAAAGTCCGACAGGCTCCTAGAATAGGCGGATGAAATCCATCCTGCCTTATCCGATCGAAGTGCGCGGCAGCGCCAGCCGCCCGCTGGGCATGAGCCCGGCCCGGTTCCTGCGCGACTACTGGCAGAAACGACCGCTGCTGATCCGCAACGCCTTCGCCGATTTCCAGCCACCGCTGCAGCCGGACGACCTGGCCGGGCTGGCCTGCGAACCGGCAGCGCTGGCGCGCCTGATCGTGCACGACGACAAACGCGAGCGCTGGCAGGTCAACTCCGGCCCGTTGAGCGAGACCGACTTCGCGCGCACGCCCGACAGCAACTGGACCCTGCTGGTGCAGGACGTGGACAAGTGGGATGCCGACGTGGCCGACCTGCTGCGGCATTTCAGCTTCCTGCCGAGCTGGCGCATCGACGACGTGATGGTCTCCTACGCCGAGCCCGGTGGCGGCGTCGGCGCGCATGTCGACCAGTACGACGTGTTCCTGCTGCAGGGCCTGGGCCAGCGCCACTGGGCGATCAGCGACGATCCGCTGGCGCCGAAGGCGTGCCGCCCGGACGTCGAACTGAAACAGCTGGTGCAATTCGAGCCCACCCACGAATGGCTGCTCGACCCGGGCGACATGCTGTACCTGCCGCCGGGCGTGCCGCACGACGGCGTGGCCTTCGGCGGCCCGTGCATGACGTTCTCGATCGGCATGCGCGCGCCCTCGCAGGCCGAGCTGACCGGCGACCTGGCCGATTACATCGCCGAGCAGTTGCCGGAGGAGTTGCGCTACGCCGATCCCGACCTCAAGCCAGCACGGCTCAGTGGCGAGATCGACCACGGCGTGCTCGATCGCCTGAAGCAAACGCTGCCTTTTGCCGGGGCGCTGCGGGACGAGCTGCTGAACGATTGGTTCGGCCGTTTCATCACGCGCTACCGCAGCGCCCAGGTGCCGGCGCCGCTGGACAAGCCGCTGGCCGCGGACACGCTGGCCGCAAAACTGGCCGCCGGCGCCCAGCTGCTGCGCCATCCCTGGTCGCGTCTGGCCTGGAGTCGCGGCAAGAGCGGATGCGTGCTGTATGTCAACGGTCACGCGCACGCCACCACGCCGACGCTGGCACAGCAGTTGTGCGAGCGGCGGGAATTGATGCCGGATCGCAAGTTGCTTGCGGCCGAGCGCGCCCTGCTGCTGACCCTGGTCAATGACGGCCACCTGCTGCTGCGCATGTCGCGCCGGCGTCGATGAAGCTGCAGAACTTCCACGTCGAGATCGCCGACTGGTCACGCGAGGACCAGCGCAACGCGCTGCTGGACCTGCGCGACACGGTCTTCATCCAGGAACAGGGCGTGCCCGAGCAGCGCGAGCGCGACGGCCTCGACGTCGATTGCTGGCATGTGCTGGCCCGCGACGA
>DATNBK010000100.1:0-16199 GCA_035571995.1 Rhodanobacter sp.
ACGTACCTGGCGGATTTCCTCGGGCCAGGTGGCGCCGGTCACCAGCGCGCAGTTGCCGTTGGCGTTCCACTCGCGGGCGACCGTCTCGGCCACGCGCAGATACAGCGGCTGGCCGCCGCAATCCAGTGCCTGGAAATCCGCGCCGCCGGGGTTGGAGGTGCGGCAGAGCAGGATAACGCCCTTGTCGGCACGATCGAGGAACGGCTGGATCGAATCGCGGCCCAGATAGGGGTTCAAGGTCACCGCGTCGGCGCGATAGCGCTCGAATGCTTCGGTGGCGTAGTGCTGCGCGGTGGAACCGATGTCGCCGCGCTTGGCGTCGAGGATCACCGGCACGCCGGGATGCTTCGCAGAGCCGTTCCGCTGTGGGGTTTGCCTCCATCACTTACCGTGCCGCATCCGACGAAAGTCCGCGCGGCAGGAGACCCGTTGATGGGTGGATATCCCAATCGCCGACGCTGACCGTGTCGGGACAGGCTTTCTTGAAACCGTCTGCAATTGAGTTGAACAACACTGTCGGGGGCGGTCCAGGATCGGCAGCCAGTTGCTTTTAGTCGGTGGCGGTAAGCATCTGGGGCCACTGATCGGCAGGTTCTCCCTCCAGCACGGCTTCTCGGATACTGCAAGTCGCAGGTCCGGAACGATGAGTGGCTCGACTTCCTGCGCGTGATTGACCGGCGCACGTCCAAGGATAAAGCACTGCATCTGATCTGCGACAACTACGCCACGCACAGACACCCGAACGTGAAGGTGTGGCTGAGCATGGTGGAGCGATTCTTCCGCAGCATCACCGTCGATCGTCTTCGCGCTGGCGTTTTCCAGAGTGTGGACGACCTGGAGAAGGTCATTGCTGTTTACATCACCGCTTACAACAAAAGCCCCAGGCCTTTCGTCTGGAAGGCCAAAGTCAGTGACATTTTGCAGAAAGTCATGCGCGCTAAAAAAGGACGCAGGAAGGAATGGTTCAAACAGGTTGAAGCGATATGCTGGTGAAGATCATATCGGTAACACGCGTGTGGCCAACATTGCGCCCAGTGTCGCCAACGCTGCAGTAAAGGCAAAACCAGCTAGGTAGGCGATGGTCGGTGAAGTTCCCAGCAACGCGGCAAAAAGCGCACCAACCAGTGCCAATACGGTTGCCGTGAATAGTGATCCACCCAATTGCAACGCCGAGGAATTGGTACCCTGCAGTTCCGGTGGCGATAGCTCTAAGGTCAGCACCGACAGAGTCGGGAAGACCAGCCCCATTCCCAACCCCGCCAATATCCAGCCCCCCATGGCCAAAGCGACCGATGTTGCCGGCCACGCTGCCGACGCCACGCTGACCACGCCCATGGCGATCAGGCCCGAGCCGACCTGCAACACCCGTACCGGTGTCGGATGTGACATGCGCCCGCGATACCAAGAACCGCCCGACCAGCCCAGCGCGCCGAGCGTCAGCACCATGCCGGCGAGAGTCGGCGACAAACCTCGTTCGCGTGACAGCATCAGCGGCAAAAAAACCTCGGTACCGAAAAACGCTGCCGAAGCGATGCCGCGCAGCGCGATCACCGAGGGCAGACCACGAGCGACGCAAAAGGTACCGGCTGGCAGTAACCGCCGCGCGCAAACCACCAGTGCTGATATGGCTACCGCCAGCAACGATACCGCCACGGCACCATGCCGATGGCCCGCCTCATGCAGCAGCAACACCCCAGCGGCGGCTCCGATCGCCCAGACCACCCGCAGGCGTTTGCGGGTATCAACGACTTCGCCCGACGGCGTTGGGTCGATGCCGTGCAGGGACGGCAATACCATCGCCGCTGCGCCGACCGCTATGACCGACACCGACAGAAACACCCAGCGCCAGCCCGCGTGCTGCACGATCAGGCCACTGACTGCCGGGCCGATCAACGCCGGCAATGCGTACGCAGCGGCGAACGCGGTAAAGATACGCGCGTGCATCGCTGCCGGATAAACCCGTCCGACCACCACGTACAGCGCCACGGACATCAGGCCGCCGCCGAAGCCCTGGACGATGCGACCGAGCAGCAGCACCCACATTGTCGGCGCCATCCCGGCCACGACCAGGCCGGCCACGAACCAGGCGATGCCCCATTGCAGCGACTTCCTTGGACCAGATGCATCGGCCTTGGTACCGGCCACGACCATGCCGACAATGGACGATGCCATCGTGCCGGCAAATGCCATCGCATACAGCGACAGGCCATCCAGCGCCTGCACCACGGTCGGCATGGCCGTGGCCACCGCCAGCGTGTCGAACACGAACAGGGCCACCAGGATGACCATACCGAGGGTCAACGACCTGTAGCGGGAAACGAAAATGCTCTCCACGTTCAACGACAAGCCGGCAGCGCTGTCGACGGACCTGTCCGTCGTCGCTGGGGTCCATCGGCATCCGTGAGCGGAGGATTGCGTGCTGGCGTCAGGTCAGGCTTCAAGGACGCGCAACCCGGGTATCAGCAAGGCAACAGGTCGGGACGATACGGCGAAATGCGCGAAGGGCATGGAAACGCAAGGGCGGTGGCAGGGAGGTTGGCAGCGGTTGGCGGGGCCATGTGGAAACCGGGCGGAGCATCGTTCCCGGCGGGCCCCAGTGGCAGATCGCGCAGATACCGCTCATTGCATCGTTCCTTTAGTGGGGTCAGTCGCGATCCCACGCGCCACTGCGCTGAGGGGCCGGTTGCCGGGCTACGGCATGCGCTGTCCGGTGTGTTAGTGATGCGCGTAAAAAGCGCTTGCCAACTTGCAGAGTTCATGTAAATATGAAAATGAATTCAATATCAATATAACAGGATCTAACGTCAACAGAACACAATCAACTTCAACAGTGGGGAGTCTGGTCATGTTGATACGAAGGCTTGGCGCGACAACGAAGAAAGACGGCAGCTATCTGCTTCTGGCCGGAACCGTGGCGGGGGTGCTGGGTTTCAACGCACTGGCCTTCGCACACGTGGCCGCGCCGGAGGACGGCACCACCACTGCTCACGCAACGACGGCCACGGCAACGTCGGTGGATACCCCCGCGACACCCGATGCGCAGGCCGCGGCAGGCACCACGCCGGCCAGCGAAACCGGGAACCGTGATCGCGCCAAAGCCACCGCGCTCGAAGAAGTCGTTGTCACCGCCCGCAAACGCAAGGAATTGGTACAAAACGTGCCGATGTCGATCTCCGTGCTTACCGGCGAACGCCTCAAGAGGGACGGCGATGACAACTTCCGTGACATCGGCACCGCGTTCCCCGGTGTGTCGTTCAACGACAGTAACGGCCAGGGCGGGGAATTCAGTATCCGCGGGCTCACTTCAACCGGGTCTGGTAGCGACACAAGCATCGGCCTGTATGTCGATGGGGTCTACATAGGCAGCGAAGCCGCGATGAGCCAGCGGCTTTTCGACCTGAGCAATATCCAGGTGCTGCGCGGACCGCAAGGCACCTTGTTCGGCCGCAATACCGTGGCCGGGGCCATCAACATCGTGACGCGCAAACCGGAACCGGTGTTCGGCGGCAGCGTGAATGCGACGGTTGGCAATTATGGCCTGCGCCAAGCCGGGGCTACGCTGAACCTCCCGATCGTGTCTGACCGCCTGATGGCGCGCATCAGCGTCGTTGACCGCAAGCGCGACGGCTACCTCAAGAACACTGCCAAGCCCGGCGACAGCGGCAACAACGAGGACGGCCAGAGCGCGCGACTGCACGTCCTAGCCAAGCCCACCGACACATTGCAGTTATTGTTCAGCGCCGACAGGTCGCGCGACCATACCTGCGACAACATGTTCAAGGTGGTGGGCGGCGCGCTGTACGACGGCAATACCGATCCGGATGTGTCCGCATGGGACGGCCCCTGCCGGGACCACAGCGACGTGAAGGGTTACTCCCTGCAGGCCGACCAGCAACTCGGCGACTTGATCTTCACATCCATCACCGCTTACCGCGACCGCACCTCGAATTTCCTGACGGACCGCGACTTCACCGCCTTGCCTATCCTCACTACGGGTTTGGACCTTGACGATCGCCACTTCACCCAGGAATTCCGCCTGACCAGTCCTGGCGGCCAGTCGTTCAATTGGGTGGTGGGGACGTTCTTCTTCAATCGCCACGATTTCCAGAACACCATTCTGGATCTGGGCCCCGGCTTCCTCGGACCCGGCAACAGCAACTTGGTCCAGGCCATCGCCTACAGTACCGACAAGAGTTACGCGGGCTACGCCTCGGGCGAGTGGGTAATGAGCGAAAAGTTCAAACTGGACCTGGGCCTGCGCTACACCAACGAATCGAAGGCGGTCGATTATGTCCAGACCGCGACCCTGCCCATCCCCGGCTTCAGTCCCGTCGCGCCGTTCCACAAGAGCATCAGCGGTGGCGAGTGGTCGCCTACGCTGACGGCCACCTACGCATTGAATCCCCAGGCGAACATCTACGCCCGCGTCGCGCGGGGCCACAAGTCCGGCGGTTTCAACGCCGGACCGAGTTCCAACCCCGACCAGGTGGTGTTCCAGCCGGAAACGCTGACCAGCTATGAGACGGGCTACAAGACCAAGCTGCTCGATGACCGTCTCGAGTTCGACGGTGACATCTATTACCTCGACTACAAGAACATCCAGCAGTCGAACCAGAACGGCGCGGGCTTTTACATCAGCAACGCGGCCTCGGCACGCAGCTACGGTGCCGAGACGCAGGCTGCGCTGCACCTGGGAGACAACGCGATAGTCAACGCGAGCCTCGGCTACGTCGATGCGAAATACGAAGTCTTCGGCAACAAGTCGGGCAATGCCCTGCCGCGCGCGCCCAAATGGACCGGCGCGTTGAACCTGGATCTCAGTTGGAACGCGGGTGGGTCGGGGTCGCTGTTCGTGATACCGGAGGTCGCGTATCGCGGCGCCAACTATGTCGACAGCGCCAATACCCCGCTGTTTGTGCAGCGCGGCCACACGGAAATAAACCTGCGCGTGGGCTACGAGAGCTATTCTGGCTGGTCAATCACGGCGTGGACGCGCAACGCCACCGACCAGCGCTACACGCTGGGTGGATTCGCCGTCGCGCCGATCCTCTACGCCATTTCGTCCTCGCCGCCGCGGACCTATGGAGTGGATTTCCAGTGGACGTTCTGAGCATGCCCGCTGGAACCAGCCACAGCATGCGTCGCAGGCTCATCGTTGACCTGCTCATCTACTGCGCTGCCACCTTCGCCATCACCTGGCTGATCGTGGGCCTGTACATCTGGAACGCCGCCGCGGTCACCCGCGTCTTCGGACCCATGAAGCTGGGAGCGCCGGCCTTTTACCTGGCAGTGTGCGCGCCCTCGCTGTCGGCGATCGTCATCACTGGCTTGCGTTATGGGCGTGCCGGGTTGGCCAGCCTGTTTGGTTCGCTGGTGCGGGTCAGGGTGAGATGGATCTGGATCGTGGTCAGCCTGCTGGGCTATCCCGCGCTCTGGCTGGTGGTCGGCCTGGTCGAGGCGGCGGCCGGCGGGCGCCTCGACCACTTCGACTTCCACCCATGGCTGGTGGGCCTTCCACTCATCATCCTCAGTGGCCGCATCCTGGTTGATCCGGGGGCACTGGGCGAAGAACTGGGCTGGCGCGGCTTCGCGCTGCCGCGCCTGCTGGAATTGATCGACGCCCGCAGCGCATCGCTGCTGCTCGGCATCGTTTGGGCCATCTGGCATTTGCCGGCCTTCTTCGTCGGCAGCATGTCGCAGTCCAGCCTCGCATTCCTGCCTTTCGTGGGCACCGTGGTTTCGTTCTCGGTGTTCATGACCTGGCTGTTCGTGCACGTCCGCGGCAGCGTGCTGCTGGCTGGTGTCGTGCCACACATGCTGTTCAATGCCACGCCACACGCCGGCATCACCCCGGTGGACTGGATCATCTGGGTGGCGGCGGCACTCATCCTGATCCTGGGCGGCAGGCACCTGCGGGGCTGGGGTCCACCCGCGGCGGTGCTGCCGCAGTCCGCCTTGTTCGCCGCCCGCGCGGGAGCGGCATGATGGGCGCGACCTACACCGTCCAAGACATGCGTGCGCGCGTAGGTTCCGTACTGGGCGTGTCCGCTTGGCTGCAGGTTGAGCAGCCGATGATCGACGAGTTCGCCCAGTCCACCAAGGACCTGGACCGGCTGCATGTGAACCCGGCATGGGCGGCGCGGGAAACACCTTATGGGGGAACGATCGCGTTCGGTTTCTGGACGCTTTCCATGCTCACTCATTTCTCGCACGAGGTCGGCATGTGGCCAGTCGACGTGGCCTACGCGCTGAATTACGGACTGGATCGGGTACGCTGGATCCACCCGGTGAAAGTGGGGGCCAGGATTCGCATGCACTGCACTCTGGCGGAGCTGGCGGATCGCGATGACGGTCGCCTGCTGATCCGCACCAGCAACTTCATCGAGATCGAAGGCGAGTCGCGTCCGGCGCTGACCGCCGAGTGGCTCGGACTGTTCATCCTGGATGACGCAGGGTCCGGCGGTGCGTCGGTCCCGAACGGACGGCGCGCGCCTGAACCGTCCGCTGACCCATGATCCGCCCGCCGGACCTCGCCCGCATCGGCGATGACGTGGAACGCGGACTCGCCGCGGCGGGAGCGTGCGGTGGCGCAGTCGCCCTGGTGCTGTGCGATCGCGTGTGGACTTTCGTCCACGGCGAAGCGCAGCCGGGCCGGCGGGTGACGCCGTCGACACCCTTCCATGTGTGTTCCTGTTCCAAGACCTTCACTGCCGCCGTTTTCTCCCAGCTGGTGCAGGACGGTGCGGTGGCATGGGATACGCCGGTCCATACGGTGGTGCCCGAGTTCGAGTTCGGCGATCCGTGGGTGAGCGCGCACTGCACATTCCGCGACCTTGCCAGCCTGCGCGTGGGTCTGACGCGTGCGGGGATCGCCGAATGGGGCATCGGTCAGAACCTGTCCAGGGAAATCCGGCTTGTGCGTGCACGCCACATGGATTTTGCGGCCCCCTTCCGGGACCGTTTCAGCTATTCCAACCTCTGCTACATCGCGCTCTCGCTCGCCGCCGAACGCCTGGCAGGCAAGCCCTATCCCGACCTGGTGCAGGACCTGATTTGCACACCTCTGGGATTGGCGGACAGCTACTCGGCGGGCTTCGCGGTCGAGCCCGGCGCGGACGTGGCGCTGCCCTGCCTGCCGGTCAGTGGAGTACCCACCCGTGTCCGCGACCTGACCGGGCCCAATTCCGAAGGGTCGGCACGGATCTATCTTTCCGCCCGCGATGCCACCGGCTGGCTGCGCTTCCTGTTGGCGGCGTTGGGCGGCTCGGACGCCGGTCCGTTGCCGTCCATGGCGGTGCAGGCCATGGCGACGCCGCATACCATGGTGCGCGATGCCGATATCCGCTTGGCGCTGCAGGAGGGTGGCGCATGTGCTTATGGCATGGGCCTGTTCGTTACCCGGTTGCACGGCCAACGACTACTTCGCCACGGCGGCGGCGGCCGCGGCTGGCGGCATGCGACGGCGCTGGCGCCGGACGCCCGGGCAGGAGTGATGGTCATGGCCGCCGCTGAAAGTCCCGCCGTGGACGCTCTGGCATTGCAGCTACTGGAAGCGCTCATGGGCGAAACGGCGCATGACTGGGGCACGCCGTTCGCACAGGCGGCCGCTGTGGCGGCGGCGGCTGAGCGCGACGCGATCGAGGCGCTGTTCCCGGTCGACCCCGGTGCCCCGATATCGTCTCCCGTTACTGGTCGCTATGCCAACCCGGTGACCGGAGAGGTGCGTATCTCGGCAGACGGATCACGCATGCGCATCGTGCCCGCCGATGCCCCGGATTTTGCCGCCACGTTGCGGCCGCTGGGTGGCGCGGTATTCGACTTCGCGTTCGATGAACCCGCGCTGGCGCCACAACCTCTCGATCCTCCGTTTCGCCTGCGCGTGGCAGGTGGACCGGCCTCCCCGGCGTTGGAGACGAGCTACTTCGGTCGGCTCGTGCGCATGACGTGACCGCGATCATCCCAGCGACGACAGCACGACCCGGACTGCGCCAGTTTGCAACCTTCGCGCTACCGGCCCTGCCGTTGGCGGTGGTGGTGTTTCCGTCGCATGCCATCCTGCCGGGCTTTTATGCCCTGCACACCGGGATTTCGCTGACCACGATCGGCATCATCCTCATCGTCGCGCGGATCTTCGACGCGGTCGTCGATCCGCTGATCGGATTCACCTCCGATGCCTGCATCGGACGCTGGGGATCGAGAAAGCCGTGGCTGCTGGTCGGTGCCCTGGTGCTCGCGGTTTCGGTCGTGCCGCTCTACATGCCGGCGCCCGACGTCGGCCCGTTCTATCTCCTGGGTTGGTTTCTGGCCTTTTACCTCGGCTATTCGTTGATCGAGATCCCGTTCAAGGCCTGGGGCACTGAACTTGCGCGCAATTACATCGATCGATCGCGGATAGCGGCCTGCCTGGCGGTCGCCTTCGGCCTGGGCAACCTCGCCTTCGCCATCGCCCCCTTTTTGTCGGCCACCGATGCGCGGTCCTACGACGCGGCGACGCTTGCCTTGGTCGGGTGGAGCGTGGCGATCGTGTTGCCGCTGACGGTCCTCGCCGCCACCGGCCTGGTGTCGAATGGCGCGATAGCAAGGGCTCGCAGGACCGATGTGAAAGCCGTCCTGCAGGCCATGCGCTGCAACGTTCCGTTGTTGCGTTTCGTGGCGATCTTCATGCTGACGGGGCTGGGCCAGGGCGTTTTCTACGGGCTGGTCTTCCTCTACGTCAGTTCGGTGTTGCAGCTGGGCACCGGCTTTGTCTGGGTGCTGCTCGCCGATGCGGTGGTGACCCTGCTCAGCGTCCCTGTGTGGTATGCCTTGATCCGCAGAATCCAGAAACACCGCGCCTGGGCTCTGGGGCTGGTGATCTCGACGATCGCACTGCTGGGTATGTTCTTCGTGCCCGCAGGAGAAGACGGCTTTGTGCCACTGATCGCCCTGATCTGCCTGCGCGCCTTCGGCTCCGGCGTCACCCAGGTCGCGCCCAACGCGTTGCTGGGGGACGTGGTCGACTACGAATTGTTCAAGCGCAACGTGAACCAGGCGGCGAATTTCCACGCCATGGTCTCGTTGATCACCAAGTTCACGGCCACCATCGGCGCGGGAGCCGGCTTGCTGATTGTGGGGCTGGCCGGCTTCGACCCGAAGATCACCAACACCCCGGCGGTACTGGCCGGGTTCAAGCTCGTGGCTCTGCTGGTCCCGGGAATCATCCTGCTGGCCGGTGCGGCCACGGCCGTGGGATTTCGCCTGGACCGCCGCAGGCATGCGGCGGTGCTGCGAAGCATCGAGAGGCGTACACGACATGTCCCCTCGTCCTGACCAAAACACGCACCCGTTGCGCGCTTTCACCGCCGGACTCGGCGTGGAGACCAACACGTTCAGCCCGCTGCACATCGGGCTGGAAGCGTTCGAGCGGACCTTTCTCTATCGGCCCGGTGAACATCCGCGGGCGCTCACCGAGGTTTCCGCGCCGCTGTACGTATTGCGCCAGCGCGCGCAACTTCAGGGATGGGATGTGGTGGAGGGCACTTATGCCTTCGCCCTGCCGGCCGGGCGCACTGGGCGATCCACCTACGAAACTCTGCGCGACGAGATCCTGGCGCAACTCGCCGCGGCTGGTCGCGTGGACCTGGTGGCGCTTTCGCTGCACGGCGCCATGTGCGCGTTCGGCTACGACGATTGCGAAGGCGACCTGCTGGCGCGTGTCCGCGAGGTGGTCGGTCCCGGCACGCCGGTGGGCGTGGAGTTCGACCCGCACGCCCATCTTTCCACGGCGATGGTCGAACACGCGGACGTGCTGATCGCGTTCAAGGAATATCCGCATACCGATTTTCTGGAACGCGGCGAGGAGTTGATCGACCTGCTGGAGCGCTGCGCCCGCGACGCCTGGCGTCCTGCGCGTGCGGTCTTCGATTGCCGCACGATCGGCCGATTCCATACGCTGCGCGAGCCCATGCAAGGCTTCGTGCGCGCCATGATTGAAGCCGAGTCACAACCAGGCGTTGCCTCGGTTTCGCTGGTCCACGGCTTTCCCTGGGGCGATGTCGCGGACATGGGTGCGAAATGCCTGGTACTGGCAGACACGGCCGACCTCGCCGAGGCCACCGCGGCCCGTTTCGGTCATCAATTGCAGGCGATCCGCGAACGCACGTTCACGCCGCCCATGCCCTTGCAGGAAGCCTTGGCGGCGGCACTGGCGTACCCGCAAGGCCCGGTGGTGCTGGCCGATGTGTCCGACAATCCCGGCGGCGGCGCGCCTGGTGATTCCACCGTGTTGCTGGAGCAATTACTGGCCTGCGGCGTGGACGCCTGCGTCGGTCCGTTGTGGGATCCGGCGACGGTCGCGGTCAGCCATGCGGTCGGGTTGGGCGGGCGTTTCCGGGTCAGGCTGGGCGGCAAGGCTGGCCCGGGTTCGGGGCGACCGTTGGACCTTGATGTGGAAGTGGTCGGCCTGGCGCAAGAAGCATCGCAGGCATGGGCCGGAACGCGCATGTCGCTGGGCCGCGCCTGCGCGCTGCGGAGCGGGGCGGTCAGCATCGTCGCTGCCTCGATCCGTGACCAGGCCTACAGCCCCGATCTGTTCCTTGGCGTGGGCGTCGATCCGCTGGTACATCGGTTGGTGGTGGTGAAGTCGGCCCAGCATTTCGCCGCCGGCTTCGCCCCCCTGGCGCGCGCGATCGTTCTGGCCTCGGGTGGTGGCCCGCTGGAGACGGATTTCCGCAAGATCCCCTATCGATATGTCCGTCGGCCCATCTGGCCGCTGGACCCGGCGTGAATCCGGTGCACCCTATGCAACACGACAACCCACACCCGGACCCCGGCACGGACGGATTGCACGACCGCATCCAAGCATGGGCAAGAATGCGCCCGAGAGCGGAGGCGGCCGTCGAACCCGGGCGGCGCTTGACCTATGTGGCGCTGCGCGACGCCATCGACGCCTGTGCCGCCGGCATGATGGCGGCTGGAGTCCAACGCAGTGACCGGGTGGCGACGCTGGCTGTCCCCGGCCTGGATTTCCTGGTCACCTTCCTGGCGACGGCAGCCATCGGCGGCATCTGGGTCGGATTGAATCCGCGCTATACCGAGCCGGAACTGGATGCCGTGATCGCCCGCATCGAACCGCGGCTGGTGTTCGCGCCCGCTGCGATCGGGGTGCGTTCGTACCGCCAGTGGATGGCGGCGTTGCCCGCGTCCATTTCCGTCATCGATCTCCTCGACGCCGCCGCATCGGCAGATGCAAGCCAGGGCATGCCGTTTGCGGCCTTCGTCGCGTCGGGCAAATCCATCGGGCGTGCGCAACGGGAAAAACGCTACGCGGAAACGCGGGCGGCCGACCCGTGCCTGATCGTGTTCACCTCGGGCAGCACGGGAGTTCCGAAAGGCGCCATGATCAGCCATGCCGCACTCGTCGGTGCCAGCACGGTGCAGTTGCGTATCTGGCCAGCTCATCCGCTGCGGGTACTGGACAACCTGCCGATCAACCACATCGGCTGTGTCGGCGACCTGTGTTGCTACGCACTGGTCGGCGGAGGCACGGTGGTGTTCACGCCGTCCTTCGATCCGGATGCCTCGCTGGCGGCGATCCGCGATGAACAGGTGACCGTGTGGGGACAGGTGCCGACCATGTTCCAGCTCACCCTGGATGCGCCGGGGTTCGACCTGACTCTGCTGGCGTCGCTGCAACGCATCTTCTGGGGCGGCGCGCATGCACCGCCGCAACTGGTTGCCCGGTTGCGCCGCTTTGCGCCGCGCATTGCCACGTCCTACAGCCAGACCGAGACCGTTGGCTCCGTGACCTTCACGCCCGCGAACGCGGGGCTCGCGCTGTTGCAGCAGACCGTCGGCCGTGCGGTCGATCCCTACCAAGTGCGCATCGCCGACGCCGAAGGGCGGTCGCTGCAGTCCGGTGAAGATGGCGAGGTCCAGGTGCGCACCCCGTTCGGCATGACCGGCTACTGGCGCGATCCGCAGGCGACTGCCGCGGCCACCACGACTGACGGCTGGCAGCGCACCGGCGACATCGGCACGCTCACGCCTGAGGGCGACCTCAGGTTGCTCGGGCGGGTGCACGACGTCTTCAAGTCTGGTGGCTACAACATCTACCCGCCGGAAATCGAGGCCGCGCTGGCAACGCATCCGGGCGTGGACCAGGTCGCGGTCGTCGGCTTTCCCGACCCGCTCTACGGCAGTGTCGCCGTCGCCTTTGTGGTGGCCACGGCGTCAGCACCGTCCGTGGAAGCGTTGCGCGCACACCTTCGCGAGCGGCTGGCGAATTACAAGATCCCCAAACGCTTCATCTTCGTCGACGCGCTGCCGCGCCTGGCCGTAGGCAAAGTCGACAAGCGCGCACTGCAGGCGCAAGCGGGCGCAACGCCATGACGATCGGTGCCGGGTGTTGGCATACGCTCGGCCTGCTGGGCGGCATGGGTCCCGCGGCGACGGTCGATGTGCTGGACAAGATCGTCAAGGCGACGCCTGCCGCGCGCGACCAGGAACATATCCCCATTCTGGTCCGCTGTATCCCGCAGATACCCGACCGCACCGCTGCCCTGCTCGGGCGCGGACCGTCGCCAGTCGATGCCTTGATACAGGGTACTGCGGCGCTGCGGCGTGCCGGCGCGGAAGTGCTGGCGATCGCGTGCAATACCGCCCACCACTGGTATCAACCGATCCGCGAGGCGTTCGGATTGCCGGTCGTGCACATCGCCGAGGCGGTAATGTACGAACTGCGGGAAAGCGATGCCAGGGGTCCGGTCGGCATCATGGCGACCAGTGGCACGATCCTCTCCGGATTTTATCGCCAGTACCTCGAGGCGGCCGGTTACGTCGTGCTGGCGCCATTGCCCGGCAGCCAAGTGGGTGAAGTGGATCACGCCGTCGACTGTGCCAAGGCTGGCGACTGGAATGGGGCGCGACAATCCGCACGCTACGGCGCCGACGCACTGTTCCGGCGCGGCGCCGGCCAGGTGGTCCTGGCCTGCACGGAACTTCCCCTGGCACTGGCAGGACTGATGCCGGCAGGACGCCTGCTCGACGCCAATCAAGCGTTGGCGCGCGCCTGCGTCCGCGCGGCGCTGTGCCACGACCGCGATATCCCGGCGAGGGTAACGTGAACAGGGTCGCGCGCATCCGCTGCGGCCGGCTGGAACCGGAAAGAGACTCCGCGCCCGTCGGCAATGTCCCTGTCCCTTGCGATGCATCGCCACAAAGTACAAGGATGTCCCATAGCAACGTCCCCATCTGCCCGAGAGGAACAACATGAGCGTGACCGCACCCACCCTTGACGCTGTCCGTGCCGCCCGTGAACGCTTGGGCGAGCGCGTGCGTGAAACCCCGGTCTGGCGCTGGCGCGGGCGCGAGATCGAGGCTGCTGTTGGCGCCGCCATGCAGGTGTTCCTGAAAATGGAATTGTTTCAGTACGGCGGCACGTTCAAGCCGCGTGGCGCGCTGCTCAATGCGCTGTCGTTGTCGGACGACGCGCGGCGCCGCGGCGTCACCGCGGTCAGCGCCGGCAATCACGCGATTGCGACCGCGTTCGCGGCGCACTCGGTCGGCACCAGCGCCAAGGTGGTCATGCCGAAGACCGCCAATCCGGCCCGCATCGCCCTGTGTCGTGCCTATGGTGCCGAGGTCGTGTTGGTCGACGATACGCATCATGCCTTCGTGGAGGTCAAGCGCATCGAGGCGGAGGAAGGGCGTACTTTCATCCATCCGTTCGAAGGTGAGCTGACGGTTCTCGGCACCGCCACCGTTGGTTATGAATGGTGCCGGCA
This sequence comes from Rhodanobacter sp., assembly GCA_035571995.1. Classification (GTDB taxonomy): domain Bacteria; phylum Pseudomonadota; class Gammaproteobacteria; order Xanthomonadales; family Rhodanobacteraceae; genus Rhodanobacter. Next base: position 13,764 of record DATNBK010000100.1, read on the forward strand.
AGTCGACCAGCTGGACGCGGTGATCGTGCCGATTGGCGGCGGCGGCCTGTGCGCGGGCATCGCCACCGCCGTCAAACAGATGCAACCGCATTGCCTGGTGTTCGGCGTGGAACCGGAGGGCGCCGACACGATGCATCGCAGCTTCGCCGCCGGCTCGCCGCAGGCGATCGACAAGGTCGGCACCATCGCCGACAGCTTGGGCGCGCCGTACGCGGCGCCGTACAGTTTCGAGTTGTGCCGGCGCTTTGTCGATGAGCTGGTGAAGATCAGCGACGAGGCCATGCGGCGCGCGATGGGCCTGTTGTTCGCCGACATGAAGCTCGCCGTGGAACCGGCGGCTGCAGCGGCAACCGCTGCATTGTGCGGTCCACTGCGCGAGCGCCTGTACGGCAAGCGCGTCGGCGTCATTCTGTGCGGGTCGAACATCGACCTGGCCACGTTTGCGCGCCAGGTGATACCGTACGAACCCGCCACCGGCTGAAGCGAACGCGTGTCCCCGCAGAAGGTTGTTGTAGAGAACTGTCCTGCCCTCTACAACGCGCCAGGTCCGGCACATGTCCGTGCCGGGCTACGCCGAATCAGGCAGCGTGTGCCTGATTCGCGACGGATCACGGCGCGCCCGTGGCGGTGCGGTGCCCGGCCGGGAAATTTGCACGCCACGCCGGATCGCCGACAAGAGCGGCCGCTCAAACAAGGATTGTCTCCATTGCCGACGCGCGCATACGAGCGATTGCGTCGTACATGTCGGCGCCTCGCCATGTACCACCATGGAACATGGGTTCTACTTCAGGTTGTGCCATTTACCAAAGATACGTAAGGTATTTGCATGCCATCGCAGCGGACCGCCAAGCCAGATATGCCGAACCATGAGTGAGAAGAGGCCGGGAAGCAAGGCCGGCAAGGTCGGCCCGACGCGCACTCGGCGCAGCAATGCCGTGCAGGTGAAACCGCCGCCGCCCACCACGCGACGTGGCCAGGCCACCCGGCAACGGCTGAAGGACGCCCTAGCCAAACTGTTGCAGACGTGCACCTACCACGAGATCCGGCTGGAGGATATCACCCGTGAGGCGGGCGTCCGGGTCAGCCTTTTCTACCATTACTTCCAGAGCAAGGTCGACGTCACCCACGAGGTGCTGTCGGACCTGCTGGACACTTTCCGCGGTGACGTCGCGGGCCGGCCGAAGAACGACGGGCCCCTGGCGGCGATCCACTACGCCAATCAGCGCATGGTGGCGCTGTACGGCGAGAACTCCGGGGCGATGCGCTGCCTGCTCGAAGTGGACGAGGCCATAGCACCGTTCGCGCCGATGTGGCAGGAGCTCACCCTGGGCTGGAACCAGCGCATCGCTGCCAACATCCGGCGGCAGTTTCCCAAGGCCTTCCGCACCGAGGCCGAATATCTGTCCCTGGCCTACGCGCTGGCCGGCACGGCGGATAGCTTCCTGTTCGAGTATTTCGTGCAGAAGAATCCGGTACTCCACAAGGCCCATTCGACCGAGGAGGACGTGGCCCGCTTCCTGACCACGCTCTGGTACCGCGCGCTCTACCTGACCAACCCACCGGACGATTTTCTGGAACGCCTAGCGGGATTCAGGGTCATCGGCCCCCGCGACCACCAACCGGAATGACGGCAGAAAGGCACCTGCGCACGTGCAATTCGATCGGTATTTGCACCAAAGGCCGCAAATGGTCCGTGCGAAGCTTAGGGCGGCTGGGTCCAAGACCGGATGCACGCAGGCGGCAGGCTGTGGTTCCGCATCAAAGACCGAACACTGAGGTCACGCTGGCGCTTCCTTATGCATCTGGGAGCAGAAGTCCCAAGAAGCAGGAACCAGTCTAGCCAAAATCTACATCCGAGGAACCCCAACAGGATTTGCCGTTTGACGTGCTCGGGACCAAGGATCGGATCGGACGGCTGCATCGTCTGCGGCCGGCCATCCGTGGCCGGACTGAGAAGCCGAAAAATTCACAACCACTCAGCGGCAGCGATTGATGGTCAGCCGCAAATCGTCGGCCGCCGCGCGCGCCGCCTCCGCAAAGCGTTCATCTTTGCCTGCATAAAGAATTGCGCGCGAGGAGTTGATCAGCAGGCCAGTGCCGTCGTGGGTGAGGCCGTGCCGCAGCACGGCTTCTACGTTGCCACCCTGGGCGCCAATGCCCGGTACCAGCAGCGGCATGTCGCCAACCACCGCGCGCACCTTGCCCAATTCTTCGGGCCAGGTGGCGCCCGTAACCAGGGCGCAGTTGTTGTTCGCATTCCAGTCACGTGCCACGGTTTCCGCCACGCGCAGATAGAGCGGCTGGCCGCCGCAATCCAGCGCCTGGAAATCCGCACCGCCGGGGTTGGACGTACGGCACAGCAGGATCACGCCCTTGTCGGCATGGTCGAGGAACGGCTGGATCGAGTCGCGGCCGAGATAGGGGTTCAAGGTGACC
>DATNBK010000101.1:0-11925 GCA_035571995.1 Rhodanobacter sp.
GGTCACGCGTTACGACGCGCGCGAACTCACGGCGCACTCGATCGAACCCTCGCGCATCACGCTGGATTCGCCGCCGGACGAGGTGCAGTACCGCTGCCATTGGACCTCGCCGCTGGCGATCGATCCGTTCAACCACGAAAATGTGTACTACGGCTGCCAGATGGTGCTGCGCACCGATGACAAGGGTCATTCCTGGACCGAATTCAGCCCTGACCTCTCGACCCAGGACCCTTCGCGCATCGTCAGCAACGGTGGCCTGGTCGGGGACAATCTGGCGCAGTACGACGGCGAGGTGATCTGGTCCATGGCGTTCTCGCCGATCCAGCGCGGCCTCCTCTGGGTTGGCACGAACGACGGCAAGGTCTGGTACACCAGGCAGGCCGACGCCAAGACCGCGCCGCAATGGGTGGACGTCACCGCCAACCTGCACCTGCCGACCTGGGGCCAGGTCAACCAGATCTCGCCTTCGCATTTCGACCCGGCCACCGCCTACATCGTGGTGGACTTCCGCATGGCGGGGGGGAACGACCACAAGCCGTACATCCTGAAAACCAGCGACTATGGCGCCACCTGGAAGAACATCAACGGCGACATTCCCGCCACCCACCCGCTCGGCTATACCTTGTCCATCGCGGAAAACCCGAACCGCCAGGGCATGCTGTTCGTCGGCACGGGCCACGCGTTCTACTACACCATGGACGACGGTGCGCACTGGATCAAATACGACAAGGGCCTCCCGCCTGCCCCGGTCACCTGGATCACCGTGGAGCCACGCTTCCATGAGGTGGCCCTGTCCACCTATGGCCGCGGGCTGTACATCCTGCCGGACATGACCACGTTCGAGCAGACCGGCAGCACCGAGGTCGGGACATCCCCGGGGACGGTGAAGGAAACCCGCCTGTTCAAGCCGGGTCCCATCTTCCGCAAGAGCCGCACGGTCTTCCCGGAGCTCAATGATCCGCTGCGGCCACACTTCCAGTTCACCGTGGCCGCCAAGCCCACGGCACCAGTGAAGATGGAAATCTTCGACGCCAAGGGGGCGCCGGTACGCACGCAGTTCCTCGACGCCCATGCCGGGCTCAACGGCGCGTACTGGAACCTGCGCTACGACGCGCCGGAGCAGATCGCCTTGCTCACCACGCCGCCCGACAACCCGCGTATCTGGGAAGAGCCGCGTTTCCAGGGCCAGACCGTACGCCGGATCACGCATTGGGGCATCACGCCGAACACCGGCGTGCCGCTGGCGGCCCCTGGCGACTACGCCGTGCGCCTGACCATCGACGGCAAGACCTACACGCAGCCGTTCAAGGTGCTGAAGGATCCAGCCATCGGCGCTCCCCTCGAGGATCTGCAGACCTCCACGGCCATGCAGTTGCGCGTCCGCGAGCGGCTCACGCAGACCTCCGAGATGGTCAACCAGATGGAAATCTGGCGCAAGCAGATCGAGGACCGCATCAAGGCTTCCGCCTTCACGCCAAACGCCGCCGCGTTGCAAAAGCTCAACAACGACATCCTGCAGGTGGAACACCAACTGGTGTCGCGCGAGTCCATGCTGAGCGACGACAAGCAGTTCCCCACCGCCTACAAGGTGTACATGAACATGGTGTGGCTGAGCGGCGGCGTGGGCGATGGCGCCGCGGACGCCGGCGGCGGTGCCGACTACAAGCCGACCGCCACGCAGATCCGGGTATTGCGGGAACTCGAGGCGGACTTGGCGAAGGCACGGGCCGACTACGAGCATCTGGAAAAAGTCACCCTGCCCGCCTTCAACCAGAGCTCGGCAGGCGAAGCCAAGCCAATCACGGACAAGCTCCAGTAAAGCGACATCCCGTTCGCGCCGGACAACCTCCGGTGCGAACGGGCAAGCCGCCGGCGCACATCGGACGTTCGATACGCGTGGGCAATGAAACGCAGTCAGCCATCCCCGGGGATATGCCCGGCGCCAGTCCGCCAAGGCAGTCCAGTTGTCTCATAGGGGTGTGGAAAGTCAGTCATTGTGGACGTCCATACGCGCCTTGTCGCATGACTTCCTTCAGGTTGTGCACGGGTATGGATGCCGCTAGTCTTCGGGAATCCCAGGGAGAACAAACCATGTCGCGAGTGCCGAGAGCGGTTCACCTTTCCTTGCCTGCGGCGCTCGCCCTGGGCGTGGCAGTGTCCTTGCCGAGCAACGCGCAAAGGGCCCCCGGGCCCGACGCGATCCAGCCCACGACCACCGTTCCGGCGCTGCAATTCCATTACATGGGGGCCGCGCCACATGGCCGCATCGCCTCGGCCGTCGGCATTCCCGGCAACTACTCGACCTACTACCTGGGCGCGGCCTCCGGCGGACTGTGGAAGTCCACCGATGGCGGCCATACCTACAAGCCCATCTTCGACCAGCAAAACGTGGCCGCCATCGGCACCCTGGCGATCCCGGCGACCGATCCCAACACCATCTGGGTGGGTACCGGCGAGCCCTGGCTGATCCGCCCCGCCGACGTCATCGGCAACGGCGTGTACAAGTCCACCGATGCCGGCGAGACCTGGCAGCACATGGGACTGGTCGAAACCGGACGCATCGCCCGCATCGTGGTCAATCCGCGCGACGCGAACAACGTGTTCGTCTGCGCCATCGGGCGGGCTTCCAGTCCGCAGCAGGAGCGCGGCGTGTTCCGCAGCACAGATGGCGGCAAGACCTGGAAGCGCACGCTGTTCGTCAACCCGGACACCGGCTGCTCGGGCCTGACCATGGACCCGGGCAATCCCAATACGCTGTTTGCCGGCACCTGGCAGGTCTCGCAGCGCACCTGGCAGCAGAACAGCTACGGCGAGGGCAGCGGCATCTACGTCTCGCACGACAACGGCGTCACCTGGAGCAGGCTGCAGCAAGGCTTGCCGAAATCTCCGTATGGCAAGACGGATGTCGCGATCGCCCCGTCAAACCCGCAACGCGTCTATGCCTTGATCGCCACCTACAACCAGGGCTCCCTGTGGCGCTCCGACGATGGCGGCAAGCAGTGGAACGTGGTCAGCTGGGACCGCTCCCTGATCGGCCGCGCCGGCTATTACATCCGCCTTGGGGTCGACCCGAAGAACGCGGACAACGTCTACGTCTCCAGCAGCAGCCAGCACTATTCGGTCGATGGCGGCCGTACGTTCAGCGGCCTCGGCGGCAAGGACGTCAAGTCGATCGGGCCGGCACGTTGCGGGGACTGCCATGACATCTGGATCGATCCGACCAACCCGGCGCATTACATCGTGACCGGCGACGGCGGCGCCGGCATCGCCACCGGCGCCGGCACGGCCATACAGGTGGTCCTGCCGATCGGCCAGAACTACCACGTCGCCACCGACAACCGCGTGCCGTACTGGTTCTACAGCAATCGCCAGGACGACAGCACCACCACTCGCGGCCCGATGACGCTGTCGCTGGCCAGCGGCAACGGCCTGCTGCCGGAGCAGGACTTCATGCCGGTCGGCAAGCGGCCGGCGCCATGGTGGGCGCGCAACGCCGAGAAGTTCCCGGTCGACAAGGAACTGCTGGCCAAGCTGCCCAAGCCGGCGCCACCGCCCGCGGGCTTTGCCCTGGGACCGAATGGCGAACCGAAGACGCCACCAGCCGGCCGGCCCTTTGGTTCCCAGTATGATCCGCCGCCACACTGGGAAGGCAATCTCGGCGGCTGCGAGTCGGGCTTCACCATCCCCGACCCGACCGACTCGGACATCGTCTGGGCCTCGTGCTACGGCGGCAAACTCAGCGTCTATGACGCCAGCCAGGGCACGCCGCACTCGGTCGAGCCGCAGCGCATCACACTCGATTCGCCGCCGGACGAGGTCAAGTACCGCTGCCACTGGTCGACCCCGATCGCGATCGACCCGTTCGACGGCAACAACGTCTACTACGGCTGCCAGCTGGTGCTGAAGACCTCGGACAAGGGCCATTCCTGGATGGAGTTCAGCCCGGACCTGTCGACCAAGGATCCGTCGCGCATCGTCAGCAACGGCGGCCAGGTTGGCGACAACCTGCAGCAGTACGACGGCGAGGTGATCTGGTCGATGGCGTTCTCGCCAATCCAGCGCGGCCTGCTGTGGGCTGGTACCAATGACGGCAAGATCTGGTACACGAAGGATGCCGAGTCCGCGACGCAGCCGCACTGGGTGGACGTCACCGCAAACCTGCACCTGCCGCCATGGGGCCAGATCAACCAGATCTCCCCGTCGAACTTCGATCCGGGAACGGCCTACATCGCGGTGGACTTCCGCATGGCCGGCGGGAACGACTACAAGCCATACGTGCTGAAAACCTCCGACTACGGCGCCACCTGGAAGAAGATCACGGGGGACATGCCCAGCGACAACCCGCTCGGGTATGTGCTGAGCGTCGCCGAGAACCCGAACAAGAAGGGCATGCTGTTTGCCGGCACCGGCCACGCGTTCTACTACAGCATGGACGACGGCACGCATTGGACCCATTTCAATGCGGGCCTGCCGCCTGCCCCGGTGTCGTGGATCACGGTCGAGCCACGCTTCCACGAGGTGGTCATATCCACCTACGGGCGCGGGCTCTTCATCCTGCCGAACATCACTACGCTCGAACAGACCGGCAGCACGACGGTTGCCGCCACCGCGGAAACCGCGGGCAAGACGCGCCTGTTCAAGCCTGACAAGGTCTTCCGGCTGGCGCGCGGCGAGTTCCCGACGCCGCTCGACATCACGCGGCCACAGTTCCAGTTCACGCTCGCGGCGGCGCCCAAGGCCCCGGTCAAGATGGAAATCTTCGACTCTGCCGGCAAGAAGATCCGCACGCAGATGCTCGATGCGCACAAGGGCCTCAACGGCGCCTATTGGGACCTGAAGTACGACGATCCGCTGAAGGTCGAGCTGCGCACGACGCCGGTGGACAACCCCTTCATCTGGGAAGAGCCGCGCTTCAAGGCGACGACCATCCGCGGGATCACGCATTGGGGCATCACCCCGGGCACCGGCATCCCGTTGGCGGCACCGGGCGACTACTCCGTGCAGTTCACGCTGGATGGCAAGACCTACCGGGAACCGTTCAAGGTCGTGAAGGATCCGCGCATCAAGGCAACGGATGAGATTTTGCAGGCATCGACCGCGCTGCAGGTGCGGGTGAGCAAGCTGCTCGCCGAGACCTCGGGCCTGGTCAACCAGATGGAGATCTGGCGCAAGCAGATCCAGGACCGGATCGCCGCCAACCGCTTCTCCGCCGACGCCGCCCAGTTGCAGAAACTCGACGCGGAAATCCTGAAGGTCGAGCATCAGCTGGTCTCGCGCGAATCCATGATGAGCGATGACAAGCAGTTCCCCACCGCCTACAAGGTCTACATGAACCTGGTATGGCTCAGCGGTGGCGTCGGCCAAGGCGCCAGCGACGAGGCCGGCGGCGTGGATTACGCCCCGACGGCCACGCAGATCCGCGTCACCAACGAGATCCAGAGCGAGCTGGACAAGGCCAAGGTTGGCTTCGAGCACCTGAAGACGACCGTGCTGCCCGCGTTCAACAACAGCTCTACGGGTGAAAAGCAGCCAATCAAGGACACCCTGCAATAACCCGCACACCAGATAGCCCGCACAGGCGGGCTGTCTGGTACCGGGGCCAGGCCGCCCAGTCCGTGACGCAGACGCGACGGCCGGAGCTGGCGATCCCGTCGACCGCGTCAAGCCCGGGTCGGGCACGGAACGCGGGCTAACGCAGCGCGGTATGGCATTTGGGACAGCGTCCCCGCATCCAGGCGTATTTGCCGAGGTAAGCGCCGCAGGCCGGGCAACGCCAATTGCGGTAGCTGAACCAGGCGCTGCCCAAGGCAACGACCACGGCTGCCGGTACCAGGAGCGTCATCCAGCTCCCGTCCGGGTGGCGCTTCGCCCACTGCAGGGCCAAGAACACCGCGCCGATCGGGATGACCAGCAGCCACTGGCGCAGCTTGCGCCGCGCAAACTCATCGACCACCCACTGACGGCGCTCGGCTGGTTCCGGCACGCCACCGCGACGCAGGTGCGCCGCCACCAGGGCGACGACGAGGATCACCAGGACGATGACGAGCACGTTCATCGGTTTCCCTTACCCGGCCGGCGGTTGGGCGCCATTATGCGGGAAACCGCCATTGCCTCGTCGATTTCACGACAGACTATTCGTCATGTGCAGGCAGGCCGAAATCCATTCGACCAGTACGAAATGTGGGACACCAACGCCGACGGAGCCACCATGACCGCTGCCGAACATCACGCCACCGCATCCGAGCTGACCTTGTATGCGCACCCCTTCTCCTCGTATTGCCAGAAGGTCCTGGTCGCGCTGTACGAGAACAACGTCCCCTTTGCCTGGCAACTACTCGATCAAGGTCACCCGCAGGCGCTGGAAGCATGGGCCGCGCTATGGCCGCTGCAGCGCATGCCGGTGCTGGTCGACGCCGGCCGCACCGTGGTCGAAGCGAGCATCATCATCGAACACTTGGGGCTGTACCATCCCGGCCCGGTCCGCCTGCTTCCCGCCGATGCCCGCGCCGCGCTCGAAGTGCGCGGCATGGACCGCTTTTTCGACAACTACATCTCGACCCCACAACAGAAGATCGTTGCGGACAGCCTGCGCCAACCCGCGGAACGCGACGCCCGTGGCGTCGCTGACGCGCGCAGGATGCTGGACACGGCGTACGCATGGCTCGACCGGACGATGGTCAATCGCGAATGGGCGGCCGGTGACGACTTCAGCCTCGCCGACTGCGCGGCGGCGCCGTTCCTCTTCTATGCCGACTGGTCGCACCGCATCGACCCGTCGTTTGCGCAGGTCATCGCCTATCGCGAGCGCCTGCTGGCCCGGCCATCCTTCGCCCGGGCCGTCGACGAAGCGCGTCCGTACCGCGCCCTGTTCCCCCTCGGTGCACCCGACCGCGATTGACTCAGGCTTTCAGCCGGTAGCCACTGCGGAAGATCCACCACACCACGGACAGGCAGATCAGCAGGAAGACCAGGGTCATGCCCAGGCTGATGGTCATGCTGACGTCGGATACGCCATAGAAGCTCCAGCGGAAGCCGCTGATCAGGTACACCACGGGGTTGAACAAGGTGACCTTCTGCCAGAACGGGGAGAGCATGTGGATCGAGTAGAAACTGCCGCCGAGGAAGGTCAGCGGCGTCACGATCAGCAGGGGCACGAGCTGCAGCTTCTCGAAATTGTCCGCCCAGATGCCGATGATGAAGCCGAACAGGCTGAACGTCACCGCGGTCAACACCAGGAACGCGAGCATCCACAGCGGATGCTCGATCCGGAACGATACGAACAGCCGCGCCGTGGCGAGGATGATCAGGCCGAGCGCCACGGATTTGGTCGCCGCCGCGCCCACGTAGCCGGCCACGATCTCAAATGCCGATACCGGCGCCGAGAGGATCTCGTAGATCGTGCCCACGAACTTCGGGAAATAGATGCCGAACGAGGCGTTCGAGATGCTTTGCGTCAGCAGCGACAGCATGATCAGGCCCGGCACGATGAAGGCGCCGTAGCTGACCCCGTCGATCCCATTCATGTGCGAGCCGATAGCCGCGCCAAACACCACGAAATACAGCGAGGTGGAGATGACCGGCGAAACGATGCTCTGCAGCAGGGTACGGAACGTGCGGGCCATTTCAAAGCGGTAGATCGACCGGATGGCGTAGATGTTCATGCACGCTCCCGGACGAGGCTGACGAAGATGTCTTCCAGCGAACTCTGGCTGGTCTTGAGGTCCTTGAAATCGATTCCGGCCTCGGCGAGCCGGCGCAACAGCACGTCGATACCGGTGCTCTCCCCTTGCGCGTCGTAGGTATACACGAGCTGGAGCCCGTCGGCCGACAGCTCCAGCGGATACGCGGACAAGGCCTCGGGAATGCCGCCCATCGGCGCCTGCAACTGCAAGGTCAACTGCCGCCGACCCAGTTTTTCCATCAGCTCGGCCTTGCCCTCGACCAGGATCAGCTCGCCCTTGTTGATCACCCCGATGCGGTCGGCCATTTCCTCGGCCTCGTCGATGTAGTGTGTGGTCAGGATGACGGTGACGCCGGTCGCGCGCAGCGCGCGCACCATGGCCCACATATCGCGCCGCAGCTCCACGTCGACACCGGCGGTGGGCTCGTCCAGGAACAGGATGCGCGGCTCGTGCGACAGCGCCTTGGCGATCATCACGCGCCGCTTCATGCCGCCGGACAGGGTGATGATCTTGTTGTCCTTCTTGTTCCACAGCGCCAGGTCACGCAGGACCTTTTCAATGTGGGCTGGATTGGCGCTCTTGCCAAACAACCCGCGGCTGAAGCTCACGGTATTCCACACCGTCTCGAAGGCGTCGGTAGTCAGCTCCTGCGGCACCAGGCCGATCTTCGCGCGTGCCGCGCGATATTCCCGCACGACGTCGTGGCCGTCGGCCAGCACGCTGCCACTGCTGGGATTGACGATGCCGCAGATGATGCTGATGAGGGTGGTCTTGCCGGCGCCGTTCGGCCCCAGCAGGGCGAAGATCTCGCCGCCCTGGATTTCCAGGTCGATCGGCTTCAGGGCCTGGAAGCCCGAGGCGTAGGTCTTGCTGAGCTGGCGGATGGAAATGATCGGCTGCACGCGTGCTCCTTCGAGCGAGGGGTACCCGTACGGTTGCGCACGGATCGTCGATGGTACGTGGCGATGGCGGCCACCGCCAGCACCCGGGCTCCGCTCCCCCCGCAAGAGCGCGCTGGCGGACCCCGGATCGCCGGTCGGCAGTGGCGCACGGTATCCTCGCGGGAGCCAGCCAGCCGATACCGTGGGCAACGAAGACCTGGTGGGAGGCGGCATGACTGCCATTGAAATCGTCCTGGCCATGCTGCTTGCCGTCGTCGCCAGCGGCTACCTGGTGCGCATGCTGCCCATCTCGCTGCCCCTGCCGCTGGTGCAGATTGCCCTGGGCGCGGTGATCGCCGGCGTATTCCAGCATGGCGTGCCGCTGAACCCGGATGTGTTCTTTTTGCTGTTCCTGCCGCCCCTGTTGTTCCTGGACGGCTGGAACATCCCTAAGGAGGGCCTGAAACGCGACCGGCGCATGATCCTGGCCCTGGCGCTCGGCCTGGTCGTGTTCACCGTACTCGGCGCCGGAGCGCTGATCCACTGGATGATTCCAAGCATGCCGTGGGCCGTGGCCTTTGCCCTGGCGGCCATCATTTCGCCGACCGACCCGGTCGCAGTGTCCTCGCTCACCGCCCGCCTGCCGGTGCCGAGCCGGCTCATGCACATCCTGGAAGGCGAGTCGCTGCTCAACGACGCCACCGGCCTGGTGTGCTTCCGCTTCGCCGTGGCCGCCACCTTGACCGGTGCGTTCTCGATCTCCGCGGCTGCGCTGACCTTTGTCTGGGTGGCCGGCGCCGGGCTGGCTGTCGGCGTCTTCTTCACGCTGACGGTGAGCTACGCCCAGCGCTGGCTGTCGCGGCGGTTCGGCCAGGCGGCGGGTTCGCCGATCCTGATCAGCCTGCTGATGCCGTTCGGCGCCTACCTGCTTGCCGAGCGCCTGGCCGCGTCCGGGATTCTCGCCGCGGTCGCCGCGGGCATCACCATGAGCCAGGTCGAATTGCGCGGCTCGATCCTGGCCAGCACGCGGCTACAGCGCGCGGCCGTATGGAACACGGTGCAATTCACCCTGAACGGCATCGTCTTCGTGCTGCTGGGCGAGCAATTGCCGGCCATCCTGCAAGGCGCCGTGACGTCGGTGACCCAGAGTGGGCATCGCAGCGCCTGGTGGCTGCTGCTCTACGCCGTGGCCATTTCGCTCGGCCTGGCGGCGCTGCGGCTGATCTGGGTCTGGATCACGCTGCGCCTGAGCCTGCTGAAATCCGCGCAACGTGCGCTGCCGACCCGCACGCGGCAGTGGCAATTGCTGCTGGCCACGTCGCTCGCCGGGGTACGTGGCGCCATCACGCTTGCCGGCGTCATGAGCTTGCCGCTCCTGCTGCCCGACGGCTCACCTTTCCCCGCGCGCGCCCTGGCGGTGTTCCTGGCCGCCGCCGTCATCCTGCTGACCCTGGTGTCGGCCAGCATCGGCCTGCCTCTCTTGCTGCGCAACCTGGAGTTGGAGCCCGAATCTTCCGCCGAACACGAAGAGGAACAGCTTGCCCGCAGGCTGGCCGCACGCGCCGCCGTGGCCGCGGTCAAGCGCCGTCAGCGCGACCTGCTGGAGGTCGCGCCGACCAGTGAGGTGGACGTCTATACAAATGCCACCGCGCGGGTGATCGGCCTGTACCAGCATTGGCTGGTGCCGGAAGGTTCGGCAAAGGGCGAGGCACGACGGCTGCGCAAGGCCGACATCGCCGAGCGCGAGTTGCGCCTCGCGGCCCTGCTCGGGCAACGCGAAGCGATCTTCAACCTCGGCCGGCAACACCGGATTTCAGACGAGGTCTCGCGGCGGCTGGTGCGCGAGATCGACCTGCAGGAAGCACGCTACCACTGACCGCTTCCGCCGTCCCCTACCCCGCCGTCATCCCCGCGAAGGCGGGGATCCAGTGCCTTGTGGCAAGCAAAGGCCAAACCGCTGGATTCCCGCCTTCGCGGGAATGACGACAGGCAGTGTTCCGACCTCCCGGCGCGATGCCGTGGATGACGCAAACGCGATGTTGCGCGATGTTGCAGGAAGGCGAAGGCGCGTCCCTGCGTCTCCCGGATCGCGCCTGGCCGTCGCGATCAGCCTTGCAAGGTATCCATCGCCTTCTTGGCGTCGGCGTGGGCAGCATCCACGGTCTTGGCCTTGAGGCCGGCCTCGGCCTGCGTCAATGCCGTGTGCAGCTTGGTCTCGGTCGCCGCGTCACCCTTGGCGTCGGTGATGGCGCCGTTGCCCTGGCCCTTGCACGGATTCCCGGCCTTCGCGTCGAAGGCCGAGCCCGACGGGCCTTGCAGGCAATTCACCACGTGATGCAAATGCGTGCGCACCATCTTGAGGTCCGCCGCGCCCATCGCCATGCCGGCATGGGCAGCCGCGGTCGACACCTGCTTGTTCACGGCCGCGCTGGAATCCGCCGCCTGGGCAACCATCGGCACCGCCAGGGCCAGCAACAGGGCCGGCAGGCAACGGGTGAAGTTCTTCGCCATGGCACTACTCCGGAATAAGGCGGCAGGCGCCGCAGTACAGCGGAATATAAACCCGCGCGGGTGAGCAAAGCGCGAACATGCCTCGACTGGCCAACCTCACCAGGGCCGTGCTCAATCCATGGCCCACATCACGTTGAAGCCCACCGTGCGCTCCGGCGCAAACGCGGACAGTTCATCGGCCGTGGCGTGATAGAGCTTGTTGAACAGGTTGCGCACGTAGAGCTTCACCCTGAGCTCGGGTGTCAGCCGGTAGCGCAGCTCGGCGTCGACGAGGTCCACCGCGTCGCGCCGCAGCTCCTCGAAGCCGGGTCGCGTCATGGCCCAACGGTGCGTATACCGCCCGGCCACGGTGAAATCACCGAATTCGTAGGCGGCATCGAACCCGGCGCGCAGTGGCGGGATACCGTAGATGGGCTGGCCGCTGTCGCGGTCCTCGCCACGCACCAGCGCCATGTTGGCATAGATGGAAAAGCCGCTGTCGGGGGCCCAGCCGACGACGGCCTCGGCACCATACAGCTTGGCCCGCCCGACGTTCACATAGCCCTCGACGTCCGGCTGCAGGATGATCTTCTGGATCAGGTCGCTGACGTTGGTGCGCCACACGTGCACTTGCGTGTTCCAGTCGCCGCGCCCCCAGTTGTGGCCAAGGTCGATGCCCAGCGAGTGCTCCGAGCCCAGGTCCGGATTGCCGACGATCTCGCCGCGCCCGGTCACCCCGGTGAAGAAACGCTCCTCCAGCGAGGCGAAGCGGTAGCCCGAAGCCAGGTTGAGGCTCCAGCGCGACGACTCGTCCGGAGCCCATACGGCCGCTGCCGTCACCGCCGCGTCCGAATCGCGCGAAATCGCCCCGG
>DATNBK010000102.1:0-8633 GCA_035571995.1 Rhodanobacter sp.
AGGCCTGTATACGCGCCTCACCGCCCGCGAGAACATCGCCTATTTCGGGCGCCTGCACGGCATGCCGGAAACCGAGCTTGGCGCGCGGGCGGAGGCGCTGATCCATGCCTTGGGCATGGATGCGATTGCCGACCGGCGCGCTGCCGGGTTTTCCCAGGGCGAGCGGGTCAAGACGGCGATTGCGCGCGCCCTGGTCCACGACCCCCACAACGTGATCCTGGACGAGCCCAGCAACGGGCTGGACGTGATGGCCACGCGGTCTTTGCGCGAGTTCATGCGCGCGTTGCGGGCGGAGGGGCGTTGCGTATTGTTTTCCAGTCACGTGATGCAGGAAGTGGCAGCCTTGTGCGACCGCGTGGTGATCATGGCCCGCGGCCGGATCGTGGCCGACGCATCGCCGCAGGCCTTGCGCGAGGAGACCGGGGCAGCCAGCCTGGAGGACGCCTTCGTGAACCTCATCGGCAGCGGCGAGGGCCTGGCGGCATGAGTACGCTGGCCGGGACCCGGCAGCGCCACCTGCGCTCGATCTTCATCGTGCTGGCCAAGGAAGTACGCGAAAACCTGCGCGACCGGCGCACCCTGGTCAGCGCCTTCGTCACCGGGCCGCTGCTGGGGCCGTTTTTTTTCGTCATGCTGATCGTGGTCATGGTGAACCAGCAGTTGGACAAAGCCACGCAGTCCTTGCCGGTGCCGGTGATTGGCGCGACGTACGCCCCGCATGTGGTCGATGCGCTCAAGGCCGGCGGCATCGAGCCCCAGCCTGCCGTGGCCGATCCCGCGCGCGCCGTGCGCGACCAGGACGCGGACGTGGTGGTGCGCATTGCCCCGGATTACCCGCAGGCCTGGCGCCGCGGCGAGCCGGTGCAGGTCGAGGTGTTCTTCGATTCCTCGCGTCGCGATGCCGCCACCGCGGTGGAGCGGGTGACCCAGTTGATCGATGGTTATGCCCGCCAGCAAGCGGCGATGCGCCTGGTGGCGCGCGGCATGTCGCCGGCCCTGGCCACGCCGGTGGTCGTGGCGCGGCGCGACCAGGCTACGCCGCAGGCGCGCGCGGTGCTGCTGCTCAATATCCTGCCGTACTTCTTCGTCCTCACCATCCTCATGGGCGGCATGTATCTGGCCATTGACTTGACTGCCGGCGAGCGCGAGCGCCAGTCACTGGAACCGCTGTTTGCCAATCCCGTGCCGCGCTGGCAGATCCTTGCCGGCAAACTCCTGGCCATTGCCGCGTTTTCCCTGTCCAGCCTGTTCCTTTGCCTGTTGGTCTTCGCGTTTGTCGGGCGCCTCGTGCCAGCCGACAAACTGGGCATGGAGGTTGACCTGGGCTGGCACTTCGCGGCCTTCGTCCTGTTGTTGCAGCTGCCGATGGTGGCCTTGTTTGCCGCCCTGCAGTCGCTGGTCGCCGCCTTCGCCAAGAGTTTCCGCGAGGCGCAGACTTACCTCTCACTGCTGATGATGGTGCCGATCATCCCCAGCGTGCTGCTGATGGCCATGCCGGTGAAGCCGCAGTCGTGGATGTACCTCGTGCCCCTGCTGGGCCAGCACCTGGGCATCCTCGACCTGCTGCGCGGGGGAGAGGTCGGCGCCGCACACCTGGGCTTGTGCCTGGCCGGCACCAGCCTGGCGGCCCTGGTGGCGGTGCTGGTGACGGCGCATCTGTATCGCTCGGAGAAACTGGCGATCTCGGCCTGAACCTGGCGGACAGCCGCGGGCGCGGGCGCAGGTACTCAGTGCCCGAGGCGGTCGATGCCGATGAACTGCAGGAATTCCACCCGCGTGCGCGGGTCGTCGCGGAACACGCCAAGCATCTGGCTGGTGACCATGGACACGCCGCGCTTGTGCACGCCGCGCGTGGTCATGCACTCGTGCGAGGCGTCGATGACGACGGCGACGCCGGCAGGCTGCAGGTTGTCCTGGATGCATTGCGCGACCTGCGCCGTCAGCGTCTCCTGCACCTGCAGGCGCTTGGCATAGGCCTCGACGACACGCGCCAGTTTGCTGATACCGACCACGCGGTTCGTCGGCAGGTAGCCGATGTGCGCGCGGCCGATGATGGGCGCCAGGTGGTGCTCGCAGTGGCTTTCAAAGTCGATGCCGCGCAGCACGACCATCTCGTCGTAGCCGGCCACTTCCTTGAACGTGCGGCTGAGGTATTCGCCCGGATCGATGTTGTAGCCGCCGAACCATTCGCGATACGCCTTGGCCACCCGCTTGGGCGTGTCCAGCAGGCCCTCGCGCGCCGGGTCGTCGCCGGCCCAGCGCAACAGCGTGCGCACGGCATCCTCGGCCTGCTCCTGGCTGACGTGGTCGGGATCGCGCTGTTCGCTCATGCGGGTGCCTCGGGATGCGGGTAGGACAGTGTAGCCTCTGGTTCGATCGCGCCTCCGGGCGGTGTCTCCGCGTCGTCGTCGCCTTCCTCCGCCGCAGGTGCTTCGTCCAGCAAGTGCTGGGCAAGGTCGCCTGGCGCGCTCTCCACGCCGCGTAGGCGGCGTTCGATCGCGCGGGTGCGCACGCCAGTGGCGTCGATCTGGTTGCTGGCCAGGTCGAGGTTTCGCTTCACCTTGTCCAGGACCGCGCCAAATTTGCTGAATTCGGTCTTCACCGCGCCAAGCAGTTGCCAGACCTCGCTGCTGCGCTTTTCGATCGCCAGCGTGCGGAAGCCGGCCTTGAGGCTGGTGAGGATTGCCGCCAACGTGGTCGGGCCGGCAACGGTGATGTGCTGGTCGCGCTGCAGGGATTCAAACAGGCCGGGGCGACGCAGGACTTCGGCAAACAAGCCTTCGGTCGGCAGGAACAGTATCGCGAAATCCACCGTGTGCGGCGGCGCCACGTATTTGCTGCGGATGCGCTTGGCCTCTTCGCGCACGCGCCGTTCCAGCGCGTTGGCGGCTTCCGCGGCCGCGCCGACATTCGCGCTCTCGTGTGCGTCCTGCAGGCGCTGGTAATCCTCCAGTGGAAACTTGGCGTCGATCGGCAGCCACAGCGCCGCGCCATCGACGCCGTTCGGCATGTGGATCGCGTATTCCACGCGCGCGTCGGAGTCCGGGATCACCGCCACGTTGACCGCGTACTGGTCGGGGGTCAGCAGTTGTTCGAGCAGGGCGCCGAGCTGGGTTTCCCCCAGCACGCCCCGGGTCTTCACATTGCCCAGCACGCGCTTCAAATCGCCGACGCCGGCAGCCAGGCTTTGCATCTCGCCCAGGCCGCGCTGCACGGCCTCGAGGCGTTCGGATACCAGCTTGAAGGATTGGCCCAGCCGGGTCTCAAGGGTGTTCTGCAGCTTTTCGTCGACCGTGGCGCGCATTTGTTCAAGCTTGGCCGCGTTGTCTTGCTGGATCGCGCTGAGCTTGGCCTCCAGCGTGGCGCGCACCTCGCCCATGCGTTTTTCGTTGTCGGCGGTAAGCGCGGCGAAGCGTTGTTGCTGCTGCTCGCCGAAATGGTTCAGCGCCACCGTGGTTTCCTCGCGACCCTTGCGGGCGTCGTCGGTGAGCTGCTGCGCCAGCGCCTGCAAGCCTTGGCTGGTGCCGTCGGTGAGCGCGGAAAGGCGCTGGCCAAACGCGTCGATGCGTTCGGCCTGCCGCGTCGAGGTGGCCTCGAGCTGTTCGCCGAGGTGTCCGCGGAAACGGTCGAAGCCTTGCTGCAGTTCCGCCCGGCCGGCGCGCTGCTCCTCGTGCAGCGCGCGTTCAACGCGACCGCCGTCATCCTTGAGCACATCCAGCTTCGCGGCCAGGCTGGGGTCGCCGCGGCCGCGCAGCACCACGACCAGGAGCAGCAACACCGCAAGCCCGACCAGGGCAATCAGGATGGCGAGCAGGGTTTGGATTGGCATGTGATGTTTTCCGCCATGGCTGTCTTGCAGTGTACGTCGCCCCGTCTCACCGTCTGCGCCGCTCTCTCCGTTGCGGAGTTGCCGCGATGGTCGGTCAGGAGCTTTCGTGCGCCGGATGCGCGCGAAACGGTCTTAATCGAGATCACGGCGGCGGCAGGGCAAAATCCCTCAATGAGTTCCCGCGGCGTCGGGATGAGTCAGTCGACGCGGCAGAAGACGGCCTTCAGGTAGCGGCCCTCAGGGACATCGGTGCGGAACGGGTGGTCGGCGCCGGCGCCGTGGATTTCCAGCACCTGGATCACGCGACCGGCGTTGAGCGCCACGCGGCGCAGCATTTCCAGGAAGTCTGCTTCGCCGACCAGGCCGGTGCAGGAGCAGGTCAACAGCAGGCCGCCGGGGGCGATGGCGTCGAGCACCATGCGGTTCATGGCGAAGTATTTCTTCAGTGCGTCCACGACCTTGCCGCGATCACGGGTGAGCTTGGCCGGGTCCAGCACCACCGCGTCATAGCGCTCGCCACGGGCAACGGCGGCGCGTACCCAGTCGAAGATGTCGGCTTGCTCGAAGCGCACTGCCACGCCGTTCGCGGCGGCATTGGCGGCGGCGACTTCGAGGATGCCGGCGTCCAGGTCCACGCCGACCGCCTCACGCGCGCCGCCGGCCATCGCGTGCACGGCGAAGCTGCCACCGTTGCAGCACAGGTCCAGCACGCGCCGGTCGCGCGCCAGTTCGGCAAAGCGCCGGCGGTTGTCGCGCTGGTCGACGAAGAAGCCGGTCTTGTGCCCGCTGCCGGGGGCGGCAAGGAAGCGCAGGCCGTGTTCGTGGACTTCGACCGGCGCCGGAATGTCCGGGCTGCGGCAGTCGAAAGACTCCTGCTTCTGCGCACGGGTCTCCGCAAACCAATACAGCCGCGCGCCGGGGAACTGCGCCAGCAGCGCCGCGTGCACCGTGTCGCGCAGGCGCCACATACCGGCGGTGAAGTACTCGATCACCAGCGTGTCCGCGTAGCGGTCGACCACCAGGCCGGGCAGGCCGTCGCCGTCGCTGTGCACCACCCGCCAGGCGTCGCCCACCTGGTCCAGTTGCAGCCAATCCCGGCGCAATTGCACGGCCGTGGCAATGCGTTGCGTCAGCCATTGGCCGTCGACCATGGCCGCGGGAGCGGTGTCGAGCAGGCGCAACGTGATGCGCGCGTGGCTGTTCCAGAAGGCGCAGGAGACAAAGCGGTCGCTGGCATCGTGCACGGCCACCACACTGCCGGGCGGCAGCTTGTCCTGCGGCTTGTGCACCTGCGCCGACCAGACCCAGGGGTGCCCCGGCTTGCGGTCCGATTTGAGCTGGATGACGGGCAGTTCGGCGGAAGCTTGCATCGAGACATGATAGCCGGTGCGCCCCGAGGCACGGCGCGGGGAATCTCGGCGGCGCCCTCAGCGCAGGCGCAGCACCAGCCAAGAAATAATCGCGAGCACGTTGACGCCGAGTCGCGGCACGGACGGCCCGGAGCCGGCCAGGCGAAAGCCCTGGCTGCCGAAGTACCAATCCAGCCCCAGCCGCGGCGTGGCCTGCAGCGTCGTGAACACGCTCACGAACGCACCGCTGTGCAGGGCGTAGCTGAAGACCGGGAGGGCGACCAAGGGCACCTGCAAGAGTTGGGCCCAACGCGACATGCGCACGCCGCGCTCGCTGTCATCCAGCAATTGCACGCCCGCGGCCAGCACGAAGCCAAATAGCGCCATGCCCAGGAGCGCGACGACGCTCTCATGGCTGCTGAAAGGCAGCACGCGCCGCAGCATGGCCGCGATGCCATACAGGCCGCCGGCGATTTCGAGGATGCCAATGAGACGAAACAGGATGAGGCGCATGCGGGGTCCGCGGCTGGAGGAGCGGGCATTGTAGGTGGGCTGGCCGCCGCTGCCGAGCACCACGCTCCCTGGAGCGCCGCATCACTCCATGCTTTCGGCGAGCTCGTGCAGGTCGTTGACGTGCTCTTCCCACCAGCGTGTCTCGGCGACGAAGGGGAAGGCCAGGGGAAACGCCGGATCGGCCCAGCGCGCGGCGATCCAACCCGCGTAGTGCAGTTGGCGCATGGCCCGCAAGGCCGGAACCAGGGCCAGCTCGGCTGGGTCCAGGTCGCGGAACTGGCGGTAGCCGGCGAGCACTTCGCGCATGGCCTGCTCGTCGTGCGCCAGCATCCACAGGTCCTGCACCGCCGGACCCATGCGCGCGTCGTCCAGGTCGACGAAGGCAGGGCCATCGTCGGTCCAAAGGATGTTGCCGGGGTGGCAATCGCCATGCAGCCGCAACTGCCGCACCGGACCGAGCGCCGCGAGGCGCGCCGCGATGGCGCTGGCGAGACGTCCGGCGGCCGCCTGGTAGTGCCCGCGCAGCATGGCCGGCAGCAGGGTGGAAGCGAGCACGGCTCCGATCGGCTGCTGCACCATGCTGGCCTGGTCCAGACTGTCGCGATGCACGAAGGCGTGGCGGGCGCCCACGCCGTGCATGCGCGCTATCAGCCGGCCCAGCCACTGCAGTTGCTCGGCGGCACCCGGCTCGGGTGGGCGGCCGCTGATGCGTGGCGTCAGCGCATAGCGGAAGCCGGCGTGGTGCAGCAAGGTGTGGCCATCGAAGGTCAGCGGCGCGACCACCGGCAGCTCGGCTGCGGCGAGTTCCCGCGCAAAGTCGTGTTCCTCGCCAATGGCCGCTCCGCTCCAGCGGCCTGGCCGATAGAACTTGGCGATCACCGGCGCGCCACCCTCGACGCCGACCCGCCACACCCGGTTCTCGTAGCTGTTCAGGGCCAGCAGGCGTCCATCAGGCTGCAGTTTGCAGGCGCTGACCGCATTCAGCACCGTGTCCGGAGTGAGGCCGGCATACGGTGTGGGATCGTTCACCGCGGCGTCGCTTTGTGTGCGGCGATGACCGCCATGGTCAGCCGCGAGATGCAGGTTGGCGCGCCGGCATCGTCGACCAGGCGAATCTCCCAGACCTGGGTGCTGCGGCCGATATGCACGGCCTTGGCCGTGCCGGTCACGAGCCCCGAGCGCACGGCGCGCAGATGATTGGCGTTGATCTCCAGGCCGACTGCCATTTCGCGTGCCGGGTCCAGGGTCAGCATGGCGGCCGTGCTGCCCAGCGTCTCGGCGAGGACCACGGAGGCGCCGCCGTGCAGCAGTCCATACGGCTGGTGCGTGCGCGCGTCGACGGGCATGGTGCCGCTGAGCCAGTCGTCGCCAAACGCGGTGATGCGGATGTCCAGCGTCTCCATCAAGGTGTGTGAGCTCCAGCCATTGACCTGCGCGAGGTCAGGCGCCTGGTGCCAGATGCTCATGTCGGGATCCTGCCGGTGTGGATTGCTGCGGGTCCCGGGTTCATTTGCTCGTGCCTCACTTGTTGCCCTTGGCCACCGGCAGCTGTGCGGCGCGCCAGGCGAGCGTGCCGCCGGCCAGCGTATGCACTTTGGTGAAGCCGGCCTTGACCAGCCGCTGCGCGGCCTTGGCCGCGTTGCCGCGGCCGTCGCGGTCGATCACCACCACCGGCAGCTCGCGCGCCTTGGCCAGGTCCTTGCTCTCCGGGTCGAACTGGCTCATCGCCACGTGGCGCGCGCCCGGCACGTGCATTTTCTCGAAGTCGACGATGGCCGACAGGTCGATGAGCAGGGGATTGTCGTGGTTGATCAGGTCGGTCAGTCCGCCGGGGGTGAGCTCGAGCGTGGCGGAAAACAATGCCTTGAGCTGCAGCGCCAGCAGCGCCACCAGCAAGACCACGAACAGCGCCACCAGGGCCAGGTGGTTGCCGATGAATTCCGGCAGCTTGTGCAAAAACTCGGTCATGTTCGATCCAGGGCTGCGGCAATCATGCCGACGTGGGTGGACCGGTGATTATACGGGTGCGTCGTCGGCCAGTGACCTTGGCCGCTACGTCCAAGCGCCTAGGGCCGGGTGATGTCCGGCAAACCGCTGACCAGCCACCAGTGCTTGCTGGCGGCGTCGTAATGCCACACCTGGTTGTCGATGATCGTGCGCTCGGCCTGGGTGTTGACGTTGACCAGGCTGATACTCACGTTCTGGCGCACCTCGGTGTCGCTCACCGGCACGGGTCCGGCGTCGTCGTTGTAGTCGGTCACCCGCACCTGCTGGTAGCGCGCCATGTCGAGGTTGGTCAGTGGATGGGCGCGCAAGGTTTCCGGGGCGACGAACTGCGCGGCGGTGGCGAAGTCGCCCCAGCGCAGGGTACTGGCATAGGCCTTGAGCGTAGTGGTCAGCGAGTCGCTGCGGATCTGCGAGGCGCAGCCGGCAAGCAAGGCCACGGTCATGAGCACGACCAGTCGCATCGTTCTGCGCATGCTGCCTCCCCCTTGTGATGGATGTGGACATTCTGCCTGAAGCTGGCGGTTCACGACCGGCGTTTGGCCACGAAGCGCGCGTGCAGGGTCGCGGCCGGTCCGGAGCGTTCGTCGTTGGGCACGCTGCAGGCAACCTCGATCGCGGCCTTGCCACGTGCCTCCAGGGTGGTGAAAAAGTCCGTCCAGTCGCTGCCGTCGGCCAACTGCGCCTCGCTGCGGAAATCCCGCCACAAGGGCGCCAGGTAGCGCACCGTCGAGGTGCCGACGAAGAGGTCGCAGGCCATGCCGCGCTCGCGCAGCGGCAACTCCACCAAGGCCCAGCCGTTCAGCGTCATCAAGCTCACCAGGCTGCCGCCAAATGCGCAGCCCTTGTCGTTGGTGTTCGGCGCCAGTGGTGCGCGCAGGCTCAGCGTCCCGCTACTGCATGTGGCGAGCTGCACGTCCATGCTGCGGGCCAGCGGG
>DATNBK010000103.1:0-9814 GCA_035571995.1 Rhodanobacter sp.
GCGTCGGGCGTCAGGGCGGCGTTGAGGACCGCGGCCAGGCGCTGGCCGGCCACGCGCAGGCGCTGTTCGGCCACCGGCCGCTCGGCGCGCACATAGGCCGCGTCGATGCGGCGCGTCTGCGGATAAAAGCCCGGCTGCGCCGTGATGCGGCACGATTCCCGGGCCCAGCGCACGTAAGCGGCGGCATCAGCATTCGCGGCTTGCGGCGCCAAACCAGGCTGGGCATCGAGCAGGCGCGCATAGGGCGACGCCGCCAGCCCCCGACTCGCCAGGAGGCCCGAGTCCCATATCCGATGCAGGTTGCTGCCACGCCCTTCGAAGCGCACTTGCCAGGTGTTGCCGCCACGATCGTTGCGATAGCCGGCATGCAGGGGCTGGTGTACGTCCCCGACAAAGTGCACGACGAACTTCAACGCCTCGGCGCGGACCGCATCGCCCTGGCTGCGATCAGCCAGCACCGCGACGTAATGCGCGATGCCAGCCACCACGCACTGCCCAGCGCGACAATCGAGCGCCGGCTCGAACTCACAGGTCGGGCCGCGAAAGTCCACGTAATGCTGCCGCCGGGTGCGTTGCCACAGCCCCCGCTCGGCCGGATCGTCCTGGATGGCATCGGCCCAACTGGATACTGCCGCCAGGCTATCCGCGTGCCCGGCGCCCAGCAGGCGCAGCACCTCGGCCCGGGCGTCCGCATTCAACTGCCGCTGCGCGAGCTGGGCAATGATGGCGTGTCCCAGCGGACCCCAGGCCTGCGCCGGCCACGCCAACGTACAAGCCAGCAACACCGCACCCAGCCGGGCGACACGCCGCATCACATTCCCCTCTCCGCGCCGGGCGACCCTGCCGCGACCACCCGGGCATGATGGCATGGCGCCAGCGCGACAGAAAACCGCATGCCGCCCCTCGTCTATTCGCGCACTTCGCCGCATCGCTCACCCCAGGCGACGGATAAGCCCCCCGCTTTGCCGCTAAAATCACCGGATAGGAGTCGCACGACGCGACTCGATGCATCCCTAATCGGAGGACGTCGCTTCATGGCCATCAAAGTCGCCATCAACGGTTACGGCCGTATCGGCCGCAACATCCTGCGGGCTTTGTACGAAGCCGGCCGTACCCAGGAACTGCAGATCGTCGCCATCAATGACCTGGGCGATGCCCAGACCAATGCCCACCTCACCCAGTACGACACCGCACATGGCAAGTTCCCCGGCACGGTGAGTGCCGAGGGCGGGTACATCATCGTCAACGGCGACAAGATCAAAGTCTGCGCGGAGCGCGATCCAAGCAAACTGCCCTGGGGCGAGCTCGGCGTCGACCTGGTGCTGGAATGCACCGGCTTGTTCCGCAGCAAGGCAAAGGCCAGCGCGCATCTCGCAGCCGGTGCCAAGAAGGTGATCATCTCGGCGCCGGGTGCCGACGACGTCGATGGCACCTTCGTGTGCGGGGTCAATACCGACCGGCTGAGCGCGCAGGCCCAGGTGATTTCCAACGCCAGTTGCACTACCAATTGCCTGGCGCCGCTGGCGAAGGTGCTGGACGCGGAAGTGGGCGTCGTGCATGGCCTCATGACCACGATCCACGCCTACACCAACGATCAGGTCCTGACCGACGTCTATCACTCGGACCTGCGCCGCGCGCGCTCGGCCACCATGAACCAGATCCCGACCAAGACCGGGGCGGCGTCTGCCGTCGGCCTGGTGCTGCCCAGCTTGAACGGCAAGCTGGACGGCTTCTCCATGCGCGTGCCGACCATCAATGTCTCGGTCGTAGACCTGACCTTCGTCGCCAAGCGCGCCACCGACAAGGACGAGATCAACCGCATCGTCGAGGCAGCCGCGAAGGGCGCGATGAAGGGCATCCTCGAGGTCAACACCCAACCGCTGGTGTCGAGCGACTTCAACCACAACCCGGCGTCGTCGATCTTCGATGCGACACAAACCCGTGTCATGGAAGGCACCCTGGTCAAGGTGTTGAGCTGGTACGACAACGAATGGGGCTTCTCGAACCGCATGCTCGACCTGGCCGTCACCTGGATGGCGGTCCGCTAGGAATCGGGCCTGAGCGAAACTCCGGGCTCCGCGGCGCCTTCACCGCGAGCCCGGAGCCGACGCCGCAACCTACAACTCGCGCTTCAGCAAGGGCAGCTTGTCCGGCACGCCATCCCACTTCGCGGCGTCCGGCAGCTCGGGGATCTTGCTGGTCAGCACAGGCCAGTCCGGTGCGAGCTCGGCGTTGATCGACAGGTAGATTTCCTGCCCGGCAGGCACGTCCATGTCCGCATAGATGGCGTTGACCGGGCACTCTTCCACGCACAAGGTGCAGTCGATGCACTCTTCCGGGTCGATGACCAGGAAATTCGGCCCGGCGTGGAAACAGTCGACCGGACATACCTCGACGCAATCGGTGTATTTGCAGTTGATGCAATTGTCGGTGACTACGTGGGTCACTGGCCTTCCTCCACGCGCGGATCGCCGCACATCAGTGTTCAACAGGCTGGGGCGCAACGTGCTGATCCACGTCACGCCGGCATCGGCACCGGCAGGGGCCGCATCGTGTCACATGCGGCGGGACTAGCCAAGCTGCGGCAACACGTCACACGCACCGGCTGATGCAAGTCAGGATCACGTCACGGGTCGCAACGCAGAATACCCCTGCAGTCCATCTATCGGTTTACAGGAGATTCCATCCCATGATGCGCAAGCTTTTCGCCATTGCCTTGTTGTGCCTGTTGTCCACCCCGCTGCTCGCAGCCGAGTGCGCCACCACGATCGAAGGCAACGACGCCATGCAGTTCAACAAGCAGTCGATCACCGTACCCAGCACCTGCAAGACCTTTTCGGTCACCCTGAAGCATGTCGGCAAGCTGCCGAAGACCGCCATGGGTCACAACTGGGTGCTCACCCACAGCAACGACAAGGCCGGCGTGATTGCGGACGGCATGAAGGCCGGCGCGGCCAACAGCTACGAAAAGCCGAACGACGCCAGGATCATCGCCCACACCAAGCTGATTGGCGGCGGCGAGTCCGACACCACCACGTTCAACGTGGCCAAGCTCAAGAAGGGCGAAACCTACGCGTACATCTGCACCTTCCCCGGCCATGCGGCCCTGATGCACGGGACACTCACCATCGGCAGCTGACCGTCTGGCGCCACCCACCATGCGCCCGGCCTTCACGGCCGGGCGCATTTGTCTCCGCATCCCGAAAGGTACCCTACCCGTCATGAGCAGCGCACCTTCCGACTTGGACATGTCCGACATCGCCAGGCTGGTCGACCGTTTCTACGAACGCGTCCGCGTGGATCCCGAGATCGGGCCGGTGTTCAATGCAGCCGTCCACGACTGGGATACGCACAAGCGCCTGCTCACGTCGTTCTGGTCTTCCATCGCCTTGCGTGCCGGCACTTACCGCGGCAATCCGATGGCTGCGCACCAGGCGTTGCCGATCAATGCCGGGCATTTCACGCGCTGGTTGGCGCTGTGGCGCGAGACCTGCGCACAGGAGCTCAAAGCCGAGCACGCGACTCAACTGATCGGCTCCGCCGAGCGCATTGGCCGCAGCCTGGCCTATGGCTTGGGCATTGGCGACGAGACCCGGCATCCAGGGCTGCGCATCGTCGGCATCACCCCCGGCTGAGCCGCCCGGCTTCGCCCTCCGCGCGACTCGGCTCACTCCGCCCCCACAAATGGGTGCCGCCTGCTTCCCGCTTGCACCGGACTTCTCTCTTAAGGTGTTTCGCGCGCCAGAGGCGCACGAAAGCTTTTGAAGCTCTTGATCCAAAAGAGTCCGGCGCGAGCCGGAAGCAAGGGAGCGGGTGGTGGGCGATCAGGCGAGGGCTTTCAGCGCGGCGTCGTAGTTCGGCTCGTGGCCGATCTCACTGACCAGTTCGGCATGCAACACCTTGTTGTCCGCGTCCAACACCAGCACCGCGCGCGCGGCCAGGCCGGCCAACGGGCCGCTGGCCAGGGCCACGCCGTAGTCGTTGAGGAATTGCCGGCCACGCATCAGCGACAGCATGGTCACCTTGTCCAGGCCTTCGGCGCCACAGAAGCGCGCCTGGGCAAACGGCAGATCGGCAGAAATGCACAGCACCACGGTGTTCTCCAACTTGCCCGCGAGCTCGTTGAAGCGGCGCACCGAAGCGGCGCATACCCCGGTGTCGACGCTGGGGAAGATGTTCAACACCTTGCGCTTGCCGGCAAATTTGGCCAGCGATACGTCGGCCAGGTCCGTGCCGACCAGATGGAACGCGGGAACCGTCGACCCCACCGCCGGGAACTGCCCGTTGATGCTGACCGGTTCGCCCTTGAACGTGACATTCGACATGCTGCACCTCTGGTTTGGTTGGAATGGTTCAGATGAAACGCATGGTCTTGGCGATGAACACGATGCCCACCATCAAGACCAGCACCACGCGATGCGTGTTGCGGAATCGGCAAATGTCCATCTTGCCACGCTTTGAGGCCCGAACCGCGCTGACAAACACGCCGAGCACGCCAAACGCCAGCACCACTTTCAGCACCAGCCAGTTGCCGAAGCGTGATCCGACGCACTGGAACCCGTCGCAGTTGACGTCGAAGATCACGAAGCCACTCAGGAACAGCAGCGCGACCACCACCGGCATGAAGCGCCTCACACGCGCCATCACCGTTTGCTCGATGCGCTGCATGGTCACCGCGTCGAACTGCTTGTGCAGGCCTTCCAGCACCAGCACCTCGAACGCCACTGCACCGACAAAGACGATCGCGCACGCCAGGTGCAGCAACTCTATCCACGGATACCAGGCAGCCATGGCCTACTCCCACCAAATCCACCGCCCAGTCTGTGCCCGCCCACCAGGCATCGCGCTGATATGGATCAAGGGCACCAAGACCCGCACCGGCGCGAAGGCTACGACGGTGGCTTCGCACCAAGCGCGACGATCGCGCGCGGATACGCAGCTGGCCCGCCCGCCGTCGGCTCAGCCCGGCTTGCCGTCGACCCGCGGCGTCAGGTAGATCCAGGCCGAGCGCAATACCCACGGCGCAAAGGCGACCAGCCAGCCGTAGGCGGCGATGACCAGCCAGAAATACGGGTTGAAGTTTTCGCCGCCGCCAAACTCCGCGTACAGACGCAGCAGCACCACCACCTGCAGCAGGGCAAAGCACAGCCAGGCCACCTTGCCCATCTCCAGCGGGCGGCCCGAATGCCCTTGCGTCACCCGCGTCACCATGGCCACCAGCATGGAGCCAAAGTAACCAATGCCCAGCGCGTGCAGCGGCGCGCGGAAGAAGGCCACCGAGCCGGTGCGCAAGTAAAGCAGGTCCTGCGCGGCAAACAGCATGAACGCGATCGGCAACCAGGCAAACGCCAGGTGCAGGGCGCCAAGCAGCCCCGGGTGCATCGCCTTCCACGGCTGCCACCGCAGCGCATGCCAGATGAAGACCAGGGCCAGCGGAATATCCACGATCCACAACCAACCCAGCGCCCCCCGCCAATCGAGCAGCAGGTGCGCCAGCAGCAGCACCCAGACCACCGGCAGGCTCCAGCGCGGACGGATCACCTTGTAGCCGGGCACGATGTTGCCGGTGAAGAAGGGCATCATGCGGTGGGTGACGGTGAAGAAGATCGGCAGCAACAATCCGAAGGTGCCGAGGCGTATGGCCAGCTCGGCGCACTCCGCAAGCCCGGTAAACAGGTAGACCAGGAACAGCAGCAAGCCCAGGGCGCCCAGGCTCAGCGCCAGCAGGCAGGATTTGGCGTGGTCAATGCGGTTGCTCGCAGCGCGCAGCACGCCGGCCAGGATGGTGATGCCAAACACGTACCCTGCCAGCATCAGCGCGAAGCCGAGCCGCAGCAGCCAGGTCAGGTCCAGCAAGCCGACGTTGGCCAGCACGTAGCCGCCGAAGATCAGCCCAGCCACCGGCACATAGTGTCCGCGGGTCAAGGCCGGCTGGTTCATCCAGCGCGGGAACGTGGTCAGCAGGAAGCCGAACATGAACAGCGGGAACACGCCGTATTGCAGCAACATGCCATGCGCGTAAGCCGGCGGAATCGTGGGTTGTGGCCATGCCGACATGGGCACGCCGAACATCCAGGTCAGCTCGACCGCCCACCATGCCATGCTCAACAAGACGGTGATCGTGCCGGCCAGGAACAACACGCGATGCGGCGCCGCCGCCAGTAACGACGGCAACTCGGCAAACGTGGCCGGGGAACGCCCGGGAAGCGGGGAAACAGCCATGACAAACGACCTTGGGGCGGATGATTGCCCAGCATGCCACGCGCGTGCGGCCGCTGCCCATGATCTGGGCCAAGCCGACGCGGGTAGCGGTGCGGTGACTGTGTGGCCAGCAGTCCGGGTTCAGCGCAAGGCGTCGCCCGGCTGCAAGGCGTGACCGATCTCGCGCAAGCGCGTCGGGTCCAGGACCTGGCACTCGCGACCCTCGACCTGGATCAGGCCCTGGGCGCGGAAACGGCTGAGCACCCGGCTGACCGTCTCCGCGGCCAGGCGCAGGTAATTGGCAATGTCCCCGCGCGACATGCTGAGGCGGAAGCGCGTGGCGGAAAAGCCGCGCGCGGCATAGCGGCCGGCCAGGTCCATGAGGAACGCCGCCACGCGTTCATCGGCGCTGTGGTCACCGGCCAGCAGGGAGGCGCTGCCCAGTTCCTTGCTCAGCATACGGAACAGATGCTGTTGCACGGCCGGCACACGCGCGGCGAGCGCACTCATGGCGGGGAACGAGAAGCGGCAGAAGTACGCTGTGTCCAGTGCCACCGCGTCGCACGGGAAATGCTCCGGGTAGATGGCATTGAGCCCCACCACTTCGCCGGGCAGGTAAAAGCCCAACACCTGCTCGCGCCCTTCCTTGTCCACCATGCGCGTCTTCACCGTGCCGCTGCGCACCGCGAAGATGGCGCGGAACGGATCGCCGGTGCGGAACACATGTTCACCGCTGCGGTACGGTCCGACATGCTCGACCAGGCATTGCAATTCGGCCAGGGCGGGCTTGTTGTAGCCGGCTGCGACACAGGCACTGGAGAATGCACAAGTTCCGCAGAAATGAATCTCGTCGCCATCGTCGGCGATTGGATTCGGTGGTTCCGGCAGGCGCCCTGCAGCGTGCTTGGATTGCATAAGCGGCATGATAGTCGAAGCAGGGACCCCAGGTCAGACCGCAGTCAGATCGCCCGGGAAAAGCGGGTGGCCTGCGTCCGGTCACCGAGATAGGCGTCAAAACACATGGCGATATTGCGCACCAGCAGACGCCCACGCGCGGTGACGCGCAGGGCCCGTGCGTCCTCTTCCACCAAGCCGTCCGCCACCAGCGGTTGCAGGCGCTGGCGCTCGCGCAGGAAATATTCGTCGAACAGCAGCCGGTGACGTGCCCCAAAGCTCGCCTTGTCGACCAGCCCGTGGCACATCAGGGCGCCAATCAGCTCGCGGCGGATCAAATCGTCCTCGTCCAGCTCCAACCCGCAGGCGACGGGCAGCCGGCCATTGTCCAGCGCGGCGTAATAGCCGATCAGGTCGCGCGCGTTCTGACTATAGGTGTCGCCGATGCGGCCGATGGCGCTGACCCCGAGGCCGACAATGTCGCACTCGCCATGGGTGGAGTAGCCCTGGAAGTTGCGCTGCAGGCTGCCGGCGCGCTGCGCCACGGCCAGCTCGTCGCCCTGGCGGGCGAAGTGGTCCATGCCGATGTACACGTAGCCGGCCGCGGTCAGGCGCTCCAGCGCGGCGCCAAACAAGGCAAGGCGCGTCGCCGGATCGGGAATCTCGTGTTTGGCAATCTGCCGCTGCGCCTTGAACACCTCCGGCAGGTGCGCATAGCCGTAGACAGCGACCCTATCGGGTTGCAAGGCCACGACTTCGTCCAGGGTGCGCTCGAACGCCGGCAAGGTCTGCAGCGGCAGGCCGTAGATCAGGTCCACGCTGACGGAACGGAAACCGGAGGCACGCGCCGCCTCAATGACTGTGCGCGTCTCCTCGATGCTCTGGATGCGGTTGACCGCGCGCTGCACTTCCGGGTTGAAATCCTGCACGCCCACCGACAGCCGGTTGAAGCCGAGCCTGCCCAGGCCATGCATGTAGTCGGCGTCGGCAAAGCGCGGATCCACCTCGATGCCGTATTCGCGCATCGGATCCTGGCTGAAACTGAAGTGGCGGGCCAGCGACTCCAGCAGCTCCCCCATGCTGCGGATGTCGAGGAAATTCGGCGTGCCGCCGCCCAAGTGCAACTGGCGCACCGGCCTATCGCGATCGAACAGCGGCGCCAGCATTTCAATCTCGCGGTACAGCCGCTCCAGGTAGCGACCCGACTGCGAGTGGTCGGAGGTGATGATGCGGTTGCAGCCACAGTAGAAACACGGGCTGGAACAAAACGGGATGTGCACGTAAAGCGACAGCGGCCGCGGAATCGGCTCCTCGTTCGACCAGCGGATCGCGCCGCGCAATGCCTGCTCGTCGAAGCCGGAATGGAACTGGGGTGCCGGCGGGTAGCTGGTGTAGCGCGGACCTGCCACGTCGTAACGCGCGATCAACGCAGGATCAAACTCCGGGGCAACTATTGTAGTCATGCGGGGAGTCTGCGCATCCACCGCGGCGACCGCCTTGATCGGCGTCAAGCGCCACGGCGGCATTCCGCCGCAGCGCGTAGCGCGTGGACTTGGCGCGGTGACAGACGGTGGATTTCGCACGGGCCTTGCAGTGGGCAAGGCCTTGGCCACGCTCGGCGCCGCGCGCCGTGCACGGCGATTCAACCGGAATAAGGCCGCACCTGCTGCTCGATTGCACCGAAGATCGACGCCCCGGCGGCATCCAGCACCTCGATGCGCAGCCGGTCGCCGAATTTCAGGAACGGTGTGCGCGCCTCGCCATCGCGCAGCTTCTCCACGGTGCGCTGCTCGGCCAGGCATGAAGCACCCTTGCTGGTGTCCTGGTTGGCAATCGTGCCCGAGCCGACGAGGGTGCCTGCGGACAGAGGTCGGGTCTTTGCCGCGTGCGCCACCAGTTGCGCGAAGCTGAACTGCATGTCCACCCCGCATTCGGCGGCGCCAAACCACTGGCCATTCAACCACGTGCGCATGGGCAGGTGGAGCTTGTCGCCGCGCCAGGCGACGCCAAGTTCATCCGGCGTCACGAACACCGGCGACAAGGCCGAGCGCGGCTTGGATTGCAGGAAGCCGAAGCCCTTGGCCAGCTCGGCGGGTATCAGGTTGCGCAAGCTCACGTCGTTGACCAGGCCGACCAACTGGATGTGCGCAGAGGCCCGCGCCGGCGTCACGGCCATCGGCACGTCGTCGGTGACGACGACCACCTCGGCTTCCAGGTCGATGCCGTAGTCCTCACTCGGCACCACCACGTCGTCGTGCGGGCCGAGAAAGCCCGCGCTGGTCGCCTGGTACATCAGCGGATCGGTGTAGAAGCTCTCCGGCACGGTGGCGCCACGCGCCTTGCGCACGCGCTCCACATGCGGCAGGTAGGCGCTGCCGTCGACGAACTCATACGCGCGCGGCAGCGGCGCAGCGAGCTGCCGCGGGTCGAGATCGAACGCGCCAGCCGCGTTGCCCGCCGCCAGCTCCTGGGCCAGGGCAACCAGGCGCGGCGCGGCGCGGGCCCAATCCTCCAGTGCCGCCTGCAGGGTCGGCGCAATGCCGCTCGCCTTCACCGCGCGCTTGAGGTCGCGATCCACGACAACCAGCGTGCCGTCGCGACCGCCTGCCTTGAGGGTTCCGAGTTTCATCGCAGCGTTTCCCTGGTTGAATCAAGCGCGCGGGGGCGCAAAATGCCGGGCAAGCCCTTGCCACGCTTTCCAGTAATCGCGCTGCAGGTA
>DATNBK010000104.1:0-35631 GCA_035571995.1 Rhodanobacter sp.
TCCCACCATTACGGCGCCTACCACTTCCTGCTGTCCCTTTCCGACCAGACCAAGGGCCACGGTGGCGGCCTCGAGCACCACCAGTCCAGCGACAACCGCTTGTTCTCCGACCTGTTCCTGAACCCGGAAAAGATGCGCGGCGAGGCTGGCCTGCTGCCGCACGAGTACGTGCATTCGTGGAACGGCAAGTTCCGCCGGCCAGCCAAGCTGTGGCAACCGGACTTCGAGCAAACCGAGCAGCCGCGCATGCTGTGGGTCTACGAAGGCCTCACCAACTACTGGGGCGACGTGCTCGCCGCCCGCAGCGGCCTGTCCACCGCGGCCGACTACCGCGCCACCCTGGCCTACAACGCCGCCACCATGGATTACACCGCGGGGCGCCGCTGGCGGCCCTTGATCGACACCACGGTCGGGGTGCCTATGGGCGGCTTCGGGGTCTACTACGGCAACTGGCACCGCGGCGGCGACTACTACCCCGAGGGTGCCCTGATCTGGCTCGGGGTGGACACCAAGCTGCGCCAACTCAGCGGCAACAAGCACTCGCTGGATGACTTTGCCAAGCGCTTCTTCGGCATGGACAACGGCAGCTACGTCACCAAGACCTACACCTTCGAGGACATCGTCCAGGCGCTGGACGCCATCGCGCCCTTTGACTGGTCCAGTTATCTGCGCCAGCGCCTCGACAAGCCCAGCGACCATGCGCCGCTGGACGGCATCACCGGTGGCGGCTGGAAACTCGTGTATTCCGACCAGCCCAACACCTACGAGCAGGCGCGCGGGGTGATCCACGACTTCGTCGGCGCGATGTTCTCGGCCGGCCTCACCGTCGACGCCAAGGGCAGGATCAGCGACGTCCTGTGGGATGGCCCGGCATTCAAGGCCGGCCTGGCACCCGGCATGGACATCGTCGCGGTCAACGGCTCGGAGTTCAGCAGCAAGGTGCTGCTGCGCGCCATTGCCGCCACCACCGAACCCGGCCACGGCAAGCTGCACATCACCGCCAGTGGCTCGGGAATCGCGGCCGACTACACCATCGACTACGCGGGCGGGCTGCGTTACCCGCATCTGGAGCGGGTCGCGGGTGCGCCGGACTATCTCGACGACATCCTGGCCCCGGTCAAGGGCTGAGGGCCGGCGCCTGGCGCGCGGCGTAGAAGCGCTCGACGAACGCACCCAGCGCGCCGGCGGAGATCGCGGCGCGCAGGCCGGCCATCAGGCGCTGGTAATGGCGCAGGTTGTGCGCCGTGGCGAGCTGGCAACCGAGGATTTCGTGGCAACGGTCGAGGTGGCGCAGGTAGGCGCGCGAGTAACCGCCGGCGCAAGCCACGCAGTCGCAGCCCTCCTCGATCACCCGCGTGTCCGTGGCATACATGGCATTGCGGATGCGCAGCGTGCCGCCGGCGGTGAACAGGAAACCATTGCGCGCATTGCGCGTCGGCATGACGCAATCGAACATGTCGATGCCGCGGCACACCGCTTCGACGATGTCTTCCGGACGCCCCACGCCCATGAGGTAGCGTGGCTGCGCAGGCGGCAGCAACGGCACGCTGGAATCCAGCACGCGCAGGCGCTCGGCCTCGGGCTCGCCGACAGCCAGCCCGCCGAGCGCATAGCCGTCGAAGCCGATCTCCACCAGGCCTGCCGCCGAGCGCTGGCGCAGTTCCTCGTGCATGCCGCCCTGCACGATGCCGAACAAGGCATGCGGGTTGCCCAGCGCATCGAACTCGCGCCGCGAGCGCTCGGCCCAGCGCAGGCTCAGCTCCATGGATTCGCGCGCCACCTGCATCGAGACCGGCGCCCCATCGACCTGGTAGGGTGTGCATTCATCGAGCACCATGACCACGTCGGAATCCAGCGTGGTCTGGATTTGCATCGACACTTCCGGGGACAGGAACACTGGCGAGCCATCCACCGGGGAGGCGAATGTCACGCCCTGCTCGGTCAGGCGCCGCCGCTGTGCCAACGAGAACACCTGGAAGCCGCCGGAGTCGGTGAGGATCGGTCCCTGCCAGCGCATGAAATCATGCAGGCCGCCAAACTTGCCGATGACCTCGAGGCCAGGGCGCAGGAACAGGTGGAAGGTGTTGCCGAGGATCATCTCGGAACCGGTTTCCAGCAGGTCCCGCGGCGCCATCGCCTTGACCGTGCCATAGGTGCCCACGGGCATGAAGGCGGGAGTTTCCACGCTGCCGCGGGCAAAGCGCAGCCGCCCGCGGCGTGCGACGCCATCGACGGCCTGGAGTTCAAAGGCAAGTCCTGCCATGTCAGCTGGTCCGGAAGGTGGCTGGTCGTTGGATGGGTTGCGCCGGCGAGGCGGGCTGCGCGCCCTACCTGCTACGGCAGGATCAGCATCGCGTCGCCGTAGGAAAAGAACCGGTAGCGCTGCTCCACCGCGTGCCGGTAGGCATCCAGCATGTACTCGCGCCCGGCAAACGCCGATACCAGCATCAGCAAGGTCGATTCCGGCAGATGGAAGTTGGTGATCAGGCCATCGATGCTGCGGATGCGGTAGCCAGGGTAGATGAAGATCTGCGTCTCGCCGGCAAACGGCTGCAGGCGCCCGTCGCGGTAGGCACTCTCAAGTGCCCGCACCACGGTGGTGCCCACGGCAATCACGCGATGCCCGGCGGCACGGGTCGCTTCGATGCGGGCGATCAGGTCGGCGTCCACGCGCAGCCATTCGCGGTGCATGTGGTGGGCTTCGACCTCCTCCTCGCGCACCGGTTGGAAGGTGCCCGCGCCGACGTGCAAGGTGACATAGCCGGATGCCACCCCGCGCGCAGCCAGTGCGTCGAGCAGCGCGGCGTCGAAATGCAAGCCGGCCGTGGGCGCCGCGACGGCACCCAGCTCGCGCGCGTAGACGGTCTGGTAGCGCTCGCGATCCCGGGCATCGGGCTGGCGCTCGATGTACGGCGGCAACGGCACCTCGCCGAGGGCGGCCAGCCATTGCTCCAGGGGCTGGGGCGTGGCGAAGTGCAGGTGGAAGAAATCACCGTCGCGACCCAGCACGTCGGCGTGGCTGCCGTCG
Source organism: Rhodanobacter sp. (assembly GCA_035571995.1). Taxonomy (GTDB): domain Bacteria; phylum Pseudomonadota; class Gammaproteobacteria; order Xanthomonadales; family Rhodanobacteraceae; genus Rhodanobacter. The sequence continues at coordinate 3,029 of DATNBK010000104.1, forward strand.
GCCAGGTCGATGCGGGCGCCAGCCTTCGGTTTCTTGCTGACCCCGAGCTGCACCGTCGCCTCGTGTTCGCCGGTGATGCGCTCGATGAGGATCTCCACGGCCCCGCCCGTGCTCTTGTGGCCATGCAGGCGGGCGGGAAACACACGTGTGTCGTTGAACACCAGCAGATCGCCGGCCCGCAGCAAGTCTGGCAGATCGCGGAAAACACGATCCTCGCGACGTCCTGCCGCTGCATCCAGCAGCAACAGGCGGCTGGCGGAGCGTTCCGGCAGCGGCGCCTGCGCGATCAATTCCCGCGGCAATTCGAAGTCAAAATCGGATTTTTTCAAGACACTTCCATGGCTGCCTGCGCCAACGGCGCAACGCGACATTATCCCGCACTGCACCAGCGCGGACACGACGTGAACCGCCCGCACCCTGGCCGCGGGCCGGGCCGGCCATGCACCGCCGACCCGCGCACGTCGCCTGGGCGCCGCCTGGGGGTACCGGCGCGATGGGCCGCGCAGTATCCTATAAGGCGCTTTTTGGTGTATCGACGCGCCAATGCAATACGCAGGCGACGGTGCCACGCCGAGGCACCCGCCATTATCGTCGGGCATTTGTCGAACCATCCGCTTGATGCCGGCCGCTGAATTCAACGGTCGCTGGATGCGGTTTCCATAGGAGGCAAGGTCATGGGTGTAATCAATCAACTTCGCGAACTGCGCGAGTTCGGTGGCAAGCAACGCACGACCGGTCTGGACGACGCCACCATTGAACGCATGGCAGCGCTCGACCCGCTGCTGCCCCAGGCCATCGGCGAAGCCGTGGCCCGACACCAGGCATTGCGCGCCGACTTGGCCGATTTCCTGAAGCTGGACGAGGCCGAGCAGATTGACCGCGCCCAGGCCGGTTTCGTCAACTTCTATCCTGACGACGCCATCAATCCCTACCTGCCGGCCGCCGCACGCGGCCCCTGGATCGTCACCTTGAAGGGTGCGGTGGTGCACGACAACGGCGGCTACGGCATGCTCGGTTTCGGGCACAACCATCCGGCGATCCTGGAGGCGATCTCGCAACCCGAAGCCATGGCCAACGTGATGACACCGTCCGTGTCCCAGTTCCGCTTTGCCAAGGCCATGGATCGCGAGCTCGGACGGATCCACGGCAAGAGCCCGTACACCCGCTACCTGTGCCTGAACTCCGGTTCCGAGTCGGTGTCGCTGGCCTGCCGCATCGCCGAAGTCAACGCCAAGCAGATGACCGATGCCGGTGCGCGCTATGCCGGGCGGACCATCAAGCGGCTCAACGTCAAGGGCGCGTTCCACGGGCGCACCGAGGGTCCGGCGCTGTACTCCGATTCCTCGCGCAAGGTCTACAAGCAATACCTCGCCAGCTACCAGCACGAGAACTCGGTCATCACCGTGGCACCATACGACGTGGCCCAGTTGCAGGCCGCTTTTGCCGATGCCGACAAGCACGGCTGGTTCATCGAGGCGATGTTCCTCGAGCCGGTGATGGGTGAAGGCGATCCGGGGCGCGCGGTGACCGTGGAGTTCTACAAGGCTGCGCGCGAACTGACCAAGGCCCACGGCACGCTGTTCCTGGTCGATTCCATCCAGGCCGGCCTGCGCGCGCACGGCGTGCTCTCGATCACCGACTATCCGGGATTCGAGAACCTGCCGGCGCCGGACATGGAGACCTTTTCCAAGGCCCTCAACGCCGGGCAGTACCCGCTTTCGGTCCTCGCCGTCACCGCGGCAACCGCCGAGCTCTATCGCAAGGGCATCTACGGCAACACGATGACCGGCAATCCCCGCGCACTGGACGTCGCGGTGGCCACGCTTGGGCTGCTGAGTGATGACGTGCGCCGCAATATCCGCGAGCGCGGCCAGGAATTCGTGCAAAAGCTCAACGCCCTCAAGGACGAACTTGGTGGCCTGATCACCAAGGTGCAGGGCACCGGGCTGCTGTTCTCGTGCGAACTGGCTCCCGAGTTCAAGTGCGTCGGCACTGGCTCGACCGAGGAGTACCTGCGCGAGCACGGCGTCGGCGTCATCCATGGCGGGGTCAACTCGCTGCGCTTCACGCCGCACTTCAACGTCACCAGCGCCGAAGTGGACCTGATCGTGGCCCACGTCCGCACCGCACTGCGCGAAGGGCCACGGGTGGCAAAAGCCAAGGCCGCGTAACCCCGCGGTCGGCAGCCGCAACCCACACGCGTGCGCAGTCAAGTACTGCGCACACGTCGGCGCCCGCCCACTGCGGCACGCCAGGGACCATGCCTAGACTGCTCGCGCCGGCACCCGCCGGAATCCACGCGAGGTCACTCCCATGTCTACGCCACTCACCGTGCTCGCTGCCGGTACCCTTGCCGTCGCCTTCGCCCTGGCGGCGACACCGCAAATCGCCTTGGGCGCCCAGTCCAGCAAGCCCGCTGCCACCGCCACCACGCCGGCAAAACAACGCACGCCCCAACAGCAGCGCATGGCCGATTGCAGCCACCAAGCCAAGGCCGACAACAAGAAGGGCGCCGAACGCAAGGCTTTCATGAGTTCGTGCCTGAAAGGCGAGAAGGCCGCCCAGACGGCCAAGGCAACGCCTGCGGCCAAGCCCAAGGCCAAGGCAAACGACTCGAAGTAAATTCCAGGCCACACCGGCGGTCACCGTCCCGCGTGCCCGGGCACGACGGCACGGTGACCACCTGCCCATTGATGGCGCACCCTGGTTCCCCACACCGTTGTCAGGCCCGATTGGCGAACCGGTCCGTGGCCTCGATCAACTCGTGCACGTTGCCAGGCTCGAACGCCGAATGCCCGGCATCCTGCACGATGCGCAGGTCGGCTTCCGGCCACGCCCGGTGCAGATCCCAGGCGCTGCGCAGCGGACAGACCACGTCGTACCGCCCCTGCACGATCACCGCCGGAATCTTGCGGATGCGGTCCACGTGCCGCAGCAATTGGTCGTCGTGGTCGAAGAAGCCGCCGTGCACGAAGTAGTGGCATTCGATTCGCGCAAACGCGAGGGCAAACTCGTCTTCGGCGCTCGACTCCATGTGCGCCCGATCCTGCCACAGGAAGCTCGTTGAGCCCTCCCACACCGACCACGCCCGGGCTGCGGCGACACGCACGGCCCGATCCGGGCTGGTCAGGCGTCGGTGGTAAGCGCTGATGAGGTCTCCGCGCTCGACCTCCGGAATGGCCTGCACATAGGTTTCCCAGGCATCCGGATAGAGCATGTCGCAGCCATGCTGGTAAAACCACTCCAGCTCCTGGCGCCGCAGCAGGAAAATGCCGCGCAAGACCATCTCGGTGACGCGCTCCGGGTGGCGTTGGGCATAGGCGAGCGCCAAGGTGGAACCCCAGGAACCACCAAACACCTGCCAGCGCGCGATGCCCAGGTGTTCGCGCAGGCGCTCCATGTCGGCAACCAGATCCCAGGTGGTGTTTTCCTGCAGCTCGGCATGCGGCGTCGAGCGGCCACTGCCGCGCTGGTCGAACAGGATGATGCGGTATGCCCGCGGGTCGAAGAAGCACCGGCAGCGTGGATTGGTACCACCGCCCGGACCGCCGTGCACGAAGACCACGGGTTTGCCCGCCGGATTGCCGCTCTGCTCGTAGTACAGGGTATGCAGGTCCGACACCTTGAGCATGCCGCTGTCGTACGGTTCAAGCTCCGAATACAACGAGCGCAGATCCCGCGGCATGGCAACTCCCGATGGTGGACAGGCGATGCCAAAGGCTAGGAGCTCGGGCAGTGGAAACGCAAGCAGCCGCACCTGCCAGGTTCCCATTGCCAGAATCGCGGCATGATGCTGCAAGCCGGGGCTCAGTCGGCGGTGAAGAGCTTGCCGGGATTGAGGATGCCGTTGGGATCGAAGCTCGCGCGTATGCCGCGCATCAGGGCAATCTCGGCGGCACTGCGCGAGCTCGACAGATACTCGCGCTTGACCAGGCCGATGCCGTGCTCGGCCGAAATGCTGCCACCGTGGCGGCTCAACGCCGCCGCCAGCAGGCTCGTCGCCTCGCCGCGCAGGTGACCGAATGCCTCGCTTCCCATGTCTTTGGGTGGAAGCAGGTTGATGTGCAGATTGCCGTCGCCGATATGCCCGAACCAGACCACCTCGAGCTGCGGAAACGCGGCCTGCAGCAAGTCCTGTACTTCGCGCATGAACTGCGGCATGGCAGCGACCCGCACCGAGACGTCGGTCTTGTAGGGCCCACGCGGCGCCAGCGCTTCGGTGATGCCTTCGCGCAACCGCCACAGCGCCGCGGCCTGTGCCGCGCTCTGGGCAACCACGCCATCGTCCACCCAGCCCCGTTCCTGCGCGAGGCCAAAGGCCTCCTCGCCGGCCTGGCGTTCGGTCTCGAGCGCCGCATCAAACTCGACGACCACGTAGTACGCATGCTCGCCATCCAGGGCACGCCGCACGCCGTTGTCGAGCACGTGTTGCAGCGCACGGTCCGAAAAAAATTCAAACGCCTGCAACGTCACCCGCGCGCGGAAGAGTTCGAACACCTGCATCAACGCATCGGCGCCTGGCAAGCCCAGCAACATGACCTGCGATGCAGGCAGCGGCGCGGTGAGCTTCAACAGCGCCTCGACCACCACCCCGAGCGTGCCCTCGGAACCGATCATCAACTGGCGCAAGTCGTAGCCGCTGGCATCCTTGACCAGGCCGCGATTGAGGTCCAGCAGGTCGCCTGCCCCGGTCACCACCTTCAGCCCGGCAATCCAGGCCCGGGTGTTGCCGTGGCGGATGACGTGCAGGCCGCCGGCATTGGTGGCGATGTTGCCTCCAATCGAACAGGAACCGCGCGAGCCGAGGTCGACCGGATAGATGAGCCCATGTTCGCGCGCGGCAGCCTGCGCAGCCTCCAGGGTGAGACCCGGCTGCACCCGCAACAGCCGGTCGATCGGATTGAATTCCAGCACGCGCTGCATGCGGGTCAGGCTCAGCACCAGCTCGCCGTTGGCCGCCACCGCGCCACCGGACAAGCCCGTGCGGCCACCTGAAGGTACGATGGCCACGTGCTGTTCATTGGCCCAGCGCACGACGCCTTGGACTTCCGCGGTATCGGCCGGCAGCGCCACGGCAAGCGGGTCCGGAATCCAACGACGCGTCCAGTCCTGGCCGTAGTACGCCAAGTCCGCCCGTGCGGTGAGGACGCGCAGCTGCGGCAAGCGACGGCGAAGTTCAAGCAGACGTGGATCCTGCACGGTCGCCTCCACGAACCGTCCGCCGGCAAACCGACTCCCACCCGTGGGCGCGGCCGACCACCCGGCCTGGTGCCACCACCGCGCATGGGGTGTTTGCGGACGGAGAGCGCCTTGCGGCGCGAGAAGATTGGTCGGGGTGGCGAGATTCGAACTCGCGACCACTACACCCCCAGCGTAGTGCGCTACCAGACTGCGCTACACCCCGACGAAAACAGGTGAATGTTACCAGCTTGCGCGACCGGCATGGGGCCCGCGCATCAGTGTTTCAGCAAGCCCAGGATTTCTTCCAGCTCCATGCGCACCTGGCAGAGGATCTGGTGTGACATGCTGGCCTCGGCCCGGGCCTGGGGGCCTTCAAGGCGGGCCCGCGCGCCGGTGATGGTGAAGCCCTCCTCGTAAAGCAACGCGCGGATCTGCCGGATCATCAGCACGTCGTGGCGCTGGTAATAGCGGCGGTTGCCGCGGCGCTTGACCGGATTGAGCGCCGGAAATTCCTGCTCCCAGTAGCGCAGCACGTGCGGCTTCACCGCACACAGCTCACCAACTTCGCCGATCGTGAAGTAGCGCTTGGCCGGAATTGCCGGCAGCTCGGTGTTATTCCCCTGGTCCAGCATACCCTTCGACTCTCATCTTGAGCTTCTGCCCCGGGCGGAACGTGACCACGCGTCGGGCAGAAATCGGAATCTCCTCGCCGGTCTTCGGGTTGCGTCCGGGCCGTTGACTCTTCATGCGCAGGTCGAAGTTGCCGAAACCGGAGAGCTTCACCTGCTCGCCATTTTCCAGCGCTTCGCGGATGACCTCGAAATAGGCATCCACGAACTCCTTGGCTTCGCGCTTGTTGAGGCCAACCTCGAAAAACAGCCGCTCGGCCATTTCGGCCTTGGTCAGCGCCATGTCATCCCCGCAACTTTGCCTTGCATGCCTGCTCCAACGCAGCGACTGCTTCGCGCACGCAGCGATCTGCGTCGTCGTCGGTAAGCGTGCGTGAAGCGTCTTGCAAAATCAAGCCCACGGCAAGGCTCTTGCGTCCGGCCTCGAGACCCGGGCCACGGTACTGGTCGAATAAGCGCAAGGCAAAAAGGCGCGATCCGAGGGTGGCACGCAACACCTGTTCCACCTGCGCCCAAGCCGTGTCTTCCGGCAGGTCCAGGGCCAGGTCGCGCCGCACCGAGGGAAAGCGTGCCACAGCCCTCGCGCGCGGCAGCTTGCGCTCCAACAGCGGCTCCAGAGCCAACTCGAGCAACTGGATGTCGTCGCCCAGTCCCAGCGCATGCGCCAGGCGGGGATGAATGCTGCCCAGGAAGCCGACCGGCCGGCCCCCGCGCAATACGCGCGCGCCACGGCCCGGATGCAGCCACGGCGGCAGGGCGTGATTGTCGAAGGTCCACTCGTCGATCGTCCCGCCGCCGGTGATCAATACCTCAAGGTCGCCCTTGAGATCGTGGAAATCCACCGGTCGCAGAGGCTCGCCCCACTGTTCGGCATGCGCGCCACCACACGCCGCCATTGCCAGCACTGGCGTTTCCAGCGGCGGCGAGCCGGCGGCGAAGACCCGACCCAGTTCGAACAGTCGTATCCGATCCTGCTGCCGCGCCCGATTGTAGGCGAGCACCTGGACCAGGCCCGGCAACAACGAGGGGCGCATCAGCGCCAGATCCGCCGACAGCGGATTGGCGAGGCGCACCGGCTCGCCGCTGAAACCCCAGGGCGCCAACTGCTCCGCACCCAGGAACGCCAGGTTCACCGCTTCGTAGTAGCCACGCACGACCAGTTGCTGGCGCAGGTCCATCGCCGAGAGCCGACTCTCCGGTTCGATCACCAGGCGCAGCGAACCGGATGGGGCGTGCGTGGGAATCTTGTCGTAGCCGTGGATGCGGGCCACTTCCTCGATCAAGTCCTCCTCGATGGCGATGTCGAAGCGCCGGCTGGGCGGGGTGACCAGCCAACCGTCGGCGGTGGCCTCGACATGCATGCCCAGTGCGATGAACAAGCGCTGCACTTCGTCGTCGGCAACCTCGATGCCAAGCACGCGGGCAAGACGCCCCCGCCGCAGGAGCACGGCCGTGGGTGGTTGCAAATGCCCTGGCGCCTCGGCAGCCACAACCGGGCCGGCGCGGCCGCCAACGATGGACAGCAGCAGTTCGCTCGCCCGCTCGAGCGCGCGGCGCGGCAACTCGGGGTCGACCCCGCGTTCAAAACGGTGCGAGGCCTCGGTATGCAGTCCGAGGTTGCGGGCCCGACCCATGATGGCCTGCGGCGCGAAATGCGCCGATTCCAGGAAGATGTTGCGCGTCTGCGCGGTGACGCGCGAGGCGTGGCCGCCCATGATGCCGGCCACCGCCAATGCCCGTTCCTCGTCCGCCACCAGCAGCACGTCCTCGCCCAAGGTGACCGTGTGGCCATCGAGCAGGGACAGCGATTCGCCGGGATGCGCCTGGCGAAGCACGATATCGCCGCGCAGCACATCGTTGTCGAACGCGTGCATCGGCTGTCCCAGCTCCAGCATCACGTAGTTGGTCACGTCGACCACGGGATTGATTGGACGCACGCCGCCGCGGCGCAGGCGTTCGCCCAGCCACAGCGGCGTGGACGCCGCCATGTCGATGCCTTCAAGCACGCGTCCGAGGTACCGCGGCGCGGCGGCTTCCGCTTCCAGCCGGACGCCGCGCCGGGCTTCGCTGGTCACGGCCACCACAGCCTGCGCAGGGACGGCCACATGGCTGCCCGTCAACGCGGCAACGTCGTAGGCCACGCCGTAGACGCTCAGGCAGTCGGCGCGATTCGGGGTCAGGCTGAGCTCGATGCTGGCGTCCGGCAGGCCAAGGTATTCGGACAACGACTGACCGACCGGCGCGTCGTCCGGCAACTCGAGCAGACCCGAAGCGTCGTCGTCGATGCCCAGCTCCTTCGCCGAGCACAACATGCCGAACGATTCCACGCCGCGCAGGCTGGCTTTCCCAATCGTGCCGATCCCCGGCAACTCGGCGCCCACCATGGCCAGCGCCACGCTGATGCCGGCACGCGCATTCGGTGCGCCGCAGACGATTTGCAACGGCGCGTCGGCGCCGGCATCGACGCGGCAGACGCGGAGCCGGTCCGCGGCAGGGTGCGGGGCGACCTCGAGGATCCTGGCCACGACCACGCCGCGCAGGCCCTCGCCAAGTACCTGTACTCCTTCCACTTCCAGGCCAGCCATGGTCAACGCGCGCACCAGCGCAGCGCGATCGATATCCACGGCCACCACCTGGCGCAACCAGTTCTCGGAAAATTTCATGCGCCGGCCCCGATCATGCGAACTGCCTCAGGAAGCGCAGGTCGTTCTCGAAGAACGCGCGCAAATCCGCGACGCCATAACGCAACATGGCAAAGCGCTCGACGCCCAGGCCGAAAGCGAAGCCGGTATAACGCTCCGCATCGATGCCGCAGTTGCGCAGCACGTTTGGGTGCACCATGCCGCAGCCCAACACCTCAAGCCAGCGGCTGCTCCCGCCGCCCTCGGTTTCGGGCCAGCCAATGTCCAATTCGGCGGACGGCTCGGTGAAGGGAAAATAGCTGGGGCGGAAGCGCATCTCGAAATCGCGCTCGAAAAAGGCCCGCACGAATTCCGTCAAGGTGCCCTTGAGATCGGCGAAGCTCGAGGTTTCGTCCACCAGCAAACCTTCCACCTGGTGGAACATCGGCGAATGGGTCTGGTCCGAATCGCTCCGGTACACCTTGCCCGGGGCAATGATGCGGATCGGCGGCGTCGATTGCTGCATGGTGCGGATCTGCACCGGTGAGGTGTGGGTGCGCAACATGCGCCCGTCGGCGAAATAAAACGTGTCGTGCAACGCACGCGCCGGGTGGAGCAGCGGGAAATTCAAGGCTTCGAAATTATGCCAGTCGTCCTCGATTTCCGGACCATCCGCGCGCTGGTAACCGAGGCGCGCGAAGATTGCCGCGATGCGTTCGAGCGTGCGCGTCACCGGATGGATCCCGCCGCGATCGGCATCGCGGCCAGGCAAGCTGACGTCCAGGGCTTCGGCAGCAAGGCGGTGGTCGAAATCCGCCTGCTCGAGCGCATGCCGACGTGCCGCAATGGCGTCCGCCAGTCGGCGCTTCAGCTCATTGACCGCCGCGCCCCGCCGCTTGCGCTCATCTTCCGGGAGGCTGCCCAGGGCCTTCAAGGCGGTGGTGACCACCCCGCCCTTGCCCAGCGCGCCAATCCGCAAGGCTTCGAGCTCATCCAGTGACGCGGCACCGCCCACTGCCTCGAGCGTCCCGGCTACCCGATACTCCAGATCATCCATCAGCGTAATTCCCGCATGGACATGCCCCAACGAAAACGGGGAGAAGGTATGGCCTTCTCCCCGCGAGCGTTCGCCAACCCCAGATACAGCCAGAACGGCTCCCGGTCTTCCCGACCGGGCAAGGGCACACAAACTAGGCGGCCAGAGCGGCCTTGGCTTTCTCGGCGATCGTGGAAAACGCCTTGATGTCGTGTACGGCCAGGTCGGCCAAGACCTTGCGATCGACGCTGATGCCGGCCCGGTCCAGGCCATTGATCAGGCGGCTATAGCTGAGGCCCGACAGGCGCGCGGCGGCATTGATGCGCACGATCCACAGCGCACGGAACTGGCGCTTGCGCTGCTTGCGGCCGATGTAGGCGTACTGGCCAGCCTTGATGACAGCCTGGTTGGCGACGCGAAAGACCTTGCGCCGGGCGTTGTAATAGCCCTTGGCACGGCCGATGACTTTCTTGTGACGACGACGGGCGGTGACACCGCGCTTGACACGAGCCATGATCTGTCCTCCTGTCCGTCAGTACGGCAACATGCGCGCGACAGCTGGCGTGTCGCAGGCCTTGAGGCGATTCTTGGCGCGCAGACCACGCTTCAGCTTGGTTGTCTTCTTGGTCAGGATATGTGACCGGAACGCGTGCCCGCACTTGATTTTGCCCGATGCGGTCTTGCGAAAGCGCTTCGCCGCCGCCCGGTTGGTCTTGATCTTCGGCATGACTGTAATCCTTGGATACGATGCTTGACTGATCTGGCGGCGGCCTGCCCGCGGGCGACCGCTCTTTCCGTCCTGCCATGATCGGCGCACGGCCCTTCCACTCGGGCCGAGCCGGCTATTGTAGGAGATCGGCAGCCGCGACGCCAGCCTTGCCACGCAGACTTGCCGTGGGACGGACGCGCGCGACCCAGCCCGGATCGATCCGGCGAAATGCGCGGGGGACAAGCAGGGAAAGCGCGGCTTACTTGCGCTTCGGCCCGATCATCATGGTCATCTGCCGGCCTTCGAGACGCGGGAACGACTCCACTTGGCCAGCCTCGCCGACATCGGTCTGGATGCGCTTGGCCAGACTGTGGCCCAGATCCTGGTGCGACATCTCACGGCCGCGGAAGCGGATGGTCACCTTGACCTTGTCGCCTTCTTCCAGGAAACGCAGCATGTTGCGCAGCTTGATCTGGTAGTCGCCCACGTCCGTGACCGGACGGAACTTGACTTCCTTGATCTCGACCTGTTTTTGCTTCTTCTTGGCCGCCTGGACTTTCTTCTGGGCCTCGAACTTGAACTTGCCGTAATCCATGATGCGGCAAACCGGCGGATCGCCGTTTGGCTGGATCTCGACGAGGTCCATGCCGGCTTCCTGCGCGAGCGCCAACGCGTCGTCGCGGGAAAGTATGCCGAGCTGTTCGGCATCCTGGCCAATCACGCGAACCCGCGGGACGCGGATTTCCTGATTGCGACGATTGCCTTTGTTGTCAGTGGTTGCGATACCACGGTCCTCCAATAAGTGATGAATCAAGCCGCCAGGCATTCAATGCCGGGTTTCGGTGCCCATGCGTTCGATGAAGCCATCCACGCTCATGTCGCCAAGATCTTCGCCGGATCGCGTGCGCACTGACACGGTACCGGTTTCCTTTTCACGATCCCCCACGACAACCAGGTACGGCACCTTCTGCATCGCGTGCTCGCGGATTTTATAGCCGACTTTTTCATTGCGCAAATCAACCTGGGCCCTGAAACCACGGTCCACAAGGGTTTGCGCCACCTGCCCGGCATACGCGGCATGGGAGTCGGTGATGTTCAGCACCACCACCTGCACCGGTGCCAGCCAGGTCGGCAAGGCCCCCGCATAATGTTCCAGCAGGATGCCGATGAAGCGCTCCATCGAGCCCACGATGGCCCGGTGCAGCATGACCGGGTGCTGTTTTTGCGAATTTTCGTCGACATATTCGGCGCCCAGCCGCTCGGGCATCATGAAGTCCACCTGCATGGTGCCGACCTGCCAGTCACGGCCGATGGAATCGCGCATGTGGTATTCAATCTTGGGACCGTAGAACGCCCCTTCCCCGGGAAGCTCCGTCCATTGTACGCCGGCCTTCGACAGCGCCGCGCGCAGCGCGGCCTCGGCCCGGTCCCAAACGTCGTCGTCGCCAATGCGCTTTTCCGGGCGCAAGGCCAGGGCCACCTCGATGTTGTTGAAGCCGAAATCGGCATACACCTGCATGGCCTGGGCGTGGAACGCGGTGACCTCCGATTCAATCTGCCCGGGCGTGCAAAAGACGTGACCGTCGTCCTGGGTGAACGCACGCACGCGCATGATCCCGTGCAGCGCGCCGGATGGCTCGTTGCGGTGGCAGCCGCCAAACTCGCCATAGCGTATCGGCAGTTCGCGATAACTGTGCAACGTGTTGTTGAAGATCTGCACATGACCCGGGCAATTCATGGGCCGCAAGGCAAAGACACGTTTTTCCGACTCGGTGAAATACATGTTTTCCTTGTAATTGTCCCAGTGCCCGGATTTTTTCCACAGCGACACGTCCAGAACCATGGGGCAGCGCACTTCCTGGTAGCCGCTCTTCTTGTAGACGTCGCGCATGTACTGCTCGAGCTGCTGCCAGATGGCCCAGCCATTCGCGTGCCAGAACACCATGCCCGGGCTTTCTTCCTGCTGGTGGAACAGGTCGAGCTGCTTGCCGAGCTTGCGGTGGTCGCGTTTCTCGGCCTCCTCCAACTGGTACAGGTAGGCCTTCAGGTCCTTGTCGTTGAGCCAGGCGGTGCCGTAGATGCGGGTCAGCATGGCGTTGCTGGAATCGCCGCGCCAGTAGGCGCCAGCCACCTTCATCAGTTTGAACGAGTGCAGCTTGCCGGTGTTCGGCACGTGCGGGCCGCGGCACAGGTCGGTGAACTCACCCTGTGTGTACAGCGAGAGCACTTCGTTGGCTGGTATCCCTTCGATGATCTCGGCCTTGTAGTGCTCGCCCAGGCCGCGGAAGAACGCCACCGCCTCGTCGCGCGACTTCACGCTGCGCGTCAGCGGCAGGCGTTCGTCCACGATCTTGTGCATCTCCGCCTCGATCTTCGGCAGGTCCTCGGGCGTGAACGGCCGCTCGTAGGCGAAGTCGTAATAGAAGCCGTTGTCGATCACCGGGCCGATCGTCACCTGCGCGCCGGGAAACAGCCGCTGCACCGCCTGCCCCATCAGGTGCGCCGTGGAATGGCGGAGGATCTCCAGCGCCTCGGGGCTTTTCTCGGTGATGATCTGCACGCTGGCGTCGTGCTCGATCTGGAAGCTGGCATCGACCAGCTGGCCGTCGACCTTGCCGGCGAGCGTCGCCTTGGCCAGGCCGGCGCCAATGGAGGCAGCCACTTCCTGGACGGTAACGGGATGGTCGAACGGCTTCTTGCTGCCGTCGGGTAGCGTGATCTCGATCATGGTGACTTTCTCAGGAAAACAAAAAAGGGCGTGACGCCCTTTCCGTTGACAAACGCAGGCGCGATGGTGGTCAGTGATGTAGTCGGGTTGTTTCCATGTCGCACGCGAGGCCGGCGCGGGGCGCGGGCCACCTCTTGTCCAGTGCAAGCGCGAAAACGCTAGTTTAGCCCGAAAGGCGTGTCAATCATCGGTTCCCGGAGCCTGGGTGCCCCCACGATCGCACGCTGCCGGCATCGGGCCGCCAGCCTTGCCCCACTGCCCCACGCATTCAGAACGGCTTGGCCAGCACCAGGAAGATCACGCCAAGCAGGAACAACACGGGGAGTTCGTTGAACCAGCGCAACGCGCCTGGCGACGGCAGCGGTCCGCCGGCCTGGCTGCGCTTGAGCAGCCGCCCGCACCAGATGAAGTGCGCCAGGAGCAGGGCAACAAGCAGCAGCTTGGCATCCAGCCAATGCCGCGAGCCGACCACGTTCGGCAACGAGGTGGGAAACAGGCGCCAACCTTCCCAGAGGACCAGGCCGAACACGAAGGCAAAACCAAACATGTTGTGCCCGAACTTGTACAGGCGCCGGCCCATCAAGTGCAGGCGCGCCTGCACCTGGGTTTCGCCCTGTGCCTCGGCCAGGTTGACCAGGATGCGCGGCAGGTAGAACACCGCAGCCATCCAGGCGATGTCGAACAACAGGTGCAGGGTCTTGACGATCAGGTAAGCCATGGATGGAAGAGCCACGCTGCCGGCTGGAGCAGCGGGCATCATAACCCGGGCGCCGCGGTGCAAATCCCGCGGTGGCCCCGTGCGGCACCGTCGCCACTCAATCCTGGCCGGGGCCGATCCGGGCCTGGAGCGCGCGCAACAACTCTTGCTGGTGTCCGGCCGCGAGCGGCGCATCGTGGCGGTCGGTGAGCAGGAAGAAATCCTCGACCCGCTCGCCAAAGGTGGCAATGCGTGCGTCGTGGACACGCACGCCAACCTGGTGCAGCACTTGCGCAACCGCGGCCAGCAGACCCGGCCGGTCTGTCGCCACCAGGGCCATCTGCGTGCGCCCCGCGACCGAACGGAACTTGATACGCGGCACGATCTGGAAATGCCGTTGCTGCCGCGACATGCTGCGCCTGCCGGGAACGACGTCCACGTTTTGCGCCAGGGTGGCCTCCAGCCGCTCCTGAAGCTGCTGCGCGCGCAACTCGCTGACCGGCTCCTGGGTGTCGCCATCGAGCAGCAGGAACGTGTCCAGCACCATGCCGGTGGGCGTGCTCAGGATGCGCGCCTCCACCACCGACATGCGCATGCGGTCGAGCGTGGCGGTGACGATGGAAAACAAGCCGTCGCGCGTCCGCGCATGCACGAACATCTCGGTGCTGCCGCGCACCGAGCGCGGCTGCACCACCACCAGTGGCAGGCGTCCGCCGGCATCCAGCACCGCCGCGCTCTGCCAGGCAATCTGCTGGGGGCGGTGGCGCAGGAAGCTCACCTGCGGGAAGTCCTTCCACAGGCCAGCCACCTCCTGCTCGGCATAGCCTTGGTCATGCAACAACGCCATCGCCTGCTGCTGGCACTCGCGCACCAGCGCGTCGGCATCGCGCGGCAACTCCACATCGCTGCGCAAGGCATAGCGCGTCGCCGTGTACAGGTCGGCGAGCAGCCGGTCCTTCCAGGCATTCCACAGCCGCGGACTGGTGCCGATGATGTCGGCCACGGTCAGCAGGTAGAGCTGCCCCAGGCGCTCGCGGTCCCCCACGTGCTCGGCAAAACGCTGCACGACCTCGGCATCGCTGATGTCCTGCCGCTGCGCCGTGGTGCTCATGGCCAGGTGCCAGCGCGCCAGCCACGCCACCCGCTCGACATCGCCGGCGGGCAGGCCAAGGCGGGTACAAAACTCGCGGGCATCCTCCGCCCCGCCCACGGCGTGGTCGCCGCCGCGGCCCTTGGCAATGTCGTGGAACAGCCCGGCCAGCAGGAGCAGCTCCGGTTTGGGCAGGCCGGCCCAGATTTGGCAGCCCAGCGCGAATTCCGTGCGCGCGGCCGGATCGGCAAACCGGGCCAGGTTGCGCAGGACACGCAAGGTGTGCTCGTCCACGGTGTAGACGTGGAACAAGTCGTACTGCATGCGCCCGAACACCTTGCCAAACGCCGGCAGGATCGCCGCCAGCAGCCCGTGCCGATTCATGCGCCACAAGGCCTCGACTGCCGGTGCGCCGCGCCGCAACAGGCGCAGGAAGGCGGCCAACACCTCGGGGTCCGAGGCCAGGGCGTCGGCCTGCATGGCCGCCGCCCGATGGATGCGCCGCATCGTCTCGGCACTGAAGCCGACCACCCCGGGCTGGTCCATGCGCAGCAGGAACACCTCGACCAAGGCTGCCGGCCGGCGCATGAACAGCTCGCTGTCCCGCGCCGCCAGGCGCGAACCATAACGCACGAAATCCGCACCCAGCGGAACGCCCACGTGCGGACTCTCCAGCATCTCCTCGAAGCGCTCGGCAACCTGCACGCCCAGGCGCTCGACCTGGCTCGCGGCCCGGTAATACGCCTGCATGAACTGCTCGACGCCAAGGTTGCGCTCGTGCTCGTCCTCGAATCCCAGCCGCGCCGCGAGTGCCCGCTGGTAATCGAACAGCAGCCGTTCCTCGGCCCGGCCCGCTTCCAGGTGCAAGGCGTAACGGTAGCGGCGCAAGGTGGCTTCGGCCTGCTCCAGCGCAGCTTCCTCCGCCGGGTCGAGCAAGCCCTCCGCCACCATGCTCGGCAGGTCTCCGGCGTTGGCCAGCCGCAAGCCGATCCAGCGCAACGAATCCAGCGAGCGCAAGCCCCCGGGACCTTCCTTGAGGTTTGGTTCCAGGTTGTAGGCGGTGTCGTCGAAGCGCGCATGGCGCTGCCTGCGCTCGCCTTGGCGCGCGGCCAGGTAGGCTGCCGGCGGCCAGAGCTGTGGATCGTCCACGATGTCGCGCAGACTGGCGTCGAGCGCCGCGTCGCCGGCAATGCGCCGCGCGTCCAACAGGCTGGTGAACACGCTGGCATCGCTGGCGGCAAGCTCGCGGCACTGCTGCGGCTCGCGCACGGCGTGGCCAACTTTCAGGCCGACGTCCCAGAGGGTCGAGAAAAACTGCCCGAGCGCACGCAACTGGGCTTCCTGCGCGCCGTTGACCAGCACCAGCAAGTCCACGTCCGAATACGGGAACAGCAAGCCGCGACCAAACCCGCCCACGGCGTACAAGGCGGCGCCAGCGACGTCTCCAAGGCAGGCTGTCCATACGTGCGCGACGAGCTGAGACACCGCCACACCGCGTCGGCGCGCAAGCATGCCAGCTTCGGCACCGGCGTAAAACGCGCCGGCAAGCGAGCGGTCGACGTCGGCCAGCAACTGGCCAAGGGCGAGCCGTGCCTCCCTGGAGACGCCCGACCGCGGCACCACGACGGGGAGACGCGGCAGCGGCGGCAAGGGAACGGAGCTGGGCGACGACATGGACAGTCTCAACAGCGATACGTGGGCCGGGCTGGCCAGCGATGATCCCCACCCATTATCGCGGAACCCACCCGTCGCGATGCCCGTGGTCTGCCACGCCACCGCCGCAGGTGTGGCCACGGGCGGGCTCCAGGGCAACTACAACGGAAGCACTGATGCCCGCAGGGCGCTACGCCTCGCCCCAGGCCTGCTCCTCAGGCGTCGGGCCAGGGGGTCAGGATCTCATAGCCATCGTCGGTGACCACCAGGGTGTGCTCCCACTGCGCGGACAGGGAGTGATCCTTGGTCACCACGGTCCAGCCATCGGGCAACTGGCGGGTCTGCGGCTTGCCGGCGTTGACCATCGGTTCGATGGTGAAGGTCATGCCCTTCTTCAGTTCCAGGCCGGCGCCGGGCTTGCCGTAGTGCAGCACCTGCGGCTCGTCGTGATAGATCTTGCCGATGCCGTGGCCGCAATACTCGCGGACGATGCTGAAGCCCGCGGCCTCGGCGTGTTGCTGGATGGCATGGCCGACATCGCCCAAGGTCGCGCCGGGGCGTACCGTGCGGATGCCGCACATCATGGCCTCGTACGCGTTGTCCACCAGCCGCTTGGCCAGCACCGAGGGCGTGCCGACCACGTACATGCGGCTGGTATCGCCATGCCAGCCGTCCTTGATCACGGTGACGTCGAGATTGATGATGTCGCCATCCTTGAGCAGCTTGCTCTCGCTGGGGATGCCGTGGCAGATCACCTGGTTGACCGAGGTGCACAGCGTCTTCGGAAAGCCGTGGTAGCCGACATTGGCGGGGACCGCCTTCTGCACGTTGACGATGTGCTCGTAGGCCAGGCGATCCAGTTCCTCGGTGCTCACTCCCGGCTCGATGTGCTCCTTGAGCATGGCCAACACTTCGGCCGCAAGCTTGCCGGCGACGCGCATGCCCTCGAGGTCCTGCGCTGATTTGAGACTGATTGCCATTTCATGTTGTCCTGTCAGCGCCAAGGCCCAAGGCGCAGCTTGCCGCGCTACCGGTCGACCGACTACAATTTCACAGTTTTGCTGACCGCATGTGCCTGCCAGCAGGTCACAGCGATGCGAGACGAACCGGGATTGTAGCGCCCCAGGGCGTCACACCCAAACCAACGCCACACGCGTATCGGCACCGTCTTCGGGGTGCCACGACCTGCCACCCGGCGGATCGTGGTCGAAGCCGGGGATACGCGGAGGTCCAACCCCCAGGCCTAAACGGCCACTGCACGGAGTTCTACCCATGACGCAAGTCACCATGCGCAACATGCTCGAAGCCGGAGTGCACTTCGGTCACCAGACGCGTTACTGGAACCCGAAGATGGCACCGTACATTTTCGGCGCGCGCGGCAAGATCCATATCATCAACCTGGAAAAGACCCTGCCGCTGTTCACCGACGCGATGAACTACCTGTCGGCACTGGCGCAGAAGCGCCGCACCATCCTTTTCGTCGGCACCAAGCGCTCGGCGCGCGAGGCCCTGGCCGAAGAAGCCGCACGCGCCGGCATGCCGTTCGTCACCGCGCGCTGGCTGGGCGGCATGCTGACCAACTTCCGCACCGTCAAGCAATCGGTGGGGCGACTCAAGGAGCTGGAAGCGGCCGAAACCGACGGCAGCTTCGAGAAACTGGTAAAGCATGAGGTCCTCTCGCGTCGCCGCGAGCGCGAGAAGCTGGAAGCTTCGTTGGGCGGCATCAAGGACATGAACCGCCTCCCGGACGCGCTGTTCGTGATCGACATCGGCCACGAGAACATCGCCGTGCAGGAAGCCAGGAAGCTCGGCATCCCTGTGGTGGCGGTGGTCGACACCAACTACGACCCGGACCTGGTCGATTACGCGATCCCCGGCAATGATGACGCCATCCGCGCCATCCAGCTGTATGCACGGGCCGCAGCCGACGCGATCCTGGAAGGCAAGGCCGCCGCACCGGACGTGGCCCAGGGCGACGCCAACGACTTCGTCGAGCTTGACGAGGAAGGCAACCCGATCGCCAAGACCGAGCGCAAGCCGTCGGCACGCCGCGGCAATGGCCGCAACGACCATCGTCGCGACGACGGGCGCCACGCCGGTCCGGAAAGCGCACCCGCCGCCAAGTAGGCTCCGCGCCTGCAGCAAACCGGCAACGGCAGCCGCCACGGCGCCGTTGCCGCACCATACCTCGCGTGGTGGCGCTCGCCGCTGCCGCGCCATCAGTAGACGAGGAACGACGATGAGCACGATTTCCGCACAAATGGTCAAGGAGCTGCGCGAGCGCTCCGGCGCCGGCATGATGGAATGCAAGAAGGCACTGGTCGAGAACGGTGGCGACATCGACGCCGCGGTCGACTGGCTGCGCAAATCCGGTTTGGCCAAGGCCGACAAGAAAGCCAGCCGCATTGCCGCCGAGGGCCTGATCGTCAGCGCCCGCAAGGGCCACGACGCGGTCCTGGTGGAAATCAACTGCGAAACCGATTTCGTCGCCAAGGATGCAAGCTTCCTGGCCTTCTGCAAGACGGTCGGCGATGTGGCGCTCGAATCGGGCGTGTCCGACGTGGATGCGCTGCAGGCGGCCGCCTATCCCGCGGGCGGCACGGTCGAGGAAGCCGCCAAGGCGCTGGTCAGCACCATCGGCGAGAAGATCCATGTCCGGCGCATGGCCCGGATCCACGCCACCGGCCCCATCGGCAGCTACATCCACAACGGCCGCATCGGCGTGCTCGTGGCGCTGGACGCCGGTGACGAGGCGCTGGCCAAGGGCATCGCCATGCACGTGGCGGCAATGAACCCGGCCTACGTGCAGGCCTCGGACGTGCCGGCCGACGTTCTGGCCAAGGAAAAGGACATTGCCCTGAGCCAGATGTCGGAGGCGGAAAAGCACAAGCCGACCGAGATCCTGGAAAAGATCATCAGCGGCAAGGTGCACAAGATCATTACCGAGATCACCCTGCTCGGGCAGGCCTATGTGTTGGACACCAGCATGTCCGTGGCCGATGCGCTGAAGAAATCCGGGGCGCACGTGCAATCCGTGGCGCGGTTGGCGGTCGGCGAAGGCGTAGAGAAGCCCACCGAGGACTTCCACGCCGAGGTCATGAAGCAGGCCGGCCTGGGCTGAGCCAAGGCGGCCGTGCGGGCCTGGTGCGCTGGCGCCGGGCCCGCGCCGACGACAATCGTCGGCCGGGATCCAAGCCAGCAACCGGCATCGTCGTCGACGATTGAATCGAGCTGGCGCCGGTCCCCTACAATGACCCAGCCAACCAACTGCCCCGGACCCGCCATGAGCACCGCGCCGATCTTCCGCCGTATCCTGCTCAAGCTGTCCGGCGAGGCGCTGATGGGACATGCCGACTACGGCATCGATCCGGACGTCATCGGCGGCCTGGCCAACGAAATCATCGAGGTGCAGCGCTCAGGCATCGAGGTCGGGGTGGTCATCGGCGGCGGCAACATCTTCCGCGGCAGCGGCCTGGCCGCCGCCGGCATGGACCGCGTCACCGGCGACCATATGGGCATGCTCGCCACGGTCATGAATGCCTTGGCCATGCAGGATGCGATCGAGAAACGTGGCGGCTTCGCGCGGGTCATGAGCGCGATACCGATCCACGATGTGGCCGAGGACTACATCCGCCGCCGCGCCATCCGGCATATCGAAAAGGGCCGCATCGTCCTGTTTGCGGCCGGCATCGGCAATCCCTTCTTCACCACCGATTCGGCGGCGGCTCTGCGTGCGGTCGAACTGGGTGCCGACCTGTTGCTCAAGGCCACCAAGGTGGACGGCGTGTACAGCGCCGACCCCGTCCTGCATCCGGATGCGATCCGCTACGACGCGCTGAGCTACGACGAAGTCATCGAGCACAAGCTGGCGGTGATGGATACGGCCGCGATCGCGCTGTGCCGCGATCACGGGCTGCCGCTGCGCATCTATGACATGACCCAGAAAGGCAACCTCATGCGCATCATGCATGGCGAAGCCATCGGCACGCTGGTGCACGGCGGCTGAAACCCCGGCTGTCCGGCGTCGGCGCGCCAGGGCGCCTGCTATAATCAACAGCTTGCCGAGACTTCTGGAACCACTGCATGCTCGACGACATCAAGGCCGATGCCAAGACCCGGATGGGCAAGAGCATCGAGTCGCTGAAATACGACCTCGTGCGCCTGCGCAGTGCGCGCGCCAGCACGGCCCTGGTCGACAACATCAAGGTGCCGTACTACGGCGCGGACATGCCGCTTGCGCAGGTGGCCACGGTCGGGCTTGCCGACTCGCGCACGATCACCATCACGCCCTGGGAAAAATCCATGGTGGCGCCGATCGAGAAGGCCTTGATGGCCTCCGACCTGGGCATCACCCCGACCACGGCCGGCACGGTGATCCGGCTCAACCTGCCGGCGCTCACCGAGGAGCGTCGGCGGGAACTGGCCAAGCATGTCGGCCACGAAGGCGAGAGCGCGAAAATCGCCGTGCGCAATGTGCGCCGCGACGCCCTGCAGCAGGTGAAGAACCTGCTCAAGGAAAAGCTCGTCTCCGAAGACGACGAACGCCGCTTCGACGAGGAAGTGCAAAACCTCACCGACAACGCCATCAAGGAAATCGATAGCGCCGTCAAGGCCAAAGAAGACGAGTTGATGGCATTGTAAGTGACCCCCGAACCCTCCCCTGCCAGCGTCCCCCAAACCGCGCCCGGCGCGGCCAGGCCAAGGCCGCAGGCCCATGCGGGCAGGCGCGCAGCCAGCGCCGGCTCCGCACCATCCGGCCGCATGCATGACGCAAGCCGCCCCGTCACCTGAAGCCACGGACACCGTGCGGCAGCATGGGGCACCGCTGCACGTTGCCATCGTCATGGACGGCAACGGACGCTGGGCGCGTGCACGCCACCGCCCACGCAGCTTCGGCCACAGCGCCGGACGCAAGGCCGTGCGCACTGTGATCGAGGCCTGCCTGCGCGAGGGCGTGCAGGCCCTGACCTTGTTTGCGTTTTCCAGCGAAAACTGGCTGCGCCCGCGCGACGAAGTCGGCGCGCTGATGAACCTGTTCGTGCGCGCCCTGGACAAGGAAGTGGACGAATTGCGCGCCAATGGCGTGCGATTGCGCTTCATCGGCGAGCTCAGCGCGTTTGACGCCGGTCTGTATGGCCGCATGCAGGCGGCGATGGACAGCACCGCGCACAATTCCCGGCTGCAGGTCAACGTGGCGGTCAACTATGGCGGCCGCTGGGACATCACCCAGGCCTGCCGGATGGCCGCGCAAGCCGTTGCGCGCGGCGAGCTGCGCGTCGAGCAGATCGACGAGGCCCGGCTCGACGCATGGACGTCCCTGGGTGAGCTGCCGCCGCTGGATCTGCTGATCCGGACCGGGGGCGAACTGCGCCTGAGCAACTTCCTGCTGTGGCAGGCGGCGTATGCGGAACTGTACTTTACCGATACGCTGTGGCCGGACTTCGACCAGGCGTGCCTGCGCCAAGCCATCGAAGAATACGTTCAGCGCGAACGCCGCTACGGGCGCACGAGCGAACAGCTCGCCTCCCTACCCTGAGAAACGCCATGCTTCGTCAGCGTGTCCTGACTGCCCTGCTGCTGGCCCCGCTGGTCGTCGTCCTGGTCGTACTGGCGCCGACGGTCGTGCTTGCCGTCATCGCGGCCGGGGCGTTCCTTGCGGGGCTGTGGGAATGGTCGGCCTTGAGCGGCCTGGAAAAGACGCCTGCGCGCGTGGCGTTCCTGCTGTTGGCCGCACTCGGCTTCGTGCTGCTATGGCTGTTGCACGCGCGTGCGGAGAGCATTTGGGTGGTCGTGGTGGGGCTGGTCTGGTGGGTCGTCGCGGCGCAGTGGCTACGCCATTTTGCCTACGCAGCAGCACCGACCACGGAAAACCGCGCGCTCAAGCTGGCAGCCGGCCTGCTGACCCTCCTGCCGGCCTGGAGCGGCTTGCTGATGCTCCACGCGCACGAGCCCTACGGGCAATGGTGGACCCTGCTTGCCCTGTTCATCGTGTGGGCCGCCGACATCGGCGCGTATTTCAGCGGGCGTCGCTACGGCAAGCGCAAATTGGCTCCGCAAATCAGCCCGGGCAAGACCTGGGCCGGCGTATATGGCGCACTGCTGGCGGGAACGCTGGTGATGCTGGTGGGCGGGTGGCTGCTCCAGGTCCGGGGTATCGGCTTGGCCGCCATTGTCGTGCTGGCGGTCATCACAGTCGGCGTCTCCATCCTCGGCGACCTGCTCGAGAGCCTGCTCAAACGGCATGCGGGGGTCAAGGATTCGGGCACCTTGTTTCCGGGGCATGGTGGCCTGCTTGACCGCCTGGACAGCGTATTCGCCGCCCTGCCGGTGCTCGCGGCCGGATTGTGGTTGCTGACCCTCCTGCAGGTCGTACCGTGAAACAGGTGGCGGTGCTCGGCGCCACCGGCTCGATCGGCGGCAGCACGCTGGACGTCATTGCCCGTCACCCGGACGAGTTTTGTGCCAGCGTGCTCACCGCCTACCGGAACGTCGATGCCTTGGTGGCCTTGTGCAGGACACATCGGCCGCAACTGGCTATCATCGCCGAGCCGACGCTGGAGTCCGAATTGGCGCGCAAGCTCGCCGCTGCCGGCTTGTCCACCGGGACTGCAGCAGGCCCCGCGGCGATCACCGCCGCGGCCAGCAGCGGAATGGCCGACGTGGTGGTTGCCGCCATCGTCGGCGCGGCGGGACTGGAGTCGACGCTGGCCGCGGCGCGCGCTGGCAAGCGCCTTTTGTTGGCCAACAAGGAAGCAATCGTCATGGCCGGCCCCCTGCTGCTGGCGGCGGTCAAGAGCGGCGGCGGCATGCTGATCCCGCTGGACTCGGAGCACAACGCCATTTTCCAGTGCCTGCCGCCGGATTGGCCGCAGGCACGGGACGGCAACGCGACCGCAGGGCCGCCGGCCGTACGCCGCCTGACCCTGACCGCATCGGGCGGCCCGTTTCGCGGCTGGAGCCGCGGGCAATTGCAGGGGGTCACCCCCGACCAGGCCTGCGCACATCCCAACTGGCGCATGGGCCGCAAGATCTCGGTCGACTCGGCCACGCTGATGAACAAGGGACTCGAACTCATCGAGGCCCACCACCTGTTTGGCGTGCCGGCCGATGCCATCGACATCGTCGTCCATCCGCAGAGCCTGGTGCATTCGCTGGTGGAATACGTCGATGGCTCGATGCTGGCGCAGCTCGGCCTGCCCGACATGCGCACGGCCATTGCCTGTGCACTGGCCTGGCCGGCGCGCATGGCCTCCGGAGTCGGCTCGCTGAACCTGGCCGCGTGTGCGGCGCTCAACTTCGAGCCGCCGGATCGCCAGGTATTCCGGTGCCTGGACCTGGCCACGGCCGCGTTGCGCGCCGGCGGCGACAGCCCGGCGATCCTCAATGCGGCAAACGAGATCGCGGTGGCAGCCTTCCTGTCGGGCACGCTGCCCTTCCTCGGCATTGCCGATGTCGTGGAAAGCGTGCTTGCGGAACTGCCGGGCCAGCCCGTGGTCGATGTCGCGACGCTCCATGAACGGGATGCAACGGCGCGGGCGACCGCACGGCGCTTCGTGCAACACGCTTGCTGATATTCTGCTGGTCGCGATTTCCCTCGAACCCGGTACGTGATGACTCCTTTTCTAGGCTCGGTGTTCTGGTTGCTGGTGACGCTCGGCGTCCTGGTGACATTCCACGAATTCGGCCATTTCTGGGTGGCGCGCCGCTGTGGGGTCAAGGTGCTGCGCTTCTCCGTCGGCTTTGGCCGGGCGCTGTGGAAGCGCACGGCACGCGACGGCACGGAATATTGGATCTCGGCCATCCCGCTGGGCGGCTACGTGAAGATGCTGGACGCGCGCGAAGGTCCCGTGGATCCCGCCTTGCGCGACCAGGAATTCACCGGCAAGCCCATCTGGCAGCGCATCCTGATCGTGGCCGCCGGCCCGGGTTTCAACCTGCTGTTCACCATCCTGGCGTTCTGGGCCATGTTCATGCTCGGCCGGCCCGATGTCGCCCCCATCGTGGCGGCCACGCCGCACAGCCTGGCCGCGGATGCCGGCGTGCGCAGCGGCGACCGCATCCTCGAGGTGGACGGTCGCCGCGTGCAGGCGTGGAGCGATGCCATGGACGCGGTGATCAACGGCATGCTCGAGCGCAACCCGCTGCCGATGACTTTACGTGACGCCGATGGCCGCACGCGCGAGGTGGTGCTGCCGCTCGACCATCTCCCCGCCGACGGCGCGATCGAGCAATACCTGCCCAAGCTCGGCCTGCAACCCGCGCCTCCCGCGGCCGTGGCGGCGACGGTGATGCCCGGGCAACCGGCGGCGCTGGCCGGCATGCAGCCTGGCGACCGCGTGCTCAGCGTGAATGGCCAGCCGGTGGCCGACTTCGTGGCATTCGGCAAGCTGGTGCAGACCGAGGCGGCGCGTTCGCCGCAACTTGCCGTGGTGGTCCGTCGCGGGGCGCAGACCGTCGACCTGGCGGTTCGCGCGAAATGGGAATCGCTGGCCGGCCAGCCATCCAAATGGGTCATGGGTGTCGGCGCGCCGACGGCCGAGGCGGTGACCGTGCATTACGGGCCGCTCAAGTCCCTGACGGCGGCATTCGCCTCGACCTGGCGCAATACCGCGCAGACTTTCACCATGCTGGGCAAGATGCTCAGCGGCGAGACCTCCACGCGCAACCTGTCCAGCGTGATCGGCATCGCCTCGGTGGCCAACGCCTCGGCGCACATGGGACTGGCCTGGTTCCTGCAGTTCCTGGCCGTGGTCTCGCTCAGCCTGGCGATCCTCAACATCCTGCCGATCCCGGTCCTGGATGGGGGACACCTCCTGTATTATGCGGTGGAATTGATCAAAGGCAGTCCGGTCAGCGAGAAGACCATGGTGGTGGGCCAGTACATCGGCATGGCGCTGTTGTTCACGTTGATGGGGCTGGCGTTCTACAACGATATCCAGCGCATGTTGTTGTCGTGAGCTTGGGCACGTACCATTTCCCGTCCGCTGGCCACAGCATGGCCGCGCCCGACGGGTCGCATCGAGCCGGCATGCCACATCGCGGAGCCACCCCGCCTCGAGGGCGGTGTGTTGTTCCGCCTCATTCAATGCCCGGGCTGGCCGTAGCGGTCGGCTGGGCCAGAACCCCACGGAATCCACGATGAAGCGTATTGCCGCGCTGATGTTGCTCGCCTCACTATCCGCGAACACATTCGCGTTCCAACCGTTCGTCGCCTCGGATATCCGCATCGACGGCCTGAGCCGGATCACCGCCGGCACGGTGCTCAATTACCTGCCCCTCAGCAAGGGCGACCGGGTCACCGACGCCAGCGTGCAGCGGGCCATCCGTGCGCTGTACCAGACCAAGTTCTTCACCGACGTGCAAATGGACCGCGAGGGCAACATCCTCGTGATCAAGGTGGTCGAGCGGCCATCCATCGCCAAGCTCACCATCCGCGGCAACAAGGACATCAAGACCGACGAGCTGAAAAAGGGCTTGAAGGGCATCGGCCTGGCCGAGGGCGAGACCTTCGACCGCCTCGCCCTGGACAACGTGCAGCAGGAACTGGTCCGCCAGTACTACAACCGCGGCAAGTACAACGTCTCGGTCGATCCGCACGTGGTCCAACTGGACCGCAACCGCGTCGCCATCGACATCGAGATCCGCGAGGGCAAGGCGTCCAAGATCCAGGAAATCAACATCGTCGGCAACCATGCATTCAGCGACAAGCAGATCCGCGACGACTTCGAGTCGAACACCCCGGGCTGGCTGTCGTGGTACTCCAAGGACGACCAGTACTCGCGCGAGAAGCTGTCGGGCGACCTGCAGAAGCTGCAGTCGTACTACATGGACCGCGGCTATGCCGACTTCACCGTGGACTCCACCCAGGTGAGCATCTCGCCGGACAAGCGCAACATGTACATCGACGCCAACATCAAGGAAGGCGAGATCTACAAGGTTTCCGAGGTCAAGCTGCTCGGCAAGCTGGTGTTGCCGGAGGCCACGCTGCGCCAGCTCGTGTTCCTGAAGGCCGGCGACACCTTCAACCGCGCCGCCATCGAGAACAGCACCAAGGCCATCAAGGCGGTGATGTCCAACATCGGCTATGCCTACGCCAAGGTGACGCCGATACCCAAGCTGGACAAGGACAAGCGCACGGTCGAAGTGACCTTGTACGTCGAGCCGGGCGACCGCGTGTACGTGCGCCGCATCGTCTTCTCCGGCAACACGCGCACCGAGGACAACGTGCTGCGCCGCGAAATGCGCCAGCTCGAAGGCTCCTGGTATTCGCAGGCGGCGCTGGACCGCTCGAAGACGCGCCTGATGCGGCTCGGTTATTTCAAGACCGTCGACATCGACAAGAAGCTGGTGCCGGGCACCACCGACCAGGTCGACGTGACCGTCAAGGTCGAGGAGCAGTCCGCCGGCAGCATGCAGTTCGGCGTCGGCTATTCCCAATACGCCGGCTTGATCCTCAATGCGTCGGTATCCCAGAACAACCTCTTCGGCACCGGCGACAGCGTTTCGGTGAGCGGCGAGCGCAGCGTCTACTACACGCGCTTCGGGGTCAGCTACTACAACCCTTATCTCACCGACAACGGCATCGGCATCGGCTACAACGCGACCTTGTCCAAGACCGACTACGGCAACACCGATTTCGCCAATTACGCCACCAGCATGAAGAGCTTCTCCACCTACCTTGGCGTGCCGATCAGCGAAACCGACGGACTGCGCGTCGGCCTGGGGGTCAGCAGCAATACCGTCAACCTGATCCCAGGTTTCAGCCCGCAGGTGCTGATGGATTACCAGGACCAGATTGGCTTCAAGACGATCCACTCATGGACCGGCACGCTGGGCTGGACCCATGACACCCGCGACCAATACTGGGCCCCGAGCCGCGGCGGTTTGATGTCGGTCTCCGCCGATATCGCCCTGCCTGGCTCCACCGTGCAGTACTGGAAGTTGAGCACCGAGGCCAACCACTACTGGCGGGTAGGTGGCGGCTTCGTGCTGTATCTGGACGGCCAGATCGGCTATGGCAAGACCTACGGCGGCAACGGCATCACCGATGCCCAGCTCGCGACCCTGCAGGCAAATGCCCTGGCTGCCGACCCCTCGCACGTCATCACCGACATGCGCAACGACCTGCCCTTCTGGCAGAACTACTACTCCGGCGGCGTACGTGACGTACGCGGCTTCCAGGACAACACGCTGGGCCCGCGCGTGTGCATCACCTCGGGCGCGGTTGCCGATGCCAGCGGCTTGTGCCCCCTGGGCTACTATTCGCAGCCGATCGGCGGCGCGTTCAAGGTGCTGGGCACGGCGCAGGTCTTCATTCCATTGCCCTTCCTCAAGAACGTCAACACCGCGCGCGTGTCCTGGTTTGTGGACGTCGGCAATGCCTACAGGAACTTCAAGAGCTTCGATGCCAGCACCCTGCGCGCTTCCACCGGCATCGCACTGCAGTGGCAGGCGCCGATCGGCCCGCTGATCATCAGCCTGGCGGTACCCTTCCGCGACCAGCCGCAAGATCGGCATTACCAGGAGCGCATCCAGTTTACCTTCGGCAGCCAGTTCTAACCGCATCGGGCGTGGCCCCACCGCGCCCGATGTCGCAACGCGGAGCGCTCCAGCCATGGACACGTCCTACCGGGTGGCCGAGTTGGCCACGCAATTCCAACTGCGCCTGCACGGCGACGGGACGGTCTGCATCACCGGGGTGAACTCGCTGGCCAAGGCCACGCCCAGCCAGTTGGCCTTCATCGCCAGCGCAAACTACCTGCCGCAACTCGCTGCCACGCGCGCCGGCGCGGTGGTGCTCGATGCCGGGCATCTCGCGTCCTGCCCACGACCGGCCCTGGTTGCCGCCAATCCCCATGTGGCGTTTGCCCGCATCGCCGCCCTGTTCGAGTGTGTCGACCCGGTCATCCCGGGCATCCATCCAAGTGCGGTCATCGCCGAGAGCGCCGAGGTGGATGCCACGGCGAGTATCGGCCCTGGCTGCGTGGTGGGTGAGCGGGTGCGCATTGGCGCCGGCGTCCTGCTCGGCCCACACTGCAGCATTGGCGCCGACTGCAGCATCGGCGCCGGCACGCGGCTGGTGGCCCGGGTCACCCTGGTCACCCGCGTCCACCTGGGAGCCCGGGTGCTGATCCACCCCGGCGCCGTGCTGGGCGCCGATGGCTTTGGCCTCGCCTTCGACCGCGACCATTGGCTCAAGGTGCCGCAGTTGGGCGGCGTGCGCGTCGGCGACGATTGCGAGATCGGCGCCAACACCACGATCGACCGCGGCGCACTGGACGATACCGTGCTGGAGGAGGACGTACGCCTGGACAACCAGATCCAGATCGCGCACAACGTGTACATCGGGGCGCATACCGCGATGGCCGGTTGTGCGGCCGTCGCCGGCAGCGCCAGGATTGGGCGCTATTGCATGATTGGCGGAAACGCCGGCGTTTTGGGTCATCTGGAACTGGCAGACCGGGTTACCATTACGGCCAAGAGCCTGGTGACCCATTCCATCCGCGAACCAGGAGAATATTCCTCGGGCGTACCGTTGCAGGCGAACCGCCACTGGCGCAGGAACGCTGCCCGCTTCAAGCACTTGGACGAATTCGCACGCCGCCTCTCGGCGATCGAAAAGGACCGCAACAATGAGTGAGCCAATCCCAGGCATGTGCATGCCGGTCACCGTGGAGCAGATCAAGGAGCTGCTGCCGCACCGCTTTCCGTTCCTGCTGGTGGATCGGGTGGTGGAGCTGGTGCCGGATGCGAGCGTGGTCGCAATCAAGAACGTCACCTTCAACGAGCCGTTTTTCCAGGGCCATTTCCAAAGCCATTCGGTGATGCCGGGCGTACTCATCATCGAGGCCATGGCACAGGCGGCTGGCCTGCTCACCCAGCTCAGCAACCGCATCAAGGGCAACGACGACAAGCCGTTCTTCTACCTGGTCAAGGTCGACAACGCGCGCTTCAGCGCCATGGTCACGCCAGGCGACCAGTTACGCCTCGAGGTGACCCAGAAACGCGTGATGCGCGGCATGGGCCTGTTCGTCGCGCGGGCAAGCGTGGAGGGCAAGGAAGTGGCCAGTTGCGAATTGATGTGCGCAGCCAGGAACGCCCAGTGATCCACCCCAGCGCACAAATCGACGCGGCGGCCGTGATCGGCAAGGACGTCAGTATTGGTGCCTACAGCATCCTTGGCGCCGAAGTGGAAATCGGCGAGGGCACGGTCATTGGCCCCCACGTCGTGATCGAGGGCCCGACGCGCATAGGCCGCAACAACCGCATCGCCCAGTTCGCGTCGCTCGGTGGTGATCCACAGGACAAGAAATTCGCCGGCGAGCGCACCGAGCTCGTCATCGGCGACCGCAACCTGATCCGCGAATTCGTCACCATCAACCGCGGCACGCGCGGCGGCGGCGGCGTCACCCGCCTGGGCGACGACAACTGGGTGCTGGCTTACGTGCACATCGCGCATGACTGCCAGATCGGCAGCCACGTGGTGTTCTCCAACTATTCGGCCCTGGCCGGGCACGTGGAGATCGGCGACTGGACGATACTTTCCGGCTATTCCGGCGTGCACCAGTTCTGCAAGGTCGGCGTCCACGCCTTCATCGGCATGGGCTGCCTGGTCGGCAACGACGTGCTGCCTTTCGTGACCATGGCCAACGACCAGCACGGACGTCCACGCGGCATCAACAGCGAGGGGCTGAAGCGCCGCGGCTTCGATGCCGGGCGGATTGCCGCCATCAAGCGCGCCTATCGCACGCTTTACATGGCTGGCCTGCCGCTGCCCGAGGCACGCGCGCAGCTTGCCGTGCAGGCCCAGGACAATGCCGACGTACGCCTCATGCTGGCGTTCGTCGAACGTAGCGAGCGCGCGCTCGCGCGCTGATGGCACGCCAGGCCACACCCGCCCCGGCACGCGGGACCCCGCTGCGCAAACGGTGCCGGTCGTGAGCAGCATGGGCGCCACGCACACTGCGACCGACGAGCCGAACGCACCGCTGATCGCGATCCTGGCCGGCGAGGACTCTGGCGACCTGCTGGGCGCCGAATTGATTGCCGCCCTGCGCCAACGTCGTCCCACGGCGAGCTTCGTCGGCATCGGCGGCAAGCACATGCGCGCGCAGGGCTGCACCTGCTGGTACGACATTGGCGAGCTCTCGCTGTTCGGCTTGAGCGAGGTCGTCGGTCACCTGCCGCGCCTGCTGCGGTTGCGCCGGGACCTGGTGCGACGCGTGCTTGCCGCCCGCCCGGCGGTCGTGGTCGGCATCGATGCGCCGGATTTCAACCTCGGCGTGGAACGGCGCCTGAAAGGGGCAGGCATGCGCACCGTGCACTATGTCAGCCCCTCGGTGTGGGCCTGGCGCGAACAGAGGGCGCGCAAGATCAGCCGCAGCGCGGACCGCGTGTTGTGCCTGTTCCCGATGGAGCCAGCCATCTACGCCCGTTACGGCGTCGATGCGCGTTTCGTCGGCCACCCGCTGGCCGACCGTTTCGCGCTGGTTGCCGACCGCGCGGCAGCCCGGCAGGCGCTGCAACTGCCCACACAGTCTCCGGTGCTGGCGGTCTTGCCCGGCAGCCGACCCTCCGAACTGGAGCGCCTGGGACGGATTTTCCTCGACGCCGCCGCCAAGGTCGATGCCGACCTTCCGGGGTTGCGCGTGGTGATACCCGCGGCCAATGCAGGCCTGCACGCCAGGCTCGTGGAACTGCTGGCACGAATGCCGCGCATGGAGCACGCCCCATTGCTCGTCGAAGGCCAGGCGCATCAGGCCATGCTGGCCGCCGACGTGGTGCTGCTGGCATCGGGCACGGCGACCCTCGAAGCGATGCTGGCCAAGCGGCCCATGGTGGTCGGCTACCGCGTGGCCCCGTCGAGTTATTTCCTGGCCCGCGCGCTGGGCATGCTGAAGACCGACATCTATGCGTTGCCGAACATCCTGGCGCGCGCCAGCGGACAGGCTGGCGCACCGCTGGTCCCCGAATTGATGCAGGACCGCTGCACGGCGGGGAATCTCGCCGCCGCCACCCTGGAGTTGTTCCGCGACAGCGCACGGCGTACGCACATCGTGGAGTGTTTCGAACAACTGCACCGCGAGCTCAAGGGCGGCGCCCAGGGCAGCGCCGCCGAACGCGCCGCCGACGCGGTCCTCGAACTGCTGGAGGCCCCCGATGCCGGGTCGTGAGCGCAGGTTGCCCCGGCGGGCGACCACCGCGCGCATTGCCGCTGTCAGCCGGCGACTGGTTGCCGGTGTCGACGAGGCCGGTCGCGGGCCGCTCGCCGGCCCGCTGGCGGTCGCCGCGGTGATCCTTGACCAGGATCGCCCCATCGAGGGCCTGGACGATTCCAAGAAGCTGAGCCCCGCCCGCCGCGAAATCCTGTACGCGCACATCGTCGCCAGCGCGCGGGCCTGGAGCGTCGTGCTCGTCGAGGTGGAGGAGATCGACCGCATCAACATCCTGCAAGCCACCCTGGCCGGCATGAGCCGTGCCGTGCGCACCCTCGCCGTGACCGCCGAGGAGGCCTGGATCGATGGCAACCAGTTGCCGCGCGACCTGCCCTGCCCGGGCCGCACCATCGTCGGCGGCGACGCCCTGGAGCCCGCGATCAGCGCGGCCTCGATCATCGCCAAGGTGACCCGGGACCGGCTGATGACCGCGCTGGATGCCACCTGGCCCGGATATGGCTTCGCCTTGCACAAGGGCTATGCCACGCGCATCCACCTGGAGGCACTTGAACGCCTCGGTCCATGCCCGTTGCACCGCCAGAGCTTCGCCCCGGTGCACGCGGCGCTGGCCCAGTTGTCGCTGTTCCCGGGCGACACGCAAACCGTGGTCGAGGTTTGAGGGTGGGCTCCGGAAATCAGGCTTGCCGCCGCCGGACCCGCCGGGTAGCGTGTCAGACCGCATGACCGCCAGCTACATCCACCTGCACCTGCACAGCGAGTTTTCGCTGGTCGACTCGACGATCCGCATCCCCGCCCTGGTGGAAATGGCTGCGCGCGCGCGCATGCCGGCGCTGGCGCTGACCGACGAATGCAACATGTTCGCCTTGGTGAAGTTCTACAAGACGTGCATGGCGGCGGGCATCAAGCCCATTGGCGGCTGCGACCTGTGGATTGCCGACACCGATGAAGTTCAACCCTGGCGGCTCACCGTGTTGTGCCAGGATCACGAGGGTTACGCCAACCTGTCGCGACTGGTTTCGCGGGCGTGGCGCGACGGCCAGCGCGGCGGCCGCGCCCTGCTCGACCCGGAATGGCTGGATGCCG
>DATNBK010000105.1:0-5576 GCA_035571995.1 Rhodanobacter sp.
ATCTGGGGCGGCAACATCACCAACGAGAACATCCACCTCAAGCACTTCCTGCAGACCACCTGGGTCAGCCGTCCCATTGCCGAAGACCGACCCTCCGAACAGGAGCTGTTCGGGGAATTCTTCAACTCGGAGACGTTCTGACCATGGCCAATACCGCCGCTGAACTGCTGGTCCAGTACCTGGAGAAGCGCGGCGTCCGGCATGTGTTCGGGCTCTGCGGGCATACCAATATCGCCGTCCTGGCCGCGTTGTCGAAAAGCTCGATCCGCTTCATCGAGGTACGCCACGAGCAGATTGCCGCCCATGCCGCCGACGGCTATGCGCGCGTCACCGGCAAGGCATCGGTTTTGCTTACGCACTTGAGCCCGGGCCTCACCAATGCCGCTACCGGCGTCGCCAATGCGGCGCTCGACTGCATTCCCATGGTGGTGATCTCCGGCGACGTGCCCTCGCATTATTTCGGCAAGCATCCGCACCAGGAAGTGAACCTGCACGCCGACGGGTCGCAATACGAGATTTACCGGCCATTCGTCAAACGGGCATGGCGCGTGGACCACGCGCCGTTGTTGCCGGAGATCCTGGAAAAGGCATTCCAGCTCGCCGAAAGTGGCCAGCCTGGGCCGGTGCTGGTGGACGTGCCCATGGACGTCTTTTCCAAGGAACTCGACCCCGCCCTGTTTGACCACCAGCAACTCAACACCAAGCAGCTGCGGCGCCCCTCGATGGACCGCGCTGATGCGGTTGAAATCGTGCGCGCACTGGGGGAAGCCAAGCACCCGGTGATCTATGCCGGCGGCGGCGTGATTGGCGCGCGCGCCAGCGCCGAACTTGGCGCGTTCGTCAAACACATGTCCATACCCGTGGCGCACAGCCTGATGGGCAAGGGCGTGTTGCCCGATGACGATCCCTTCGTGCTCGGCATGACCGGGTTCTGGGGCACGCGGCTGGCCAACGGCAGTTGCCTGGAAGCCGACCAGTTGCTGGCCATCGGCACGCGCTTCAAGGAGGCCGACTCCAGTTCCTGGTACCGCGGCTACACGTTCGACATCCCGCCGACCCGGTTGATGCAGATCGACATCGAGCCCAGCGAGATCGGGCGCAACTTCCCGGTCGCGATCGGCGTGGTCGCCGACGCCAAGCAAGCATTGCGCGTCCTCCTGGACGTGGCCAAGGAACTCTACCCGGACGGCCGGCGGGACGAGGCGATGAAGCAGCGCATCGCCACGCAGCGTGCCGCGTTCGCGGCCAGCAACGCGGCCATGCAGCACAGCGACGCGTTCCCGATGATGCCCGAGCGCATCCTGGCCGAGGTGCGTGAGGTGATGCCGCGCGACGTCATCATCACCACCGACGTGGGCTGGAACAAGAATGGCGTGGGCCAGCAGTTCCCCGCATACACGCCTGGCAGCATCCTCACCCCCGGTGGCTACGCAACGATGGGCTTTGGCCCGCCGGCGGCCGTCGGGGCCAAGCTCGCGGCACCCGACCGCACGGTGCTGTCCCTGGTTGGCGATGGCGGCTTTGGCCAAAACCCCTCGGTACTGGCCACGGCGGCAGCCGAGCAACTGCCGATCATCTGGCTGGTGATGAACAACAACGCGTTCGGGACGATTGCCGGCCTGGAGCAGGCGCACTACGGCACCAGCTATGGCTGCGTCTTTCCGGAGGCGGAAAACGGCCTGCAGGACCTCAAGCCCGACTACGCCGCAATCGCGCGCGCATATGGTTGCGAAGGGATACGCATAGGCGCGGCAAACGAGTTGAAGCCCGCGCTCGAGCGCGCCTTGCAGTCCAAGCGGCCGTTCGTCATCGACGTCATGATGAAAAACAACCCCACCCCGACCACCGGCTTCTGGAACATCCTGGACATCTATTCGCCGGGCAAGCACATCTCGCACGTGGCCACCGATTGACCGGCCCGCGCATGCGGGCTGCAAACACACATCCAGGACCACGCGTCTGGCAGCGACAAGGATCCATGCATCATGATCGAGAAGAAGCCATCCTGTCTGGTGGGCTTGATTGGCGCCGGAATCCAGGCGTCGCTGACCCCAGCCATGCACGAAGGCGAAGGCGACCGTCGTGGCCTGCGCTATATGTATCGCTTGATGGATCTCGACTTGCTCCACCTCGGCGACGAGCCGTTGCCGCAGTTGCTCGAGGCAGCACAACTGGCAGGGTTCCGCGGACTCAATATCACCCACCCGTGCAAGCAATCGGTCATTCCGCTGCTTGACGAACTTTCGGAAAACGCCGCTGCCATAGGTGCGGTGAACACGGTAGTGTTCCGGGACGGCCGCCGCATCGGCCACAACACCGATTGCTGGGGATTCGAACAGAACATGCGCGAAAACCTGCCATCGGCGCGCATGCGCGATGTCGTGCTGCTTGGGGCCGGTGGAGCCGGTGCGGCAGTTGCGCATGCACTCATGCACCTCGGCACTGCCCACGTGCACATCCACGACCTCGACCCCATACGCGCGGACAATCTCGTGGCCGCGTTGTCGCACCGCTTCGGCGCCGGCCGCGCCTCGGCGGTGACCGACCTCGGGCCGACTGTCGCGCAAGCTGATGGCGTCGTCCACGCCACCCCCACCGGCATGGCGCACTACCCTGGCCTGCCGCTACCGGCTGAGATGCTGAAGCCCACGCATTGGCTGGCAGAGATCGTGTATTTCCCCTTGGAAACCGAACTGCTCGCCCTGGCCCGTCGGCTTGGCTGCCAGACCGTCGATGGCCGTGGCATGGCGGTGCACCAGGCCGCCCGCGCCTTCCGCCTGTTCACCGGAATCGAGGCCAACGCAAGCAACATGTTGCGTGACTTCGATGCCCTGGTCGCGATGCAGGCGGAACATCCCGTTTCCGCAGCGGCCGCGGGATGAGCAGCGTGGGGGAAACCGCGCCGGACGCGGACCCCACCAGCAACCCGCCAGGCACTCCCGTGCGCCGCAGCCGCGCGCGGATGCTCATCCTGTTGCTGATCAGCATCGGCACCATGATCAACTACCTGGACCGCACGGTGATCAGCGTGGCGGCCCCGGCGATGTCCAAGGACCTGGGCCTCAACGACGTATGGATGGGCGTCGTCTTTTCCATTTTCTCCTGGACCTATGTCGCCGCGCAGATTCCCGGCGGCGCGTTCATCGACCGCATTGGCGTGCGCCTGGCCTATTTCTGGTCGATGGCGGTGTGGTCGCTGTTCACCCTGCTCCAAGGCCTCTCGACCGGCTTGTACTCGCTCCTCGCCTACCGCCTGGGCCTCGGCATCGCCGAAGCACCCTGCTTCCCCGCCAACAGCCGCATCCTCAGCACCTGGTTTCCGCAGCATGAGCGCGCACGGGCGACCAGCGCGTTCACCGTGGGCGAGTATTTCGGCCTGGCGTTTTTCAGTCCCCTGCTGTTCTGGATCGTGGTGACCCTGGGCTGGCGCAGCCTGTTCGTGATCACCGGCGTCATCGGCCTCGCGTTCGCGGTGGTCTGGATACGCAGCTACCGCGATCCGCACCATTCGAAACGCGTCAACCAGGCGGAACTGGACTATATCGAAGCCGGTGGTGGCCTCGGTCACGAAAACGAAGCTGTCCGCTTCGACTGGCGCAACGTCGGACGCCTGCTGCGCAAACGCCAGATCCTCGGTGCGGCAATTGGCCAGTTCGGCGGCAATTCGACCCTGGTGTTTTTCCTCACCTGGTTCCCGACCTATCTCATTACCCAGCGGCACATGGAGTGGCTGAACGCCGGTTTCTTCGTGGTGATGCCGTTCATTGCCGCGTCCGTCGGCCTGATTGCCGGCGGCTGGCTCTCCGACCGCATCATCGCGCGCACCGGCAACGCCAGCATGGGCCGCAAGTTGCCGATACTGAGTGGCCTGGTGCTTGCTGCCACCATCGTCTCGGCCAATTACGTCGCCAGCAACACCGTGGTCATCTTCATCATGTCCATCGCATTTTTCGGCCAGGGCATGGTCGGGCTCGGCTGGACCCTGTTGACCGACGTCGCGCCCAAGCGCCACCTCGGACTGAGCGGCGGCATCTTCAACCTCGTCGCCAACTTGGCCGGCATCATCACGCCCATCGTCATCGGCATCATCGTCGGCGCAACCGGCTCGTTCTTCGGCGCCCTCTTTTATGTCGGTGCCGTGGCCGCCATCGGCGCACTGGCCTATATCTTCGTCGTCGGCGACGTGCATCGCGTCGAAATTGATTGATCCAAACCCATGCGCCCTTTCCGTGCCTGTTGCATCGCGTATTGACATGTACGAACTGGTTCGTATCTTGTAGCTCCTGAATCAGCTGTAGCAGCAACCACCATCCGTTGGGAGGTTATGAATATGCGTGGCCACACCAAATTTAGCGCCCAGAGCAACGCCCAGGCGTTCTCTCTGCTACGCATCCGACCGTGCACAAAAGCAGTCTTGGCTGCCCTTGCGTTGGCCGCGCTGAGCACCATGCCCGCGTTTGCGGCGGAGCAGGATGCCCCGGCATCCGCATCGACTGCACCGACCGCCCTCAAGGCCGTCGTCGTCACCGGCTCACTGATCAGCTCGCCCAACCAGGTCTCGGCAAGCCCAATCAGCACCGTCGACATGAGCGACCTCAAGCTGAGTAGCAGCTCGGTATCCGTGGCCAATGTACTGAACCAGTTGCCGCAGTTCAGTGCTACATCGGGCACGTTGTTCACCCGAAGTGGCGTACAGACCATCAACCTTCGAGGCCTCGGCTCCAACCGCAACCTGGTGCTGCTTGATGGGCGCCGCCTGCCGCCGGCGGACAACAATGGCAACGTCGGGACGAACCTCATCCCCGAGGCGGCCATTGAGCGTGCCGACATCATTACGGGCGGAGCCTCGGCCGTGTATGGATCAGACGCCGTCTCGGGCGTGGTCAATTTCCTGACCGTTCCCTATTTCGAAGGCATCAAAGGCGATGTGCAATACGGGAACACCACAAAGAACGACCTGTTCCAGCAAGCGGCATCCGTTGCACTTGGATCATCTTTTGGCAGCGACAACAACGGCCATGTACTGCTGGCCCTCGGTTATACCAACAGTCAAGGCATGCAAGGCTCGAAGCGTGACTTCTTCAAGAATGCGGTGCCGTCTTCCTATATTGGCCAAGGCACGTTCGTGCCGTCTGGTATCAACCTGCCAGACCAGGGCACCGTCAACGCGTTGTTCCAAAGCTATGGCGCAGCGACACCGGTCGCCAACACACTGAATCTCGGCTTCAACGATGACGGCAGCCTGTTCACCCAGACCGGAGCGAAGAACTACAAGGGTCCGACCACAGGGGGATTCGCCATCCTTGGTGGCAATGTCCGGATGCCGGTAGGGCCGCAAACGGCACTCGCCAACCCGGTCAAGACCAAACAGACGTTCACCAAGTTTGATTATGCGTTTTCGCCACACTTCGACATGTACGGCCAGTTCATGTATATCAAGTCGGAATCCAAGTGGAACAGCGGCCTGAGCCTCGTCCAGATCTTCGTTCCCTCGGTGCCCGCCACCAATCCATTCATTCCGGCGGACCTGCATACCCTGCTGGCGTCGCGCCCGAATCCCAACGCCTCCTTCACCT
>DATNBK010000106.1:0-6012 GCA_035571995.1 Rhodanobacter sp.
CGGTACTTGGGCAGCAGCGACGGATGGATGTTGATCGTGCGGCCGACCCAGGGCAGCAGGGCCTCGCCATCCAGCACGCGCATGTAGCCGGCCAGCACCAGCCATTGCGCGCCACTGTCGGCGACCCGTTGCAGCAGCGCGTTGTCGTAGCTGTGGCGGTCGGCATAGCCGGCCGGGCTCAGGGCCACGGTCGGTACGCCGGCCGCTTCGGCCAGGCGCAGCGCGGGTGCCCCGACCTTGTCGCTGCCGACCAGCACGAAATCCGCGGCCAGCTCGCCGCGATCGCGCGCCGCCAGCAGCGCAGCCAGGTTGCTGCCGCGGCCGGAGGCCAGCACGGCCACGCGCGGCCAGGGTGGGCTGTGTTCCGGAGTCACGGCTCAGTCGATCCGCACGCGTTCGCCATCCTCGGCGACCGGCACCACGCTGCCGATCACCGTGCTGGCCAGCCCGTGCGCCGCGAGCTGCTGCCCGATCCCGCCCACGCTGGCGGCGGGGATGATGAGGGTGAAACCGATGCCGCAGTTGAACGTGCGCCACATCTCCTCGCGCGCCACGTTGCCTTCGCGCTGCAGCCAGTCGAACACCGGCGGCAGGGTCAGCGCGGACGCGTCCAGGTGCAGGCCGAGCGTGGCCGGTACCACGCGGATGATGTTTTCCTTGAGCCCGCCACCGGTGATGTGGGCCATGCCGTGGACTTCGCCGGGGTGGCTGCGCAACAAGCCCAACATGGCCTTGACGTAAATCGTGGTCGGCGCCAGCAGGGCCTCGCCCAGGCTCACGCCGCCAAGATCCAGGTCCAGTCGGCCGCTTTCTGGCGTGCAGCCGGCGCGCTCCAGGATGCGGCGGATCAGCGAGTAGCCGTTGGAATGCGGCCCGGACGAGGCGATTCCGAGCACCACGTCGCCGGCAACGATGGCGGCGCCGGTCAGCATCGCGGATTTCTCCACCGCGCCGACGGTGAACCCGGCCAGGTCGTATTCGCCGGCGGGATACATGTCCGGCATCTCCGCGGTCTCGCCGCCAATCAAGGCGCAACCGGCCAGTTCGCAACCGCGGGCAATGCCGGACACCACCGCCACCGTGGTGTCCACATCGAGCTTGCCCGTCGCAAAGTAGTCGAGGAAAAACAGCGGCTCGGCGCCGGGCACCAGCACGTCGTTGACGCACATGGCCACCAGGTCGATGCCGATCGTGTCGTGCCGGCCCATGGCCTGGGCCAGCTTCAACTTGGTGCCGACGCCATCGGTACCGGACACCAGCACGGGTTCACGGTAGCGGCCGGAGAGGTCGAACAGGCCGCCGAAGCCACCCAGCCCGCCCATGACCTCGGGGCGCGCGGTGCGCTGCACCAGCGGCTTGATACGTTCGACCACCGCGTTGCCCGCATCGATATCGACGCCGGCCGAGCGGTAGGAGAGGGCATCTGACATGGCAAGCACCGCCAGCGGGGAGCGTACCAGTTTATCAGGGCCAGGCCGACGGGCCGCAGCCGGTGATGGACGCTGGCGACGTGATTGGGCAGACTGCTGCATGAGTTTTCCTGGAATCCT
Source organism: Rhodanobacter sp. (assembly GCA_035571995.1). Lineage (GTDB taxonomy): Bacteria > Pseudomonadota > Gammaproteobacteria > Xanthomonadales > Rhodanobacteraceae > Rhodanobacter. Next base: position 1,551 of record DATNBK010000106.1, read on the forward strand.
GCTGCCCATGCGCTGGTCGTGCTTGTTGCTGGTTGCCCTGCTGTTTGGCGGCGGGTGGTGTTCTACCGCCCGCGCCCAGGCCGCGGCCCCGGCTTATTCAGTGGTGGTGCCGGTGCTGGATACCAGCGACGCGCAGCGCAACGACGCGTTTGCCAGTGCCTTGGCCCAGGTGCTGACGCGCGTGGCCGGCGGCCAGGACCTGCGCGACAAGCCCGGCTATGCCGAGGCCTTGCAAGGCGCCTCGTCCATGGTGCAGAAATACCAGTACCAGCGTGCCAGCGATGGCATCAGCCTGCAGGTCGACTTTGCCCCGGCCGCCGTGCAGCGGCTGGTGGCGCAGCTCGGCTTTGCCAGCGCCGGCGCCCGGCCACCTGTTTTGCTGCTGGTACAAGGGACCGACGGTGCGCTGTTCGACCAGGCGGCGCTCGGAAGCCTCGCCACGGTGGCCGCGGCCAAGGGCGTCACGGTGACCTACCCCGAGGCAGGGGCGACGCCGGATCTGGGCAAGCTGGCCAGCGCCGACCCACAGGCCTTGGCCCAGGTCGACCAGCGCTATCACACCGGCCTGGTGCTGCTGGGCAAGCTGCGCGCCGGCGGCGCGGACTGGACCCTGGTGGCGGGAGGCCAGGTCCAGCGCTGGAGCGACCGGGGCACGACCGAGGACCAGGTGCTGGCTGCGGCTGGCACGGCCGTGGCCGCGCGCGTGAACGCGCAACTCAACGTGGTCGGCGCCAGCGTGAGCGAGGGCAAGCTCTGGGTGGCTGGCCTGCATTCGGCCATGGATTACGCCAGGTTGCTGGCCGCGCTGCGCGCCGATCCGGCAGTCCGCGAGGTCGATACGTTGGGCGCGCAGGATGACGGCGTCCTGCTCAAGGTCCAGGCCGCGTTGCCGCTCGGAAGCCTGGCCGCCAACCTTGCCGCCAATGGGCACGTGTTGCTGCAGGGGGCGCCACATGCCGGTGCCGACGTGACCGTGCGCTGGTTGCGTTGAGGCATGGCAAGCCCGGGAAGCTGTCGGTGATCCCCGACCCGCATATGCCGGGCTTGTCGGCGGCGCGCCGCGGCTTGCATCATGTGTGGTGCGGGACTTCCACTTGCCTCCCTGGAGCGGCAGCGTGAACCAGCAATCCGCCCGCCGTTGGCAACTGCTCGGCATAGCCGCCTGCATCTTGTTCCTGATCTGGTTGCTCGGACCGGTGCTGATGCCGTTTGCGATGGGCGCCATGCTCGGCTACCTGGGCGATCCCCTGGCGGACCGCCTGGAACGTTGGGGCCTGGGCCGCAACTGGGCCGCCACCATCGTGTTCCTGGTGCTGCTGCTGGTCATTGCCGGGGTGCTGTTGATGCTGATCCCGCTGGTCGCCCACCAGATCGAGCGCGTGATCAACAATATGCCGGCGTATGCGGCGTGGGCGCAACACACCGCCTGGCCATGGCTGCAGACCCACCTGCACCTGGACGCCGACGCGCTGAGCGGCGAACAACCGCTGGCCTTCATCAAGGCCCACCTCGGCTCGGCTGGCAACCTGGCCGGACTCCTGCTCGGCACGGTCACCAGTTCCGGCATGCACGTGGTGCTGTGGCTGACGAATTTCGTGCTGGTGCCGGTGGTGGCGTTCTACCTGCTGCGTGATTGGGATCGGCTGGTCGCCACCGTCGACCACATGCTGCCACGTTCCATCCAGCCGACGATTGCGCACCTGGCGCGCGAGTCGGACGCGATTCTCGGCGCGTTCGTGCGCGGGCAGCTGCTGGTGATGCTGGCGTTGGGCACGTTCTACGGGGCCGGGCTGGCGCTGGTGGGTTTGAGCGTCGGGCCGTTGATCGGCATGGTGGCCGGCTTGCTGAGTTTCGTGCCGTACCTGGGCTTCATCATCGGCTTCGTCGCCGCCATCGTGGCGGTGCTGGTGCAATACGGCGACTGGCTGCACGTGCTGCTGGTGTGCGGCGTGTTTGCGCTTGGTCAATTGCTCGAGGGTTACGTGCTGGTGCCGAAGCTGGTCGGCGACAAGATTGGCCTGCACCCGGTGGCGGTGATCTTCGCGGTGATGGCCGGCGGCTACCTGTTCGGCTTCCTCGGCGTGCTGCTTGCCCTGCCGGCAGCCTCGGTGATCATGGTGCTCCTGCGCTACCTGCTGGAGCGCTATCGCCTGAGCGACCTGTACACCAAGAGCGGCCGCGGCGACCCCGTGGTGGCGGAGGTCGATGTCAAGTTGCGCGGGGGCGGCAAGGTCGAGGTCAAGGAAACGGACGGCCCTCCGGAGGGGCCGGCGATTCCGTCCGCACCAGGGAAGCCGAACGCGACGTGACCGCCCAGTTGCCCTTGACCCTGCGCTGGCCGCGACGGCAGCGCTTCGAACATTTCTGCCTGGGGGCCAATGCCGCCGCGGTCGCGGCCGTGCGCGCGCTGGCGCTTGGCGGCGGTGCGCCCTGGGTTTACCTGCATGGTCCGCTGGGCAGCGGCCGCAGCCATTTGCTGATGGCTGCCTGCCAGGTGCACGTTGCCGCCCAGGCCGACGGCGAGGCGGTGGCCGATGCGCACCCGCCCGCGGCGACATCGCACCGCGCGCAATACGTGCCGCTGGCGACGCTCGCCGATCCGGTGGAGGCGCTGCAAGCCGCGGCGGGCAATACGCTGCTGGCGCTGGACGACCTCGATGCGGTGGCAGGGAACGCCGCCGCCGAACACGCCTTGTTTGATCTCTACAACCGGGCCCGGACGGGCCAGCTCGACTTGCTGTTTGCGGCGTCGGCCGCGCCCGCCCAGCTTGGCATCCAGTTGCCCGACCTGCGCTCGCGCCTGGGCGCCTGCACCCGGTTTGCGCTCAAGCCCCTGGACACCACCGAGCGCCGCGACGTACTCAAGCGCTACGCCACCGAGCGCGGGATCCAGCTCGAGGACAGCGTGCTGGATTGGCTGTTCACCCACCATGCGCGCGACCTGGGTGCGCTGCTCGACCTGCTCGATCGCCTCGACCGTGCCTCCCTGGCTGCGCAGCGGCGCATCACCGTGCCGTTCCTGCGCGACTTCCTGCGCGAGTCCGCTACGCCTGCGCGTTGATGCGCTATGCCGCTTACTTCCTCTCCTCCGGCAGAGCCAGGGGAGAGGGGGGCAAGGCCGTGGCCGCGTCGCCGGCGAGGTGTTCGAGGCGTTGCCGGCGGCGGGGCTTCAGTTCCACCAGCATCATGGCCGCGACGATCAGGCCACCGCCAAGCAGCATCCGCCAGGTGAGCAGGTCGCTGCCGAAGGCCACGGCAAACGCCGCGGCAAACAGGGGCTCGCCAGTCATCATGATCGCGCTGCGCGTGGCGGACAGATGGGCCTGCGCCCAAGTCTGCAGGATCATGGCCAGCGCCCCGGCCACCAGCGCCATGTACAACACCGCCAGCCAGGCGCCCGGATCCGGCGGCAGGGCTGGTCCGTGCGGCGCAGTGGCGACGCCGCAGACCACGGCGATCGCCAGCATCTGTACCGCCGACAAGCCCAGGGCATCGCCTGGCGTCGACCAGCGGCTGAGGCCAAGGATCTGCAGCGCGTAGAGCGCGGCCGCGGCGAGCGTCAACCAGACACCCAGGCCGACGGAGACGCCGTGCAGGGTCAGCAGCCCCAGGCCGGCCGTCGCCATCGCGACCGCCACCCACACCATTGGCGCCATGCGTTGGCGCAGCAGGAGGGTGGCCAGGAGCGGGGTGAAGATTACATACGTGCCGGTGGCAAATCCGCTGACGCTGGGTGCGATCAAGTCCAGCCCCCAGGTCTGCAACAACTGGCCCAGGCCGTAGATGACGCCCAGCAACAGGCCACGCAACCACTGCGTGCGCCCGAGCCGCCAGGTCGGCCTGGCAAATACCACCAACGCCACCGCCGCGCCAATCGCATAGCGCACGGCGAGGAAGTCGACCACCGACATGCGCGCCAGCAGATCCTTGATCAGCACGAAGGTCGAGCCCCAGACCGCGGTCACCGCCAGCAAGGCCAGGGTCGCCAGCAGCGTGGCGCGTGGTGGATCGCCCCTTGGCATCAGCGGCCGTCCACGCGCATGGCGTCTGGCTGTGGCGATGACTCGGGCAGGGCTGTTGCGCTGGCCCCGGCACGCGGGCCTGGCGTGGGTTGCGGCGGGTACTTCATTGGCCGGGCCCGGCGCCACCCTGGTTGTTGCCGCCACGGCGGTACCGCAGCTTGCGCAAGAGCAGGGCCGGCAGCTGCAGCATGAAGTGGACCCAGATGCCCAGCCACACCAATCCCGCCAGCAGCGGATTGCGCGCGGCCGGATCGAACTTGCGGAACCAGCGCCACATGCCGCGGTGCTTGTGCCGGCTTACGAAGATGGGGCGATGCGCGCTGGAGCCACCCTTGGCGTGCAGCACGCGCACGTCCGCGGCAAGCACCACGCGCAAGCCGGCATCGCGGACCCGGCGGCAGAGGTCGAGATCCTCGCAATGCAGGAAGTACCCCGGGTCG
>DATNBK010000107.1:0-8240 GCA_035571995.1 Rhodanobacter sp.
CGATGCGGCGGGTCAGCGCCCACACCGTGCGGCGATCGTCGTCCTTGTCGACCATCATGAAGTACAGCGCCTGTCCCAGGTTGAAGATCACCACCAGCAACAAGACCAGCAACACGAATTTGTAGATGGTTCCCACGACAGACCTGATCCAATGGAGTGGCGGCAGTATACCGGCCGCTGGGGGGCGCATGTCGTGATTGGACTGCGCCGTCCGCCGTGGTGGGCCATGGCCCTCACTGCCGCGGGCATGCTCCTGTTCGTGCGCCTCGGCATCTGGCAACTGCACCGCGCAAGCTACAAGGAAGAGCTGCTGCAGCACTATGCACAAGCGGCGTCCGAGCCCGTGCGGGATTTCCGCAGCGTGGCCAACGACGGTCCCGGCGACGGCTTCCCGCGGGTCGAGGCGAACGGCCACTACCTGGTCGATCGCCTGTACCTGCTGGACAACCCCAATCACGACCGACGCGGTGGCGTGGAGGTCTTCGCGCCGTTTGCGGTGGATGGCGAATCGCGCCTGCTGCTGGTCGACCTGGGCTTCCTCGCCGCCGACAGCAGCGGCCACACGCTGAAACCCCCGCCCTTGCCCCCGGGCAAGGTCAGCCTGCAGGGAATCTACGTGCCTCCGCCGCCGGTAGGCTTCGAGATGGGCGGCAATGCCTTGGCCAGGCAACAGCAATGGCCCAAGAACAGCATTTATCTTGACCTGACCCAGGTCGCCCAGGATCTGGGCCACGCAGTGTACCCTCGGGTGCTGGCACTCGACGCGGATCCGGCCTCGATCTACGTGCGCGTGCACCAGCTCGACTTTTCCTCGATGCCACCGGCACGCCATCGCGCCTATGCGTTCCAGTGGTTCGCCTTCGCGCTTGCCGCCCTGGTGATCCTGCTGGTGGTGAACCGAGACAAATCACGACATTGACGATGAACACGACACCGGACCCCAGCATGAATGCCGTTGATCCCGCCGCCGTCCCGCGCAGGAGCCGCACGCCCCTGGTGCTGATGGCCCTGGTCTTCATCGCCCCTGTGCTCGTCGCCGGCGCGCTGGTGCTCGCCGGCTGGCATCCGCAGGTCGCCGGCGAAGGCGAGCCGATCCTGCCGCAACGCAATTTCGCCCAGGAAGGCGTGCAGATCGTGCTCGAAGACGGGGAGACCTGGCCATGGCGCGACAGCAAGCCGCGTCTGACCCTGCTTGCCGTGGCGGGCCCCGATTGCGCCAGCCGGTGCATGACGACGATCACCCATCTGGCCGAAGCGCGGCTCATGCTCAACCAGAACCAGCCGCGCCTGCGCCTGCTCTACGTGGGCACGCCGCCGGCCGCGGCCGAAAGCAGCGGCATGTACAACTACTGGCAGGTCGGCCGCGACGTGCACGACGGCCTCGCCGCCTTCCGTCCAAGCGAGCCGGACACGGTCAACGCGATCCTGGTGGAATCGAATGGCACTGCGCTGTCCCTGTACCCGGCTGGCACGGATGGAGCCAACGTCCTGCGTGACCTGCGCAAGGTGATCCGCTGATGGCTGGGCGCGACCCACGGCTGCTGCGCGGCCTGTCCTGGGTGGCGACTGCGTTTGCACTCGGCCTCATCATGTTTGGTGGCTTCGTGCGCCTGTCGAACGCCGGCCTGTCCTGTCCCGATTGGCCGACCTGCTACGGCGAGGTGACCTGGCCCGAACACGCGCACGAGATTGCCCGTGCCGACGCCGCCTTTCCCGATCGTCCGTTCGAGACCCACAAGGCCTGGCGCGAGCAGGTCCACCGTTTCCTGGCCGGGACCCTCGGGGTGATGGTGCTGGTGATGGCCTTGCTGGCCGCCTGGCGCCCGCGGCTGGCACGCGCCGGCGTGCTGCTGAGCGCGGTGTTTGCCGCCATCGCGGTGGGTCTGTACATGGGCGGCGAACACATCTGGTCCTCGGCACTGGCCGCCGGTGCCCTGGCGCTGCCACTGCTCGTCGCGCTGGGCTTGCAGCGGCCGGCGGCATGGCGGATCAGCGTCCTGACCCTGGCGGTGATCATCTTCCAGGCCATGCTCGGCATGTGGACGGTGACCCTGCTGCTCAAGCCGGTGGTGGTCATGGGCCACCTGTTGGGCGGCATGGCGACATTCGGCCTGCTCGCCTACGCGGCGCTGCGCCTTGCCAGCGTGGGTGCGCCCGACGACCGTTACGCGAGCCTGCGCCGGCTGACCGGCATTGGCATCGTCCTGCTGGTCGCGCAGATTGCACTCGGCGGTTGGACCTCGTCCAATTACGCGGCCCTGGCCTGCGGCTACGGCCCCGGCGCCTTCCCGCAATGCCTGGGCCAGTGGCTGCCGCCCACCGATTTCCACCAGGGCTTCGTCCTGTGGCGGGGGATTGGCGTCAACTACGAAGGCGGGGTCCTCGACATGGCCGCGCGGACGGCCATCCAGATGGCGCACCGCTTCGGGGCGCTGGTGGTGTTCTGCTACGTCGCCGTGCTGGCGATCCACACGGCCGCCCGCGGCTTGCGGGGCTACGGCATCTGCATGGCGTTGGCGCTGGTGGGCCAGGTCCTGCTTGGCATCAGCAACGTGTATTTCGGCTTGCCCCTGGCCGTGGCCACGGCGCACACCGGCGTGGCCGCCGTCTTGCTGTTCAGCATGCTCGCCACCCTGGCGCGCACGCAACCACACCGCGATCGGGCGATGTTCTCCTCGCTGGGGCAGGTTTGAAATGAGTGTGTTGCACGAATACTACGAACTGACCAAGCCGCGCATCGTCGCGCTGCTGGTGTTTTGCGCCGTCATCGGCATGTTCCTCGCCGTGCCCGGGCCGGGCCTGCTGCTGCCGCCGTGGCGCGCGCTGGTGCTCGGCACGCTGGGTATCTGGCTGGCCTCATCCTCGGCCGCCGCGTTCAACCAGTTGATCGACCGGCGCATCGACAAGGTCATGATCCGTACCGTGCACCGGCCACTGGTGACCGGGAAACTCAACACGCGCCAGGCCTTCGTGTTTGCCTTCGGCCTGGGCATCGCCGCCATGGTCGTGTTGGCGGCCGGGGTCAACGTGCTGACCGCCGTCCTCACGTTCATCGGCTTGATTGGCTACGCGCTGATCTACACCGCCTTCCTCAAGCGCGCCTCGTCGCAGAACATCGTGATCGGCGGGCTGGCGGGTGCGGTGCCGCCCATCCTCGGCTGGACGGCCGTGACCGGAGCCCTGCATCCATACGCCTTGCAACTGTGCCTGATCATCTTCGTGTGGACGCCACCGCATTTCTGGGCGCTCGCCATCTTCCGCCGCGAGGACTATGCCCGGGCCGGAATTCCCATGCTGCCGGTCACCCATGGCGTGGTCTTCACGCGTTGGCACATCCTGTTCTACACGATCCTGTTGTTCCTGGTGACCTTGCTGCCGGCGCTGACCGGCATGAGCGGCTGGATCTACCTCGTCGGCACGTTGGGCCTCGACCTGGTGTTCCTTTGGTATGCCATCCGCCTGCTCAATCCGCCGGATGAGTTCTACGCGATGAAAGTGTTCAAGTACTCCATCTGGTATCTGATGCTGCTGTTTGCGTTCCTCCTCGTCGACCACTGGCTGGTGCTGCCGCTGGCGGACCGGATCTGAGCCTGCGGCGCCTCCGCACCCTGCTCGACCAGCCCCGGCGGGCCATTACTTTTGGTATTTGAAATCATCCAGTCAGCGGAGTAGGTTGCATCCGGCCGTCCAAACGACGGTGCACGCATCGCTCCCCTGGTGCCGGTCCTGACAGACCGGGGCCATCGCCGGTCCGGGCACTGCCTATGCGGCGGCGCGGTTTCCGGCCTTGCGGCCGGTCGCGGCTGGTGGTTGCCGAGGCGCCCTGGGGGTGCCCGGTTCGGTGTTGCCTGCGACGCGATGACCGCCGCGACAACTTCCGCGGCGACGTGGCCCGGTGCATCGCATCGGGTCGACATCCCGTTGCCAACTGACGGCACATGACGTACTCAAACGGGGAGACGCAACAATGAGCAAGCTGCGGCGCACGTTGGGCTTCTGGTTCACCTTCACCTTGACCCTCGGCGGCGGCCTGCTGCTGGGCACTCCCGTCGTGTCTGCCGCACCAGTCTCGACTGTGCAGCTGACCCACGCGCTCCAGTGGCGCAGCGTCGGGCCGTACTACGGCGGCCGCGTCACCAGCGTGGCCGGCGTCGCGAACGAGCCCTACCACTTCTACGCGGCCTATGCGGGCGCCGGGGTCTGGGAGACAACCGATTACGGCGTGCACTGGAAGCCGATCTCGGACAAGCACTTCACCAACAACAACGTCGGTGCGATCGCGATTGCGCCGTCCAATTCCAAGATCATCTACGCGGGCACCGGTGATCCGGCCATCCGCAACACGTTCCTGACCGGCGACGGCATGTACAAGTCGACCGACGGCGGCAGGACCTGGAGCCACATTGGCCTCAAGGACACGCGCATCATCAGCTGGATCGTCGTCGATCCGCACAATCCCGACGTGGTGTACGCCGCGGCGATGGGCCACGTATGGGCGCCAAACCCCGAGCGCGGCGTATACAAGTCGACGGACGGCGGGCAGACCTGGAACAAGATCCTGTTCGTGAACAACGATACCGGCGCGATCATGCTGGCGATGGATGCGTCCAATCCCCAGGTGCTGTATGCCTCGATGTGGGAGACCTATCGCCGGCCGTGGGACTTCTCCAGCGGCGGCAAGGGCAGCGGCATCTACAAGACCACCGATGGTGGCGCGCACTGGACGAACCTGACGAAGAATCCCGGCCTGCCGACGGGCATCTGGGGCAAGGCCGGCATTGCCGTGTCGCCGGCCGATTCCAACGTGGTCTACACGCTGGTGCAGGCTGACTACAAGGGCAAGCCAGGCGGCTTGTTCCGTTCCAACGATGCCGGCAAGACCTGGAACTTCGTCAACGACGACGAGGAAATCACCCAGCGCGCGTTCTACTACATGCGCGTGTTCCCCGATCCCAAGGATCCCAACACCATCTATATGCCGAACGTGAACATGTTCGTCTCGCACGATGGCGGCAAGACCCTGAAGGAGCTCAATCCTCCGCACGGCGACAACCACGCGCTGTGGATCAACCCCACGAACACGCAGACCCTGGTCCAGGGCAATGACGGCGGCGCGACGGTGTCGTTCAACGGCGGGGAGAGCTGGAGCCCGGAAACCAACCAGCCGACCGGCCAGTTCTATCACGTGAACCTGGACGACCAGTTCCCGTTCCACATCTACGGCGCGCAGCAGGACCGCGGCTCGGTCGAGTCGGCCAGTGCCGTGGATGCCGGCGGCATCCCGGGCGAATGGGACAAGGTCGTAGGCGGCGAGGAGAGTTGGGTGGTGCCTACGCCCAAGCAGCCTTGGGTAAGCTATGGCGCCAGCTACTACGGCAAGATCTGGCGTGAGAACCGGCGGCAGGGCATCACTGTCAACGTCGATCCGTGGCCAGAATGGAAATTCGGCCTGGCCGGCACGGAAGTGCGCTACCGCTACGGCTGGATCCATTACGCGATGGGCTTCTTCTCCAAGCAGGATCCGCAGCAATACCTGCTGGGCTCGAACGTCTTGCTGGAAACCCGCGACCAGGGCCTCAACTGGAAGGAGCTCAGCCCCGACCTGACCCGCAACGACAAGACCAAGCAGCAGCGTCCCGGCGGCCCGATCAGCGCCGACGTGACCAGCGAGGAAATGTTCGACACCATCTCGGCCATTGCCGTGTCGCCGCTGGACAAGGACGTGATCTGGGTCGGTACCGACGACGGCCTGGTGCAGCTCACCACCAACGGTGGTGCGAAGTGGACCCAGGTGCGGCCACCGAAGTTGCCCGAGTGGTCGACGCTCACCTCGGTCGAGGCCTCCCACACCGACAAGGGCACGGCCTATGTCTCGGCCAGCCGTTACATGTGGGACGACCACCATCCCTACTTGTACAAGACCACGGACTACGGCAAGACCTGGACCGACATCTCCAACGGCCTGCCGAGTGACCAGTACACCCTGAGCGTGCGCCAGGATCCAGACCAGCCCAACCTGCTGCTGGCGGCGACGCGGGCGACGGTGTACATGAGCCTGGATGACGGCGGCCACTGGCAACCGTTGACGCTCAACCTGCCCACGGTGGAAGTGACCGACATCCAGTTCCAGCCCGAACAGCACGCGATCGTGATCTCCACGTTCGGCCGTGCCTACTGGGTGCTGGACGATGCGCAGTTCCTGGAGCAACTGGCGGCGGCCAAGGTCGACGATGCCTCGCCCTACCTGTTCAAGCCGCAGCAGGCGTGGCTGCTCAAGCGCCGGGTCGGCGGCTACGGTTCCAGCACGCGTACCGGCAATTCCGGCGAGAACCTGGCCCCGGGCACCAAGGTGTTCTTCAACCTGCCGGCGGACTACAACGGCCAGCCCGTGAAGCTCAGCTTCACCGACCAGGGCGGCAAGCTGGTCAACAGCTACACGCTACCGCTCAAGCCAAAGACCACCCCAGGCTCGAAGAAGCCGGCCAAGGTGGAATCGCTGCATGCAGGCATGAACCAGTTCCTGTGGAACATGCGCTACCCGGATGCGGTGGACGTGAAGGGCATCAAGAACACCGGGTTCTCGGCCAGCGAGCCGGTCGGTCCGGAAGTGTTGCCCGGCACCTACACCGTGGCGCTGGAATACGCGGGCAAGACCGAGCAGCAGACCGTCGAGGTCAAGCTCGATCCGCGCCTGGATACCACGCCGGCCGGCTTGCAGCAGCGCTTCGACGCACTGATGCAGGTGCATGACGCCATGAACCGGTTGAACACCAGCCTGAACGCGGCGCTCGATGCCCGCACGGCGCTGGAGAAGGCATCCGGTGGCAAGGCCAAGAAGGCTTCGGAGGCGCTGGACCGCGACATCAACAAATTCGTGGACCTGAAGATCCAGTCGGGCGAGGGCGGCCTGGTCTATCCGCCGCGCTTGCGGGCTTGGCTGTCGTACATCTCGAACGCCCTCGGCGAGCAGTTCGTGCAGCCGACCCCGGCCATGATCAAGGTGAAAGACGAGTTTGTCGGCGAGGCGAACGCCGCGGTCAAGACGCTGGATGCCGACGTTGCCAGCGCCAAGGCGGCGACCGGCGCCTGAGGCGGCAAGTGGGCCGGAGGCCGATGTTGGCCTCCGGCAAGTGCATCGACGGCGGCGCCCCGTAAATCCGGGACACCGCCGTCGTTTTGTGTTCCAGGTGTATGTGTTACTTGAACCGGCATGGCACCTCCCGTCGAGAATGGCGGGAAATCACGGGGCGACGGAATCCGGGAATCCCGCGCTAAAGTGGGTGCCATTCGGGGCTTCGACGACTTGCAACTGCGTACGCGGCGTTGGCCGCACGCCTTCGACCGCACGGCGCCGGCCATGGCCACCATGGCGCGCGATTCTTGCTGACCAGGGGAGTGATCGTCATGAAACGTCAACTATCCGCTGCCACGTGCGCAGCAGCCTGCGTCTTGGCGCTCGGCACCTCGACCGCGTGGGGGCAGAATCCCTACGCCGTGATCGGCACGGGACCGGACAACCCCTATGCGCGCGCCCCGGACCAGGCGGTGGACCAGGCGTATACGACGAAGATCGGCAAATACACCACGGAGCCCTACTTCAACACCGCGCTGACTGATTACCTGCCGGCGTCGACCACGGTGCCCACGCCGGAAGCCGTGCTCGGCGACGTGGCCGGCGCACCGGACATGCTGCCGTATGCGGAGGACGTGTACCGCTATTTCCGCATGCTGGAAAAGGCCTCGCCAAGGGTCAAGGTGTTCTCCATCGGCAAGACCGAGGAAGGTCGCGAGATGATCGCGGTCGCGGTGGCCAGCGAAGCACTGATCAAGGACCTGGATGCGAACAAGGCGCGCATGGCGCAACTCGCCGACCCGCGCAAGCTCGGCATGGCTGACGCCAAGGCAGCCGCGCTGATCAAGCAGACCGCGCCGGTGTACTACATGGCCGGCAGCATCCACTCACCCGAGACCGGTGCGCCCACCGCGCTGATGGAACTGGCCTACCGCCTGGCCGTCGACGACGCGCCCTATATCAAGAACATCCGCGAGCACGTCATCACGTTGATCACGCCTGTCATTGAAGTGGACGGCCGCGACCGCATGGTGGACGTCTACAACTGGCACCGTGCCCATCCCAAGGACAACTATCCCGGCCTGGTCTACTGGGGCCATTACATCGCGCACGACAACAACCGCGACAACATGGCCATGACGCTGGCCCTCAGCCGCAACATGATGGG
>DATNBK010000108.1:0-2043 GCA_035571995.1 Rhodanobacter sp.
CGCGGCGATCGGCGCGGTGCTGGACGAGGCGAAGGTGAAACGCTTCGATGCGGAGCTGGCCGGCATGCTGGCCAGTCGCCATCCGCAAGAGCCGCTCGCGGTGCCGCATCGGGTATGGGCGTTGAGCGCCGTGGCGCCCGGGTCACTGGGCTGATTCAACCCACGGTCATGGCGCGCACCACGCCGATGCCGGCCATCACCAGCAGGGCGATCCAGCCAAGCATGCCCAGCGCAAGGCCCGGACCGCGTTTGGCCGGGTCTTTCAGATAGGCCAGGGCGTACCACACCCGCCCCACCAGCCAGACCAGCCCGGCGATGCCGGCCCAGCCGCCGAACCCGTAGTGTGCGGCCAGCCACAGCGTGGGCAGGAACATCACGGTCTGTTCCAGCGTGTTCATCTGCACGCGATAGGCGCGTTCGAATGCCGGATGGCCGCTCGTTGCCGGTGCCTTGATGCCGTACTTGCCGCGGGCATGGCCCACGGCCCACATGGTGCCGAACAGCAGAAGTACGGTGAGCAGGGTAACCAGGGCGGGCAACTGGGTCATGGGATGTCCTCGTTGGGTTCTGCCTACTGTAGCCGGACGGCAGGCGTGGCGTGATGGCGATCAAGCCGCTATCGTCACGCCATGGCATCGGGGGCGGATGCATCTGACGAGCGGGGAATCTTATGGACTGGCAGAAAGGCGGCAGCAGCGACAACGTCGAGGTCGACAGCGGCGGCGGCGGTCGGGGATTCGGCGGCGGCGGCGGCCGGATGGGGCTGGGCGGCCTGATCGTGCTGGCCATCCTGGGCTGGATCTTCTTCAAGAATCCGCTGGCATTGCTGGATCAGGGCGGCGTGCAATCCGCGGCTCCCACCCAGAGTGGCGTGCCGGCCCAGGTCGACCCGCAGCAGAAGGCTTTCGTCAGCGCCATCCTGCATTCCACCGAGGTGACCTGGGGCGAGATCTTCCAGGCGAAGGGGCTGACCTACGTCGATCCGAAGCTCCACCTGTTCAGCGGCGGCGTCAGCACCGGCTGCGGCGGCGCCACCACGGCGGTGGGGCCGTTCTATTGTCCGACCGATCAGAAGGTCTATCTGGACGTGGCGTTTTTCCAGCAGTTGCAGGACGAACTGCATTCTTCCGGCGATTTCGCCCGCGCCTACGTGATCGCGCACGAGGTGGGCCACCATGTGCAGAAACTGACCGGTGTGTTCGATCGGGTGAAGCAATTGCAGCGCCAGGGCCAGCCGATGGACGGCGCCGACGGCTTGTCCGTGCGACAGGAGCTGCAGGCCGACTGCTACGCCGGCGTGTGGGCCAACCACAGCCAGCAGGAGCTGAACTGGCTGCAGCCCGGGGATATCGAGTCGGCCCTCAACGCGGCCAGCCATATCGGCGACGACACCTTGCAACAGCAGGCACAAGGTCGGGTGCGACCGGATACGTTCACTCACGGCACCTCGGCGCAACGCGTGAAGTGGTTCAAGACCGGCTTCGGCAGCGGCAACATGGACCAGTGCGACACCTTCGCCGGCGAACCATGAGCAAGCAAGCGCTCAACCCTGGTTGAGCGCTTTCCGCATTTCCTCCCCTGCATGCAGGGGAGGGCAGGGCGGGGTCGCTTTTGCATTTCGCCCCTCCGGCACTGCACAGGAGACTTCCCACGCTCTAGAATCCGTCCCCTGCGTACCTCGGGGTGCGCCCTGGTCAACCTGATGAAACATCCCTGCCTGCGCTGTGGCGTCTGTTGCGCCTTCTTTCGTGTGGGGTTTCATTGGTCGGAAGCGGATCCCTCGCTTGGCGGCTGCGTGCCGCCGGAACTCACCGAAAAACTCGATCCGCATCGGCTGGCGATGCGCGGCACCAACGCCGCCCAGCCACGCTGCGTCGCCCTGCAAGGCACCTTGGGCGTGGCAGCGCATTGCGGCATCTACGCGCGGCGGCCCTCGGTATGTCGCGAAGTGGAACCTTCATGGGAATTCGGCAGGATCAGCGCGCAATGCGACAAGGCGCGCCTCGCGCACGGGCTGCCGGTGCTGACGCCGCAGGACTGGCT
>DATNBK010000109.1:0-3923 GCA_035571995.1 Rhodanobacter sp.
GGCGCCGCGCACGGCCGAGGAAATCCTCGCGGAAGTCGGTCCGGCGCAGGGCTGGCAGGAGGGCACGGTCAAATCCCTGCTCAACCGGCTGCTGCGGAAAAAGGCCGTGCACGCGGAGCGCGACGGCCGCCGCTACCTCTACACGCCATTGCTCGCGCGCGAGCAGTACGTGCAGCAGGAGAGCAAGGGCCTGCTCGACCGCCTGTTCGGTGGCCGGGTGGCGCCGCTGGTGGCGCACTTCTCCGAGCAGCGCAAATTGTCGAAGAAGGATATTGCCGAACTGCGCAAGCTGCTCAAGGAGCTCGACGATGAACAGCATTGAATTGGCCGGGGTCGACTGGCTGGGGCGCGGTTGGCTGCTGATCCTCGCGTTCACCGCCGCAGTGCTGGTGGCGGCGGCGTTGCGCAAACCATGTCGCCGCCTGTTCGGCACCGAGCGCGCATTCCAGCTGTGGCTGTTGCCGCCGTTGGCGATGCTGACCAGCCAGTTGCCGCATGCGGCCGCTGCGCCGGTCACGGTGTGGTCGGCCATGGTATCCACGGTCACTTCCGCTGCGATCTTGTCGCCCATGCCGGTTGCTTCCATGCATGCCGCCGACTGGCGAGCCTGGGTTGTCGTCTTGTGGCTGGCTGGCATCGCGGCCAGCTTGCTGCTGGCGGTGCGAGGACAGGCGCGTTATCGCAGGCGTCTGCACGGTGCCATATCCATGGGCGGCGTGGCTTCGCATTGTCCCGTGCTGCGTGCGACGACTGCGGACGTTGGCCCGGCGCTGGTCGGCGCCTGGCGCAGCCGCATCGTGCTGCCCGCCGATTTCGAACAACGCTATAGCGAAGTGGAGCAGGCCCTGATCCTCGCGCACGAGGCGATGCATGCGCGTCGTCGCGATGGCTGGTGGTGTCTGCTCGGGCGCACCGTAGCTGCGGGATTCTGGTTTCATCCGCTGGCATGGTGGGCACTGTCCGCGCTGCGCCACGATCAGGAACTGGCCTGCGATGCCGCCGTGCTGCGCGAGCATGGTGCACAGCGGCGCAGCTATGCGAATGCGATGTTGAAGACCCAGTCGGCGGCGAGTGCGCTGCCGGTGGGCTGTCCATGGTCACCCCGTCATCCTGTCACGGAGCGCATTGCCATGCTGAAACTGCCACAGCCCAATCCCTTCCGCCGGCATGCCGGCGTGGTGCTACTCGCCTGCGTCGCCGTTGGTTTGGCGGGCACCGTCTATGCGGCGGCGCCGTCACCGCAGGCAAAGACCGGCGATGGCCTGCGCGATCACTACACCTTGCAGATCGACGTCGCCATGGGTGGCCACGCCGATTCGATGCATTTCATGCGCTGTCTGGCGCCCGGCGCGTACACCGAGGTGAGTGGAACCGACACCAGCAGCATGTCCTGGGATGGCCGCTTCGAGATCTCGCCGGCCGTCGATGGCCAGTTGGAGATCCGCAGCCAGGTCGATACCCGTTTCGATCGCGGCAGCGGCAAGATCCGCAAGCAATCGGCCAAGCCCGTCGTGCGAACCACGCCGGGCCGGCAGGCAACGATCGAATTCGGCGAGGTGGTGGATGATCGCCATCTCGGCGGCGGCACGAGGCAGGACAACACGATCAGGATCCGCCTGACGCCCAGTCTTGGCTGTGACAGCAAATCGCTGTCGTCCAGCTGGCAACCGGTGAACGTGGACCAGCAGGCCACAAGCCGTTCCGTGCGAGCCGTGGCGCAGTCGGTAGCGGCCAAGGCCGGGTTTGTCCTGGTCAACCCGCAAGCGCTGGACACCCGCACGGTGACATTGAATTTCGAACGGATGCCGGCCACTTCCGCCTTGCAGTTGATCGCCGATATCGACGGCCTGCGTGCCGTGTTCGATGACAAGCGCGTGCGCTTCGAACCGAAGTGATGGGGTTGATGGGGCGCATGGCTCGCGGGACAACGATCGCTACGGAACAACCAACGCAGGAGTGCGCACGTGAATAGCCTGGATCTTTCCCCGTGGGTCGGGCACGGCTGGTTGCTGTTGCTGGTGTTCACGGTGACGGTGCTGTTGGCAGGGGTATTGCGCAAATCCTGCCGGCGCCTGTTCGGGACCGAGCGCGCCTTCCAGCTGTGGCTGTTGCCGCCGCTGGCGATGCTGGCCAGCCAGCTGCCGCATGCGGCGGTGCTCGCCGATGCGGGCCGGCAGCCCGCGGTGTTCGAGTATGCCGCGGCGGCAATCGGGCTGCCGTCGCATATGGCGCATGCAAGTTCGATGGATTGGCGCGCTAGCGTGATCCTGCTTTGGCTTTCCGGAATGATGGTCAGCCTGCTGCTCGGGATCGTCGTGCAGGGCCGTTATCGCGCCCGTCTTCACGGCGCCACACCGGTCGACGCGGAGTTTTCAAGCCGGCGGGTGTTGCGTGCGACCCGTGCCGACGTGGGGCCTGCGCTGGTCGGCGCGTGGCGACCGTGCATCGTGCTGCCGGCGGATTTCGAGCAACGTTACGACACCGCCGAGCAGCGCCTCATCCTTGCGCACGAGGACATGCACGCGCGCCGCGGCGACGGTTGGTGGTGCCTGCTGGCGCGCACCGTGGCGGCCCTGTTCTGGTTTCATCCGCTGGCGTGGTGGGCGCTGTCCGCGCTGCGCCACGATCAGGAGCTGGCCTGCGATGCCGCGGTGCTGCGCGAGCACGGCGCGCAGCGGCGCAGCTATGCGAATGCGATGTTGAAGACCCAATCGGCGGCGATTGCGCTGCCGGTGGGCTGTCCTTGGTCACCCCGCCATCCCGTCACGGAGCGAATCGAGATGCTGAAGAACCCCTTGCCCAAACCTGTTCACCGCGTAGCTGGCCTGATCAGCCTCGTGGCGCTGCTGGGCGGCACATCCGCCGCCGTCTATGCCGCGCAGCGCGTGCCGGCGGGCGTTCGAGCCAGCCCGGAAGCGGTGCAGGAGGCGATGGTCCTGTTCGATGGCAGCAAGACGGCGGTGGCCGCATATCTGCTGTCCCACGACTGGCAGGTTCCTGCGGACAACGACGTCGCCGGGCTGCCGCCGCCGGATCTGCTCAGTGGCAAATTCGTGCGCCGGGTTTCCGTGCGGGACGGTGTCATCACTGCCGACTTGCGTGCCCAGCCCAATGGCGTGGCGACCGCAGGCAGCGTGCGTCTGATCCCGCGCACCGACCGGGCCGCGAAGACGGTTCGCTGGCGTTGCGAGAGCGGCGACATCGTCAATATCCAGGCCCTGGAGGCCGCCTGTCGTTTCAACGCTGCGGTATCGGAAGTGGCGCAATCCGGCGCAGCGGCCGAAGCTTCGGGCAGCGGCGGCACTGCATCCGGTGCGAAGGAATACCAGTTCAACATGTCCCTGCAACTGCTCACGGATGACACCGGTGCGGCTCATGCACGACGGGCGACCCTGGCGCTCTGCGCCGACGTCGGCAAGACGGCGCAGTTCCGCGCGCACGATTTCGATGTGAGCGTGCTGGCGATTCCGGACGGTGCCGATCGCGTCATCATGAATCTGGATGCGGGCGGCAGCGGCGGCCAGGGCAAATATCTGGCTGTCCGGCGCATGGGCATGCTGGGTCAGGTCCTGCATCTGGAGGGCAACGTGGGAGCGGGGAAGGGCCACGTCACGCTGGACGTGACACCGCAGGCAGGGTGTCCGGCGCGTGCGGCGAAGCAGGCCGGGGACACGTCGCAGATCTGAGTCTTCACGGTGGCAAGGCTATAATCGCGGCGTCGTCCGGAGATTGCCGTCGTGAACCCGTATCGTCGCCCCCTGGTTGCCGTTGCCCTCGCGCTCGGAGTTGCCGGCATGAGTCATGCCGCCATCGCGCCCGTGCTGGTGATTCACGGCGGTGCCGGGGTGATCAGGCATGACATGACGCCGGCGAAGGAAAAGGCGATCCGCCAGGCGATGACCGAGGCGTTGCAGCGTGGCCAT
>DATNBK010000110.1:0-5378 GCA_035571995.1 Rhodanobacter sp.
CCGCCGTTCGCGCCGACCATCCGCGATGGCCATCTGTACGGCCGCGGCGCCGCCGACATGAAAGGCGCGGTGGCGGCCATGACGGTGGCGCTGGAGCAGTTCGCGACGGCCCATCCGGCGCATGCCGGCCGCGTCGGCCTGCTGTTGACCAGCGACGAGGAAGGACCGACCAACCTGGACGGCGTACGCAAGCTGGCCGAGCGCTTCCGGGCCATTGGCGAGCGTATCGACTGGTGCGTGGTCGGCGAGCCGTCGGCAATCAACGTGCTGGGCGACCGCATACGCGTGGGGCGCCGCGGGTCGTTGTCGGCCACGCTGCGCGTGCGCGGCGTGCAAGGGCACGTGGCCTACGCGGAAAACGCGCTGAACCCGATCCACGCGTTTGCCCCGGCCCTGGCCGAACTGGCAGCCGAACATTGGGATGCAGGCAATGCGGATTTCCCGCCCACGTCCATGCAGGTCTCCAACCTCCATGCCGGCACCGGCGCGACCAACGTCATCCCCGGCGAGCTGACGGCGCTGTTCAACTTCCGCTATGGCACCGTCAGCACGGTGGAGGCCTTGCGCGAGCGCAGCGAGGCGATCCTGCGCCGGCACGACGTGGACTACCAGCTCGAGTGGAACCTGTCGGGCGAGCCGTTCCTGGCGCCACCGGGTGGCCGGCTGCGCCAGGTCGTGGTGGAGGTCTGCCGCGAGCTGTGCGGCCAGGAGCCCGAGCAGAGCACCGGCGGTGGCACCTCGGACGGCCGCTTCATTGCCCCGCTCGGCGCCGAGGTGGTGGAGATCGGGCCCGTCAACGCCACCATCCACAAGGTCGACGAGCGCATTGCGCTGGAGGAGCTGGAAAAGCTCCCGGCCATCTACCAGGCCATATGCGAGCGCCTGCTGGCCTGACGCGCGGATGCCAGCGACGTGGCGGTTGTCCCTACCCGGCGAAGCCAGGTGAGATGCGTTGGCGGTGTTGCTACCGAAACGGTGGAGAGCTCAATGGTCCATCTCGCGGTGGGCGCAGCGCTCGCGTTTCCAGCGCACGTAGCGACGCTCGACGCACAGCGTGCCGCGCCGCGCCGGGCGGCGCAGCAGGGGCACGTCCAGCGCCAGCAACAAGAAGCCGAACGGCAGCATCCACAGGCCGAAGACGGGCAGGATGGCGAGCAGGCCACCCACGATGAGGAAGATACCGAGGGGTAGGCGCACCCAGCGCGAGTAGGGGGCGCGCAGCCAGCGCAGGATGCGCGCCAGCCATCCGGGCAGTCGCCGTTCCATGCGGTCCAGCATCCGGTTCAGCCGATACAGATCGTCGTGCTTGCTCATTGCGCGGGGGTCAGCGTCAAAGTGTGCCGGGTAGGGCCGGGCAGCAAGGGCGTGGAGTGGCCGCTGGCCCAGGCGGCGTGCCCGGCGCCGAAGAAGGGTGAGAGCGGATTGTCGCTCTGTCCGCCGGGCATGCCCAGGCTGGCGTGGGCTTCGTCGCCCGGGGCGACGGCGAGGCGTTCGGAGGCCCCGAACCCCGGCGCGGCGACGCGAGGCATGTCGCGGTCGCCGGGCATGGCCTGGTCGGGCATGTCGATGAAATGCGCCAGCCAGGCCGGCAGTGCGGGCGCGAGCGGGTGGCGGATGGCGCTGCGGTTGTGCTCACCCCAGGTGCGGGCGGCCAAGCCGCCGGGTTGGGCTCCCAGGGTGTCGACGACCTTGTGCGCGGCGGCAACCAGGAGTGCATGCCAGTCGGCGTACTGGCGGTCGAGCAGGTATTCCGGCCGGGCGCGTATCAGCATCCACACCGCGGCTTCGGCGGAACTGCCCTGCGGCCAGGTGAAATCCGGATAGCGCTCCTTGACCATGGCCACGAAGGGTGCCAAGGCGGCGTCGGTGACCTGGATGCGGAATTCGCGCACCAGCCGGTAATCCACGCTGGGCGTCGCGGCCCGATCCTGCCAGTTGGCGGTGAGCTTGCGCAGTTGCTGCAGGCCGGGATCGGCGGCATCGGCCAAGGTGTTTTGCAGCAGCCGCTGCCAGCGGGTGAGCAACACGGCGCGGTCGTCGAGCTGGATGTCGGTGAGGTTGCCCGGCAAGAATACCCGGTGCGCATAGAGGTCGTTGCGGATTTGTTGCGCGCGGGCACCAAGGTCGTGGCCGCCGTTGCCGAGCAAGGCCAGCGCCGCACCGCCCGTGGTGCGGTTGTTGGCCGTCCATAGGCGGCCAGACACCGGATCCTCGATGCGCGGATATTGGTCCGCGGGGGCCCAACCCTGCCATGCGTTGCCGGCGGTGGACCAGTCGGCCGGCAGCAGCGGATCGGCTGGGCCACGCAGCGGCAGGCTGTTGCCGGCGATGGTCCAGCCAATGTGCCCGGCATGATCCGCCACCAGCAGGTTTTGCGCCGGGATGCCGAGGCGTGACCCAAGGTCGAGCGCGGCGCTGACCGTGGCAGCGTGCTCCATGTGCACCAGGTCCAGGTTGTACGCGCGCGGCTGGGCCCCGACCCAGGACAGCGCCAGCGGCGTGCCATCGGTATCGGTACCCATGATCGGCCCCCAGCGGGTCTGCGCGATATCCAGCTCGACGTCTGCGTCGCCCTTGACCGCAATGCGCTCGATGTGATGTTCGATCCGCGCCCAGCCCTCGGGCACCCGGTAGCGCTCCGGGTCCCCGGGATCACGCAGCACGCGTACCCAATCAGCCCAGTCGCCGGCGCTGTTGGTGAAACCCCAGGCGACCTGGCCGTTGGTGCCGACAACCAGGGCCGGCATGCCAGGCAGGCTCACGCCGTTGAGGTCGCGCTGGCCGCCCGGTGCACCCGGATCGGGGTAACGCAGGCGGGTACGGAACCAGATGTTCGGCACGCCGAGGTGCAGGTGCATGTCGTTGGCAAGCAGCGCCGCGCCGTTCGCGGTCAGCTTGCCGGAGACGGCAAAGCTGTTGCTGCCGGCGTATTGCGACTGCGTGGCCGGCTGCAGCGCCGCCGCGAGACTGGCGCTGGCCGGGCGCGCCGGCTGCGCGCGCAGGTCGATCACCCGTTCGCCAGGCAGTACCGGGCTGCGTGACAGGGCGCCTTGCAGCGGCGCCTCCCAGTCCGGGTCGGGAGCCAACAGGAAATCCGCCAGGGGCTTGGGCAGGACAGCGTGCATTTGCGCAAGGCGCAATTCGCGCACGTTGCCGCCGTCACCCTGCAGTTGCAGGTACATGGCGGCGATCGTCAGCATGCTGTCGTCCACTTGCCAGGGCTGCGGCTGGGTCCGTAGCAGCAGGTATTCCCAGGGCCTCTCGCGCAAGGCGGCCAGCCCGGCGTTGACCCCGTCGCGATAGCGCTGCAATTGCGCCTGCTGGTCGGCCGGCAACTTCAGGTAGGCAGCGTGCACCACGGCGCGCAGGCGATGCCGGCGGTGGTCCAGGTCCATCGGCAGCGCGCGCGGGCCGAGCAGGGCGGCCAGCTCGCCTGCCGCGGCGCGGCGCATCAGGTCCATGGCGAAAAAACGTTCCTGCGCGTGCACGAAACCAAGGGCGTAGCTGAGGTCACCGCGGTCGGTGCCGGTCACGGTGAGCGTGCCGAGTGCATCGCGTTGCAGGGTGACACGGCCATGCAGGCCGGGCGCCGTGCGGTACCCATCCAGCTGGGCCCGGCTCCCGGCCAGCAGCCACCATCCTGCGCCCGCGAGCACGATGGCTGCCGCCAGCAGCACTGCTCCGGACCAGCGCAGCACGCGCCAGGGCCGCGTTGTCATGGCTTGGCGAACACGGCGAAGATGCCAGCGTAGGGCTTGACCATGAAGTTCGGGGCGCCCGCGTAGTCCTGGCCATCCACGTACAGCTGCGAAATGCTGCCATCCAGGTACAAGGCGTCGCGGCAGCCGAGTTGGTCGCGGAACAGGGTGGCAAAGGCATGGAAGTTGACTGGCACCTCGCTGACCGCAAACACCACCTTGCCCGGCGTCTGTGCGCACACCCCGCTGCGGAATTTCAGGCTGCCCGAATCATCGATGAACTGCGGGTTGAGCTTGCCGTCGATGACCAGCATGGGCCCCGACTGCGTGGCCCATTGCGCAGGCTTGTCGTCGGCCTTGAATTCCTCGCTGGTGTGTACCGCGGCATGGCCATCCGGATAGACGGCGAACACGCCGTTCGGCAGCAGGGAAAAATTGCCGGAGGCCGGGTTGCCGTGGGCCAGGTTCAGCGGCACCAGGGTCTTGCCGTCCTCCACATGCAGGCCCAGCGGCGCGGACTGCTTGTCGTAGATGCCGGCGTTTGCGGCAAACAACAGGCGCTGGCCGTGGTCGGCGCCCCAGGCGCGCAGCGATTCAATGCTGCCGAAGGCCTGGCCGTTCTGCGGGTTGCGCCAGTGCAATGACAGCGACTCGTGCTTGAGGTCGATGCGCACCACGCGGTAGTTCTGGCCGGCGTAGGTGATCTCGTTGCTGTCCAGCGGGGCTGCCACGCCGCTGCATGCGCAGAGGCCGGCCAGCAGCCACGGCAGCAGCAAGCGGCGGGCCGTCCGCGGGCGAAAGCGATGGCATGGCGTGGCGAATTTGAATCGGCTCATCCAGTGATGGTCGCTGCGCAGGTGGATCGACGCAAGGGCGCGGGGAGGCGCGGGCCCGAAAACGGGGGCCGCCGTTACACTGTCGGTTTCGAATCGCTGGATGGCACCATGCCGTACGCGCCAATCATGGGTACCTTGGGATTCGTGCTGTCTCCCGATGCCAAACAAGTGCTGATGATCCACCGCAATACGCGCAAGGACGACCAGCACTTTGGAAAGTACAACGGCCTGGGCGGCAAGCTGGAAGCCAATGAGGACGTCGCGGCCGGCATGCGCCGCGAGATCATGGAAGAGGCCGGCATCACCTGTACCTCGATGCATTTGCGCGGGACGGTGAACTGGCCCGGTTTCGGCCTGCATGGCGAGGATTGGTTTGGCTTCATCTTCCTGATCGAGAGTTACACGGGCACGCCGTTGGCCGGCAACCACGAGGGCGCGCTAGAGTGGGTTGCGCGCGAGCGGCTGCATGAGCTGCCGATGTGGGATGGTGACCGTTATTTCCTGCCACTGGTGTTCGACGACGATCCGCGCCCGTTCCATGGCGTGATGCCGTACAGCGGCGGTCACGTCGTGTCCTGGTCGATGACCCGCATCTAGGAGCGTGGGTGGTAAAAGCCGTTCGGGCTGCGAGGCCCTCTGCGTGGTCCACTTTTCCGCCGCTTCTTGACCCATGGAACCACCATGGGCCGGCGAATCGTCGAAAAACTGTCCTCACGCACAGTGCCTCTCGCCTCGAACGTTTCTACCGCCCACGCTCCTAGCCGGGCCACGCGGCCTCAGGGCACGTCCGCGGTCCATGCCGCGGTGGTGAATTTTTCCGCTGCCTGTGTCTCGGCGGCCGCGA
>DATNBK010000111.1:0-2034 GCA_035571995.1 Rhodanobacter sp.
CGAACACCTGCTGCACGCCGCCGCCGAGGAGACCGACCACCTCGCCTGGTGTGCCGAGCGCCTGCAGCAACTGCACAGCCGCCCCAGCCTGCTCAATCCGCTGTGGTATGCCGGCAGCTATGCGATCGGCGCCGTCGCCGCGCTCGCCGGCGATCCGGTCAGCCTCGGCTTCGTGGTCGAAACCGAGCGCCAGGTGGAAACGCATCTGGCCGAGCATCTGGAAAAGCTGCCGGCGCAGGACGAGCGCTCACGCGCCGTGCTGGCCACGATGCAGGCCGACGAAATCCGCCACGCCGAGGCCGCGCAGCAGCGCGGCGGCATCGAGCTGCCGTTTCCGCTGCCGCAGTTGATGCACCTCAGCTCGATGCTGATGAAGACGGTGGCCTACCGGCTGTAGCAGGCCGGTTGTAGCAGGCCCTCACGCCCTGACCCAGCGCCACAGCTCGCGCCACGACGGTTTCTTGCCGTACATCAGGATGCCGGTGCGGTAGATCCGCGCGGCCAGCCACACGCAGGCCAGCAACGCGACCACCATCAGGGCCAGCGACAAGGCCAGCTCCAGCGGCGGCACCGAGGTCAGCGACCAGCGCACCGGCATGGTGAATGGCGCGAAGAACGGGATGTAGGACATCGTGATGCCAAGCGGGCCGGTCGGGTCCTTGACCAGGGCGAACACCGCGAAAAAGCCCACCATGATGAACATGGTGACGAAGATCGCGTATTGCTGGGTCTCCTGGACCGTGTTGCACATCGCGCCGATCGCCGCGTACAGCGCGCCGTAGAGCATGAAGCCCAGCGCGAAATACAGTAGGAACACCACCAACAGGCCCGGCGGCATGCTCGGGATCGGGAAGCTCTGCGCGGCATCGGCGCTCATGCCGAACATCGCAGCCAGCGGTGTGCGCTGACTGCTTAGCACGAACACCGTACCGCCCCAGATCGCCATTTGCGCCAGTCCCGCCGACCCCACACCGAGCACCTTGCCCAGCAGCATCTCGAACGAGGTCAGCGAGGAGGTCAGCACCTCCATGATGCGCGAGGTCTTTTCCTCGATCACCGAGGTCATCGTCTGCTGGCCGTAGACCAGGATCGCCATGTACAGAAGGAACGCCATGAAGAATGCGATCATGTACGACTCGGCGCCGCTCTGGCCGGTCAGCTTGCCGTCGGACACTTTGGTGGTGTTCATATCAGCCGGCTTCATCGCCTGCTTGACCAGAGCCGCATCCACGCCCGACTTGCCCAGGCGCACCCCGACCAATGCGTTGGACACGGCGCGCTGCAACTTGGACATGGATTCCAGCGAACCGACATTGCCGCCGTAGTAGGAAAGTTTGCCCGTGGCCAGGGTGTCGTCGGTGAGCACCAGCACGCCGTTCCAGCCATCCTTTTGCTTGTCGCCGGAAAAGCCGGTGCTGGCGATCAGGTCGTCACGCACGTTGGTCAGGTCGTCGCTGGTGGCCGGAAACACCTGTACGGTGTAGCGCGCCTTGGCGTTCGGTCCGTTGCCGAGCTTCTCGGACTCGAGGGCATGGCTGACCGGCTGACCCAGGCCCGTACTCGAGGCATCCACCACCGCCACCCGGCTGGTGCGATCGCCGCCGCTCATCATCAGCGCGGGCAACAGCACCACCGCCACCATGAACACCGGCAGCAGCACGGTGGAAATCACGAACGCCTTGGTGCGCACGCGCTCGACGAACTCGCGGCGGACAACGGCAAGGATCTTCTTCATGCGGCGACTCCGGCGTGGGCGGTGGCGGCCTCGGCGCCGACCTTGGCGATGAAAATGGCATGCAGCGACGGCTCGACCACCTCGAACCGGCGCAGGCCGACCCCTTCGCGCACCAGCGCGGTCAGCAACTGTTCGGGGTCGGCGCCATCGGCCATCTGCAGCTCGGCGGACGCGCCGTAATCGTCGACATGGGCGACCAGCGCGCGATCGGCCAGGATGTTCCCGGCACGCGCCTTGTCATGGGTGAACCCGAGCGCCACGTGGCGCCCGCCGAAATCCTCCTTGACCTGCGCCACCGT
>DATNBK010000112.1:0-3237 GCA_035571995.1 Rhodanobacter sp.
CGGCCACCAGTTGCTGGCGCAGGAGCCGGCGTGCGCACGGCTGCTGGCGAAATACCGCATCAACCCGGGCAACGTCGGTTTCGGCGCGAAGCACGACAGCCAGTTCGCGAAGATCATCGAGATCGCGCTGCGCGAGGACAAGCCGGTGCGCATTGGTGCGAACTGGGGTTCGCTCGACCAGGCCATGCTGACCACCTTGATGGACGAGAACGCCAGGCGCGCCGAGCCCTGGGATGCCGGCGCCGTGGGGCGCGAGGCCTTGATCCGCTCGGCGCTGGATTCGGCGGCCTATGCCGAGGCGCTGGGCATGGCGCGCGACCACATCATCCTGTCGTGCAAGGTATCGGGCGTGCAGGAGTTGATCGCGGTCTATCGCGACCTCGCCGCGCGCTGCGACTACGCCCTGCACCTGGGTTTAACCGAAGCCGGCATGGGCTCGAAGGGCATCGTCGCCTCCAGCGCCGCGCTCGCCGTGCTGCTGCAGGAAGGCATCGGCGACACGATCCGCATCTCGCTCACGCCCGAACCCGGCGCGCCCCGCACCGGCGAGGTGGTGGTGGCGCAGGAGCTGCTGCAGACCATGGGCCTGCGCGCGTTCTCGCCCCTGGTCACCGCGTGTCCCGGCTGCGGCCGCACCAGCAGCGAATTCTTCCAGGTGCTGGCGAAGACCGTGCAGGAGCATGTGCGCGAGCAGATGCCCCTGTGGCGGGTGCAGTACGACGGCGTGGAAAGCCTCACCCTGGCGGTGATGGGCTGCGTGGTGAACGGGCCGGGCGAATCCAAGCACGCGAACATCGGCATTTCGCTGCCGGGCAACGGCGAGGTGCCGGTGGCGCCGGTGTTCATCGACGGCAAGAAGGCCATGACCCTGCGCGGTGAGCGCATTGCCGAGGAGTTCGTCGGCATCCTGGACGATTACGTGGCCAGCCGCTACGTGATGCGCGGCGGTTGAATCCTCCGGGGTAGCGTCGAGGGTTGAATGAGCCATGTGTGGACGGCGGTTCCGGTCTGCGACCTTGAACCGCCCCACGCATGTGTGCCGTACGGCGAATCCATGTGTCGTATGGCAGACCTGCGTGTGTCGTCGGGCGGATCAATCCGCAAGGGGCTCCCTGCAGTCGGGAGCGCAGCGAGGGATCCGCCATCGCCGCGGCGGTGCGCATCCCAGCCGCCGCGTGGGCAATCTCAACTCCGCAAACAGGGTTGCATCAACCGTGGCGTGAGGTCGGCCCAGCTGCCGACGTGGCCGGGCAGGGCGGTGAGGCGGGCCACTTCGGCCAGGTAGGCCTGGCGCGGGATTTCCTCGGCGCCGAGGCTCAGGGTATGCGCATTGGCCACTTGCGTGTCGATCAGCGGGAAGCCCATGCCGCGCAGCAGATCGGCCAGCGCCACCAGCGCCAGCTTGGAGCCGCCGCTTTGCGCGCTGAACATGGATTCGCCGCAGAACAGGCGGCCAATGGCCAGTCCATAGATGCCGCCGGCCAGCTCCTCGCCATCCCAGACTTCCACGCTGTGCGCATGGCCCAGGGCGTGCAGGCGCACGTAGGCGTCGCGCATGTCCGCGGTGATCCAGGTGTCGCTGTCGTCGTGGCGCGGCGCGGCGCAGGCGCGGATCACTCGTGCAAACGCGTGGTCGACGCTGAGCCGCCAGTGCTTGCCGCGCAATTGCCGGCGCAGGCTGCGGTTGATCCGCGGCCGCCCGGTGCGCAGGATGCAGCGCGGATCAGGCGACCACCAGAGGATGGGCTCGCCGACGCCAAACCACGGGAAGATGCCCTGGCGATACGCGGCCAGCAGGCGCGCCGGCGACAGGTCGCCGCCAAAGGCCAGCAGCCCGTTGGGGTCGGCAAGCGCTAGCGCCGGCGGGGGGAACGCCTCGGGCGTGTCGGCGTCCAGCAACGGCAGGCGGATCATGTTCGATGCGGCTCACGCTCGGCGTAGGGGCTGTGCTGGCGCAGCTCCTCGGCGTAATTGTCCAGCATGGCGTGTTCGCGCTCGAGCGCATGGGCCACGGCCGCATGGAAGTCCGCGTCGAGCAGGTAATGGCGCGAGGCAGTGCGCGCCGGCAGGAAGCCGCGCGCCAATTTGTGTTCGCCTTGGGCACCGGGCTCGAAGCGCTCCATCTCCTCGGCAATCGCGTACTCGATGCCTCGGTAGTAGCACAGCTCGAAGTGCAGCCCCGGCTGCATGACCAGGCTGCCCCAGTAGCGGCCGTACAAAGTGTGCCGGCTGCGCAGGAACAAGGCCATGGCGACGATGTCGCCGTCGAACCGGGCCAGCGACAGTTGGGCGCCGAGGGCCAGCGTGCCCAGCTCGCGGAAGAACGATCCGCTCAGCGTGGCCCGGTTGCCCTTGGTGGCAAAGGTGTGCAGATACAGGTCATGCACCTGCCGCCAGTCGCGCTCGCCCAGGCTGCTGCCGTCGCGCCACTCGATGTCCAGGCCGCTGGCGGCAACCTGGTCCCGCTCGCGCAGGATGTTCTTGCGCTTCTTGTGCGCCAGCGTGGCCAGGAAGGCCGGGAAGTGTGGATAGCCCTGGTTGTGCCAATGGAACTGCACGTCGCTGCGTGCCAGCCAGGGATGCGGTGCCGGGTCGGCGGCAAATGCATCGAGTTCCGTTTCCGGGAGGAAGTCGGCGTGCAGCGAGGACAGACCCAGGCGTTCGGCCTCACCGCGCATCGCAGTCACCAGTTGCCGTTGCAGGTCAGGCGCGGATGCTGCGCTCCCGGCCAGCAGGCGCGGGCCGGTCACGGGCGAGTAGGGAACGGCGTTCAGCAGCTTGGGGTAGTAGCTGCCGCCGGCACGCTCCCAGGCGTCTGCCCAGCTGAAGTCGAATACATACTCGCCATGCGAGTTCGTCTTCAGGTACAGGGGTGCCGCGGCGATCAACTGCTGGCCCTGGTACAGACCGAGATGGTGCGCCTGCCAGCCCCACTGTGGGCGGATGCAACCGTCGCGCTCCAGCGCCTGCAGGAACGCATGCGCGACGAAGGGATTGTCGTCGGGGCGCAGCCGATCCCAGGCTTCGGCATCGATCTCGTCGATGCCGGCATGGAAACGGACCACGAGGCCCCCGTCGGCGCTGTTCACCGCCGTGGGCCGCCGTGCGTAAATCCGCCAGCAGGCTGGCTGCTTGCCGCTGCGTACCGGGTTTGCGGCGCGCGGCGAAGGTTGGCGGTCAGGCGTTCATGCTGCATGCGCCCATTGTGCCAGCTAGGCGCGCATGCACGTCGGCATG
>DATNBK010000113.1:0-5996 GCA_035571995.1 Rhodanobacter sp.
GTTCGGCATGACGATCTTCTCGGCGGGGAAATCGACGCTCTCGAACTCTTCCGGCGTGGGATCCTTGTTGACGATCTGCAGCTTGACCCGCGTTTGCGCCGGGATGCGCAATTCGTTGGGGACGTACCGGTGGTTCTGCAGCTCCAGGGTGTAGGTCGGCGTATCGGCCGCGGTTGCCATCAGGGGGAACAACAACGCGAGCAGCAGCGGCAACGGGAACTTCATGCACGGCATCCGGGACCTGGTGCACGAATGATAGTCATTATCATGGACAGCCACAACCGGAATCGCTGGGTTTGTTCAGGCGGGGGTGTCGTCACCGCGCGCCCGCACGTCGCCGGGCAGCATGTCCACGCGGTTGGTATCGGCCTGTTGCGTGGCTTCGAAAAAGCGTTGCACCTGCCGGCATACTGCCAGCGTGTTCTCGCGGGCAAGCGCCGAGACCACGAACCACGGCTGGGTCCAGCCCAGCTCGGCGACGATGTCGCGCGCCAAGGGATCACGCTCCTCGGGCGGGAGCATGTCGGCCTTGTTCAACACCAGCCAGCGCGGACGCTCCAGCAACCCGGGATCAAAGCTCGCCAGCTCGTGCTCGATGGCCCGCACTTGGCCCGCGACCTCGCCGGTGTCCCGCGAGCTCATCTCGACCAGGTGCAGCAACAGGCGCGTGCGCGCGACGTGGCGCAAGAACTGGATGCCCAGCCCCGCCCCATCGGCCGCACCGCCAATCAGGCCCGGCAAGTCGGCAATGACGAAGCTCTGCTCGGGCCCCAGGCGCACCACGCCAAGATGCGGGTGCAAGGTGGTGAAGGGGTAGTCCGCCACCCGCGGCGTCGCCGCCGACACCGCGCGGATGAAGGTGGACTTGCCGGCATTGGGGAAGCCCAGCAAGCCGACGTCGGCGAGGACGCGCAACTCCAGCTTCAACTCACGCACCTCGCCGGGCGTGCCCGGCGTGGCCTTGCGTGGGGCCCGGTTGACCGAACTCTTGAAGTGGATGTTGCCCAGGCCGCCCTTGCCGCCCTGGGCCACGAGCAGTCGCTCGCCATCGGCGGTGAGGTCACCAATGACTTCGTCGGTGTCGATGTTCGTGACCACGGTGCCGACCGGCACGCGGATGGCGTTGTCCTCGCCAGCCCGGCCGTACATCTGGCTGCCCATGCCGTTTTGCCCGCGCTGGGCCTTGAAGTGGCGCTGGTGGCGGAAATCCACCAGGGTGTTCAAGCCCTCGTCGGCCACCAGCCAGACCGAGCCGCCGCGTCCGCCGTCGCCGCCATCCGGGCCACCGAGCGGGATGAACTTCTCGCGCCGGAAGCTGGCGCAGCCATTGCCACCATCGCCGGCCTTGACCGTGATACGTACTTCATCGACAAATTTCATGATGGATCCGGGGCACCGCAGACGCGATCAGGATAACGGAAGCGCCCGGCAGCCCGCCGGCACAAAAGCAAAGGCCCTGCCAAGGCAGGGCCATGCAATCGTCGCCGCGCGCCCGGCTCAGCCCGGGACGGCGTCACCCGGGACGACGTCGACGAAACGACGGTTCTTGTCGCCGCGCACCTTGAACTGCACTTTGCCGTCGACCAGCGCAAACAAGGTGTGGTCACGGCCGAGGCCGACGCCCGTACCCGGATGGAACTGCGTGCCGCGCTGGCGCACGATGATGTTGCCGGCCGTCACGTCCTGGCCGCCGTACAGCTTGACGCCGAGATATTTCGGGTTCGAATCGCGACCGTTGCGGCTGGAACCTACGCCTTTCTTGTGTGCCATGACTGATGCTCCAGTTGCTCAGGCGTTGATGCCCGTGATTTCGACTTCGCTGAAATGCTGGCGGTGGCCTTGCTGGCGCTTGTAGTGCTTGCGCCGGCGAAACTTGATGATGCGGATCTTGTCCGCGCGGCCGTGCCTGCGTATGGTGGCGCTGACCGTTGCGCCCTCGACCAGCGGCGTGCCGACGTTGATCGCCTCACCGTCGCCCAGCAACAACACCTGGTCGAACGTCACGGTCGCGCCTTCTTCGGCTGCCAGCAACTCGACCCGCAGCACGTCTCCCTGCTGCACGCGATATTGCTTGCCGCCAGTCTTGATGACTGCGTAGCTCATTGGTATGCCCTTCTGTCGTTATTCTCTTGGGTATGGCCACGGCGGGCATCCAAGCCAGCCGGACCGGGGATTATAGTGATTCCGCCTGGACGCGGTCAAATCCTGGTGCCCCAAGGGCAATGGCCAGGCCACGGGCCGGCCTCCCAACCGTCCGGAGGCCGCGTCCGCCGCCGGGTTGTTATAGTGCTCCATTTGCCCCATATCCGAGCGGCATGGATACCATCCGAATCCGCGGCGCACGCACCCACAATCTCAAGAACATCGACGTCGAACTGCCGCGCGATGAACTGATCGTGATCACCGGCCTGTCCGGCTCCGGCAAATCCTCGCTGGCCTTCGACACCATCTACGCCGAAGGCCAGCGTCGCTACGTCGAGTCGCTGTCGGCGTATGCGCGGCAGTTCCTGTCGATGATGGAAAAGCCCGACGTCGATACCATCGAGGGCTTGTCGCCGGCGATCTCCATCGAGCAGAAGTCGACCTCGCACAACCCACGCTCCACGGTCGGCACGATCACCGAAATCTACGATTACCTGCGCCTGCTCTATGCCCGCGTCGGCACCCCGCGCTGCCCCGACCACGGCACGCCGCTGCAGGCGCAGACCGTCACCCAGATGGTCGACGCCATCCTGGCCCTGGATCCCGAACGCCGCTACATGCTGCTGGCCCCGGTGGTGCGCGAACGCAAGGGCGAGCACGTGCAGGTCCTCGACCAGTTGCGGGTCCAGGGTTTCGTGCGCGCGCGCATTGACGGGGCGGTGTACGACCTCGACGCGGTGCCGCCGCTGATGCTGCGCCAGAAGCACACCATCGAGGCGGTCATCGACCGCTTCCGCCCGCGCGAGGACATCCGCCAGCGCCTGGCCGAGTCGGTGGAAACCGCGTTGCGCATCGGCGACGGCCTGTTGACCGTGGCCGACATGAACGATGGCGCGGCCCCGCCGCTGCTGCTGTCCTCGCGGTTTTCCTGCCCCGTGTGCGACTACTCGCTGCCCGAGCTGGAGCCGCGCCTGTTCTCGTTCAACTCACCGGTAGGCGCCTGCCCGGAGTGCGACGGCCTCGGGGTGAAGGAGGTGTTCGACCCCGCGCGCGTGGTCGCCCACCCGCTGTTGCCCTTGTCGGGCGGCGCGGTGCGCGGCTGGGACCGACGCAACCCGCACTATTACCGCATGCTGCTTTCGCTGGGGAAGCATTACGGCTTCGATGCCGACACGCGCTGGAGCGACCTGCCAAAGGACGTCCAGACGGCCATTCTCTACGGCAGTGGCAAGCAGAAGATCGCGTTCCGCTACCTCACCGAACGCGGCGGCGAGGTCACCCGCGAGCACCCGTTCGAGGGTATCCTGCCGAACCTGGAGCGGCGGTACAAGGAATCGGATTCGCCGACGGTGCGCGACGAGCTGGCCAAGTACATCAGCGAGCAGCCGTGCCCGGCCTGCCATGGCGAGCGCCTCAACCGCTCGGCCCGCAACGTGTTCGTCGCCGACCTGGCGCTGCCGGCACTCGGCGCGCTCTCGATCGACGACACCCGGGCCTTCTTCGCGACCTTGCAGCTACCCGGCTGGCGCGGGGAGGTTGCCGCCAAGATCGTCAAGGAGATCCGCGAGCGCCTGGTGTTCCTGAACGACGTCGGCCTCAACTACCTCACGCTCGACCGGCAGGCCGACACCTTGTCGGGCGGCGAGGCGCAGCGCATCCGCCTTGCCTCGCAGATCGGCGCCGGCCTGGTCGGCGTGATGTATGTGCTGGACGAGCCGTCCATCGGCCTGCACCAGCGCGACAACGAACGCCTGCTGGTCACGCTGAAGCGCCTGCGCGACCTGGGCAACACGGTGATCGTGGTCGAACACGACGAGGACGCGATCCGCGCCGCCGACTACGTGCTCGACATCGGCCCGGGCGCCGGCACCCACGGCGGCGAAGTGGTTGCCGCGGGGCAAGTGCGCGACATCCTGGCCGCGCCGCGCTCGATCACCGGGCAGTACCTGTCCGGCCAGCGCGCCATCCGCGTGCCCAAGCAGCGGCGGCCGGTGCCGGATTCCGACTCCTGGCTGCGCATCCGCGGCGCGAGCGGCAACAACCTGCAGCACATCGATGTCGCCTTTCCCTCGGGCCTGCTGACCTGCGTCACCGGCGTGTCGGGCTCGGGCAAGTCGACCCTGGTCAACGACACCTTGTACCGCCTCGCCGCCGCGCACTTGAACGGCGCCGGCGTACAACCGGCCCCGTACGAGGCAGTCACCGGGTTGGAGCTCTTCGACAAGGTGGTGGAGATCGACCAGTCGCCGATCGGCCGCACGCCGCGTTCAAACGCGGCCACCTATACCGGCCTGTTCACACCGCTGCGCGAAATGTTCGCCCAGGTACCCGAGGCGCGCGCGCGCGGCTACACGCCGGGCCGCTTCAGCTTCAACGTGCGCGGCGGCCGCTGCGAGGCCTGCGCAGGCGACGGCCTGATCAAGGTGGAGATGCACTTCCTGCCGGACGTCTATGTGCCGTGTGATGTCTGCCACGGCAAGCGCTACAACCGCGAGACGCTGGAAATACTGTACAAGGGCTACACCATTGCCGACGTGCTCGACATGACCGTCGAGGAGGCGCTGCAACTGCTCGGGAATCTGCCGGTGGTCGCGCGCAAACTGGAAACGCTGCGTGCCGTGGGCCTCGACTACATCAAGCTTGGGCAAAGCGCGACCACGCTTTCCGGGGGCGAGGCACAGCGCGTGAAGCTTTCGCGCGAGCTGTCCAAGCGCGATACCGGCAACACCTTGTACATCCTCGACGAGCCCACGACCGGCCTGCATTTCCACGACATCGAGCAATTGCTCGACGTGCTGCACCAGCTCGTGGACCAGGGCAACACGGTGGTGGTCATCGAACACAACCTCGACGTGATCAAGACCGCCGACTGGATCATCGATCTCGGCCCCGAGGGCGGTGCCGGCGGCGGCCGCATCCTGGTGACCGGCACGCCGGAAACCGTCGCCGCGACGCCCGACTCCTACACTGGCCAGTTCCTGGGTCCGCACCTGGGTGCCGGCGCGGGCGCCAAGCGCAGCGGGCACACTGCCGCCATCGGCAAGAGCACCGCCCCGGCACGGCGTGGCAAGCGGCAGTCCGCGGCATGAGCAAGGCCGACGCGGACGCCATGGATGCGGGGAAACCGACGCCGCCGGTTTTCGTCGCGCACATGGACGCACGCTGGGGCGACCTCGATGCCTTCAACCACGTCAACAACGCCGCCTACCTGGTGTACCTGCAGGAGGCGCGACTGCAGTGGATGCAAGGCGTGCCCGACTGGCACGGCCCTGCCGGCATGCCCGTGGTGGCCGCCGCCCAGTTGAACTACCGCCGGCCGATTGCCTGGCCCGAGCAGCTGGCCGTACAACTGGCCTGCACGCGGGTGGGTGCCACTTCGATCACGCTGGCCCACCGCATCGTCAGCACCGCCGACGCCGACCGCCTGTATTGCGACGGGCACGTGGTCATGGTGTGGGTGGATCCGGCCACCGGGCAGCCGGCGCCACTCCCCGCCAGCATCCGCGCCGCGGTCAGCGCGCCGCCGGCGGACTGACGCCGCGCCACGACACGCTCCACGGGTTGCGCTCAGCTCCGGACGGGTACCATGGACCCCGTCCTCACCTGGAGAACAGCGCATGACCACCCGCGCCATCCTGCTCACCACCGCAACTGCCGGCACGCTCCTGCTGGGTAGCCTGGCTGCAGCGCAGGCCGCCAACCCGACGCAACTGACCATTTACCGCAGTGACAGCCCGGCGCTGTACGCAAGCACGGCTGACGGGGACGTCGATGCCGGTTACGCCGTCGTGCACGAGCAGCGCGCGCTCGAACTCACCGCGGGCGTGCACGATGTCACCCTGGCGGGCATGCCC
>DATNBK010000114.1:0-2191 GCA_035571995.1 Rhodanobacter sp.
CATTGCGCCTTATCTGATCGGCCGGCGCGTGCGCGCCGTGACCCTGCGTCGCCCGGACCTGCGCTGGCCAATCCCACGCGAGATTGCCGACCTGTTGCCTGGCCAGCGCATCGACGAGGTGGAGCGCCGCGCGAAATACCTGCTGCTGCATACGGCGGCGGGCAGTGCGCTGCTGCACTTGGGCATGTCCGGCTCGCTGCGCGTGCTGCCGGTCGACACGCCGCCGCGCAGGCACGACCACGTGGACATCCGGCTCGAACCGCGGCCGGGCGAGGGCGAGCTGATCCTGCGCTTCACCGATCCGCGCCGCTTCGGCTCCCTGTTGTGGCAGGCGCCAGGCACCGTCCACCCGCTGCTGGCCGCGCTCGGCCCCGAGCCGCTCGGTGGGGATTTCTCTGGCGACACACTGTGGCGCGCCTCGCGGGGCCACACCGCGGCGGTCAAGACGTTCCTGATGGACAGCCATGTCGTCGTTGGCGTCGGCAACATCTACGCCAGCGAGGCCCTGTTTGCCGCGCGCATCGATCCGCGCCGCGCCGCCGGCCGCATCGCGCGCATCCGCTATGGACGCCTGGCGACCGAGGTGAAGCACCTGCTGTTGCACGCGATTGAACGCGGCGGCACCACGCTGCGCGACTTCATCAGTCCGACCGGCATCCCCGGCTACTTCTACCGCGAGCTCAATGTTTATGCGCGCGCTGGCGAGCCCTGCCGCATCTGTGGACACCGGGTCCGTCAAGTCACGCTCGGCCAGCGATCCACTTTCTGGTGCCCCCATTGCCAGCACTGAAGCCGCTTCGACGGCAGTTCCGCTGTGCGTGACCGTACACCGTCGTCATCCCCACATTGGATGCACGCCATCATCCCGTCGTCATCCCCGCGCAGGCGGGGATCCAGTGCCTTTGCTGCTCCAGGGTGACTAATCCTAGATTCCCGCGTGCGCGGGAATGGCGGTGGAAGAGGCCCGGTTCTTGAACTAATCCGGCCAGCGCAGCGACACGTGGGTGTTGTTGAAGTGCGGATCGGCCATGTCGCCGCCTGGCTCGGCCACCAGGCCGGCGGGCAGGCCGTCGACTTCCAGCGCCTGGCCGGCCTCGAGGCGCGCGCCAAGTGATTCCAGCTCCACCAGCCGCTCGCACAGCATGCCGGCGCGATCGACCGCGTCCTTCGGGATATTGGTGATGTTGATGTCGGGCCGGGCAAACTTGCGCATGCCGCGCGTGCGCACCCAGGATCGGCCGGGGTGCTCGGCGTCGGGGTCGAGCAGGATCAGCACGTGGTGGCGCAGCGGAGCCCCGCCCTTGACCAGGTAGTGCCCGCGCCACTCGGCGGCACTGAACAGGCGCAGCATCTGCGGATCCAGGATCGAGGTGGCGCCGACGTCGAGCAGGGCGGCGAGCACGCCCAGGGTATGGCGCAGGTAATCCAGCGTCGCGGCATCCTCGAGCTCTCCGCGCACCACGAGCACCTCGGGCGCCGCGCGGGCGCTGGCAAAGGTTTCCGGGCTGTCCTCGCGCAATGTGGCGCCGAGCTCGCCGAACAGCGGATAGCCCTCCCACTGGCGCAACACCGCATTCTGGAAACGTTCGAGCCTCACGCCGGCCGGCAGGCTGGCGTTGTTGTAACGCGTCGTCGGGATGACGAGGTCCGGTGCGAATTTGCCGAATACGTAGAAATGCAGCAGCGCCTGTCCGCTGCCTGCACGCCAATAGGGCCGGGCCCACGGGGCGATCTGGTCGTGCCCGGTCATAGGCTTGCCTGTGCCATCAGTGCGGCTCATCCGTGTCCAACTGTGCGTGCGGCAATCCGCCGTGGCCTGCCCGCTGCATGATGTTCTTGAACTCCGCCCGGCTCACTGAGACATAGCGTTCGTTGCCGCCAATCTCAACCTGCGGACCCGCGGTGACCGGCTGACCGCCCGCATCCATGCGCAACACCATGGTCGCCTTGCGCCCGCTGTGGCAGATGGTCTTGATCTCATGCAACTCGTCGGCCCAGGCCAGCAGGTAGCTGCTGCCAGTGAACAGCTCGCCGCGGAAATCGGTGCGCAAGCCATAGGCCAGCACTGGCACCTGCAGCACGTCGACCACGTCGGTGAGCTGCCACACCTGCACCTTGGTGAGGAACTGTGCTTCGTCGACGAAGACGCAATGCAGCGCGCCATTCCGGTCGATGTCGTCACGCACCAGTT
>DATNBK010000115.1:0-5305 GCA_035571995.1 Rhodanobacter sp.
ATGAAGGCAGTGCCCACGAAGGGTGGGCTGGCGGCGGGTGGGGTGGGGTGCCTACGCATCCTTCGTCCTCGGGCGCACGCCGCGCGGGCTAGGCTCGGAGCCGTCCCATCATTGTCGAGTCGCCATGCGACCTGGCCAGCTCCCGGTCACGGCAAGCACAGCGGCGCTGGCGTTGTTGGCTGGCATCCTGGTGGTGCAATGGCTGCCCCGCTTGCCGTCCACGATTGGAACCCTGGCCGGCCTGTCGGTGCTGGCCGCAGTCGTTGTGATGCTGCGACGTTGGCACTGGTTGCTGTTCGCCTTGTTGGGTTTCGGCTGGGCCGTCTACCAAGGCACGTCGGCGATGGACGCGCGCTTGCCGCGCGCACTCGAAGGCAGGGATTTCCAGGTCATCGGCACCGTGGTTGATTTGCCGGACGAACGTCCGGATGCCGCGCATTTTTCCTTTGACGTGGAGCGGGCGAGCCTGGCTGGCCGTACGCTGGCCTTGCGCGGCAAGGTCACCGTCGCCTGGTACGACGCGCGCACGGGGCCTCCACCATGCAGCCGCTGGCGGTTGGTGTTGCGGCTGCGGCGGCCGCGCGGCCTGCTCGATCCCGGTGCGGCGGACGGCGAACGCTCCGCGCTGGAACGCGGGGTGCACGCCGTCGGCTATGTGCGCGTAGACCCGGGCAACCGGCAACTTGGGCGGTCATGGTGCGTCGACGGGGTGCGCGACGCCATTTCCCGACGCATTGCCGCACAGGTGCACGATGCGCGCGATGCGGCCTTGCTGCGCGCGCTCGCGGTAGGCGATACGCGCGGCCTGCGGCCAGCCGACTGGGCGGTGGCCCGCGGCAATGGCGTATCGCACCTGATCGCCATCTCCGGCTTCCACGTCGGCATGGCCGCGGTGTTCGGCGTGGGCCTGGTCTGGGCGTTGTACCAACTATGGCCATCATTGGCGCTGCGCCTGCCCAGGCCGCAGGCGCAGGCGGCTGCAGCCCTGGTGGTGGCGACGGCGTACAGCGCGCTCGCCGGCTTCGGCCTGCCCACGGTGCGCACCTTGCTCATGATCGCGGTGGTGGCGCTGGCCCGCGGCAGCCGGCGCGGCCATCGTGGAGCGCATGCGCTGGCCATGGCCTTGCTGCTGATCCTGGTGGTGGATCCGCTGGCCGTGCTCTCGGCCGGGTTCTGGTTGTCCTTCGTCGGCGTGGCGCTGCTCATGCTGTGCCTGCAGGCGCGTGGGCGTGGTTGGCGCGGCTTCGTGCATGAATTGACGGCCGGACAGTTGCTGATGACGGTGTCCCTGCTGCCGCTGACCCTGTGGTTTTTCGGCCAGGCCTCGCTCGTGGGTGCGCTGTCGAACCTGGTCGCGGTACCGTTCGTGAGCTTCGTGATCGTGCCGTGCGCCTTGCTTGGCACCTTGCTGTTTGGCGTGTACCCGCCGCTGGCCGGGCCGGTCTGGTGGCTGGCCGCGCGCATGATGCATGGACAGTGGTGGCTGCTCGACGCCATGGCCCGGTGGCCGGGTGCGCATTGGTACCTGCCCAGCGTGCAGGCGGGTGCACTGGGCCTGGCCATGCTTGGTGCGCTCTGGTTGTTCCTGCCACGTGGCATTCCGCAGCGCTGGCTTGGTGCGCTGCTGTTCCTGCCGCTGTTGTTGCCGCGGCTGCCGCTGCCGGCCGAGGGTGGCTTCCAGGCCTGGGTCCTGGACGTGGGGCAAGGCCTGTCGGTCGTGGTGCGCACGCGGGAGCATGTCCTGGTCTACGACACCGGCGCGCGCTACCGCTCCGGCTTCGACCTTGGCGACGCGGTGGTAGTGCCCAGCCTGCATGCGCTGGGGCTGGACCATCTCGACCTGCTGATGGTGAGCCATGCCGACAACGATCACGCCGGCGGCTTGCAGGCGCTGGTGGCGGCATTTCCCTTCGCGCGGCGCTATGCCGGGGAGCCAGCGCG
This sequence comes from Rhodanobacter sp., assembly GCA_035571995.1. Lineage (GTDB taxonomy): Bacteria > Pseudomonadota > Gammaproteobacteria > Xanthomonadales > Rhodanobacteraceae > Rhodanobacter. The sequence goes on from DATNBK010000115.1 coordinate 1,942, forward strand.
CATGCCGGTGCCGATGCAGCCGTGCCTGGCCGGCCAGCGGTGGCGCTGGGACGGAATCGATTTCCGGGTGCTCAGCCCGGCCGTGGCGGCCTCCATGGCCAGCGGCAATGACCGCTCCTGCGTGCTCCTGGTCGAGGGTCGTGCCGGGCGCCTGCTGCTCACCGGCGACATCAGCCGCAAGCTGGAGCCGCAGCTCGACGTTCCGCCTCCACGCGGCAAGCCCCTGGTGTTGCTGGTCCCGCACCATGGCAGCAATGGGGCCTCCACCGGCGGCTTCATCGCCGCCTGGCAGCCCACGCTGGCCGTGGTTTCGGCTGGCTGGCGCAACCGCTTCGGGCATCCGCGCCCCGAGGTCGTGGCCCGCTATGCGCATGCCGGCGTGGCGGTGCTGAACACGGCCGAGTTCGGGGCCGTTCCCCTGGAGTTTCCGCCGGACGCTGCGCCCAGGGCCGGTGTAGGTTGGCGCCAGCGCCAGGCGCGCTACTGGCGCGAATAGCCCGCGGGAGGTGCGGCTGCGTGTGTGCCAGGGCTGCGCGAGCGCGGGCAGGGGACTGCTATCATGCGGGCTTACCAAGTGCGCAACGAGCGGGGTCGCACGTGCTGGAACTCGTAATTGCTGGCGGCTGGGCCATGCTGCCGATCCTGCTTTGTTCTGCAGCAGCATTGGCCATCGTGTTGGAGCGCTTCTGGACCTTGCGTCGGCGTGCGGTCATGCCGCCTGGCCTCGGCGAGGACGTGCAACGCTGGGCCAAGCAGGAGCAGCCCGACCAGAGACAACTTCAGGACCTGGCCAGCGGTTCGCCGCTGGGCGAATTGCTGGCCGCGGCACTGGCCGTGCGCGATCGTCCGCGTGAACTGATCAAGGAGCGCATCGAGGACACCGGCCGGCACGTCGTGCACCGCATGGAGCGCTACCTCAATTCCCTGGGCACGATTGCGCTGATCGGTCCGTTGCTCGGCCTGTTTGGCACCGTGATCGGCCTGATCCGCATGTTCATGGCGGTCATGGCCGGCGGTCTCGGCGATCCGGCAAAGATGGCTGGCGGCATTGGCGACGCGTTGATCTGCACCGCATCGGGCCTGATCGTGGCCATCCCGGCCTACGTGCTGCATCGCTATTTCCGCTCGCGTGTGGCGGGCTACTGCGTGGAGATGGAAAAGCAGGCAACTGCCTTGCTGGACGAGTTGACCTTGCCGCCTGCGGGCGAGAGCGTGCCGGCCCGGCGCGGCCAGTCATCGACCCGGGCGAGGGCTGTCTAAGCCCCATGCGCATTGGCAACGACCGCCGTGGCGACGAATTCGAGATCAACGTGGTGCCGTTGATCGACGTCCTGCTGACCTTGTTCATGTTCTTTGCCTTGACCAGCACGTTCGTGCAGCACGCCCGCATGCAGGTCACCTTGCCCAACGCCAGCAGCGAAGCCGAGGGCGGGCAGCCGGCGCTGATCATCACGGTGGACAAGGATGGGCGCTATTTCGTCGGCAGCGATCCGGTGCCGGGAACGAACCTCGACGTCCTCAAGCAAAGCGTCGCCCGCGTGGCTGGTGACGACTTCAGCCGCACGGTGATGATCCGTGCCGATGCCGCCAGCACGCACCAGAGCGTGGTCACGGCCATGGACGCCCTGGGGCAGCTCGGCTTCACGCACTTGTCGATGGCCACCACGCCGACCGCGGCCGGCAACGGGCAATGATCCGGACCAAGCCACCGGTCTGGGGCGCACAGAGCTGGGCGGTGTACAAACGCTTGCTGGGCTATACCCGGCGCTACTGGGCGATTGGCTTGGTGGCCATCGTCGGCATGGCCGTGGATGCGGGTGGCCTGGCGTTGTTCACCGGCCTGCTGCAGCCCATGATCGACAAGCTGTTCATGCACAAGGACCCGTTCCTGATTTTCTGGATGCCGATCTGGATCATCGGCATTTTCCTGCTGCGTTCGCTGGCCACGTTCGTCAGCACCTACGGCATGGCCTACATCGGCCGGAACGTGGTGCAGGCCATGCAGCAGGACGTGTTTGGTTCCTACCTGCGCCTGCCGGCGGCGTACTTCGGTATCGAGCCTTCGGGCCAGCAAATCTCGCGCGTCACCTACACCAGCGAGCAGGTGGCTTCGGCCTCCACCGACGCGGTGAAGATCGCGATCACGGACGGTTGCACCGTGATCGCGATGCTTTGCGTGATGCTGTATTTCAGCCCTTACCTCACCCTGGCGCTGCTGGTGCTGGTGCCGGCCATCGCGTTGATCGCCACGGTGGTCAGCCGCCGCTACCGGCAGATCAGCCGACGCATCCAGGGCAGCATGGGTTCGGTCGCCGGCACCGTCGAGGAGTCGGTCGGCGCACATCGCGAGATTCGCATCTTCGGTGGCCAGGAACACGAGGCCAAGCGCTTCGACCAGGTGGTGCGCCATACGCGCCGACTGAACCTGAAGATTGCCGCCACCAATGCCGCGGCAAGCTCGACGATCCAGTTTTCCGCCGCCCTGGCACTGGCGGCGCTGGTCTTCCTTGGCACGCGGCCGCAGGTGCTGCAGCACATGTCCCCCGGCGTGTTTTTCGCAGTGCTCACCGCGATGGGCGCGATGCTGCCCTCGCTGAAGCGCCTGGCCAACGTGCAGGCCAATATCCAGCGCGGCCTGTCCGCGGCGGAGGATTTGTTCGAAGTGGTCGACCTGCCGCCGGAAGTCGATGTGGGGAAGGAAGAACTGGGGCGTGCCCGCGGTGACCTGCGATTCGAAGATGTGCGCCTGGTCTATCCGCGGCACGGGGTGGAGGCTTTGCGCGGAGTGGACCTGCATTGCGCGCCCGGCACGGTGACGGCCCTGGTCGGCCGCTCGGGTAGCGGCAAGACCTCGCTGGTCAGCCTGCTGCCGCGCTTCATCACGCCCAATGCCGGGCGCATCGTGCTCGACGGCCAGGACTACAAGAACTACACGCTTGCGTCGCTGCGCCGGCAAATTGCCTGGGTCGGCCAGAATGTGATGCTGTTCGATGACACCGTGGCCAACAACATTGCCTACGGCGAACTGGCTGGGGCCAGCGAGCTGGAGATCATCGAGGCCGCCGAGGCCGCCAACGCGCTGGACTTCATCCAGGCCTTGCCCGAAGGCATCCACACCCAGGTCGGTGAAAGCGGCAATACGCTTTCGGGCGGCCAGCGCCAGCGCATCGCAATTGCCCGCGCGATCCTCAAGAATGCGCCGATCCTGATACTGGATGAGGCCACCAGCGCGCTGGACACCGAATCCGAGCGCCTGATCCAGCAGGCGCTGCAGCGGCTGATGCACGCCCGCACCACCGTGGTCATTGCGCATCGCCTTTCCACCATCGAGGGCGCCGACCAGATCGCGGTGATGGATAGGGGC